>JBFEYJ010000085.1:0-11801 GCA_041562215.1 Thiohalomonadaceae bacterium | reverse complement strand
TTGTTGTACTCCACGGCGAGGGACGGCGTACCGACTCCCACACAGGACTTTCGATGGTCAATGCCATCTGACGAGCCAACTCCAGCATGCCCTCGTAACCGGCATAGCCGAACTCACGTTCCTGATTGATATCGAGGAAGGGCACACGCGCCTTGAGCGCGGTATACATGTTGCGCCCGCCGGCGATGAGCACATCAACCTGATAGTCACGGACCGTATCGAGCAACGCACGGGGATTGCCGTCCTCGAGCATCCGCGCCTCTTCACCCATCAGCTCACGAATGCGCGCCTTGTCCTCCTCGGTGGACTTCTTGGTGCCGGTGGCGACGACCTCCATGCCGAGATCCTGCAACGCCGAGATCACCGACCAGGATTTCACGCCGCCGGTATAGAGCAGTGCACGTTTGCCGCGTAAGCGCTCTCGCCAGGGTTCAAGCCGTGCATCGATGCGCGACTCCTCGCGGCCGATCAATTTTTCGGTGCGATAGGCCAAATCGTCGTCACCGATAAGGCGGGCAAAATCACGCAAGGCTTGAGAGGTATCACGCACGCCATAGAAACTTCCCTCGAACCACGGAGTTTCGTAACGTTCCTGCAACTTGCGAGCAACGTTCACCATCGCCTTGGAGCAAACCATCATGTTGGCTTCGCTGCGGTGCATGGTCTGGATCTCACGAAAGCGTGAATCACCGGAAAGGGTCGCCAGCACGCGTAGTCCCAGCTCATCAAGCAGCGGCGTGACGTGCCACAGCTCACCGGCGATGTTGTACTCGCCGATAAGGGCGATGTCGTGAATGGAAAACTCCCTATCGAGTGCCGACGGCGGTAGCTGTTCGGGCTCCCGGGTACCGATGACGTATTTGACCATGGCCTCACCGGCGATACGGTTGCCGAGGTTTTTTGTGCCGTAGAAACCGGCGCCGTCCACCGGCACCACAGGCACGCCCCACTTCTCTTCGGCAGCCTTGCACACCGCATCCACATCGTCGCCGACAAGCGCAGGCACGCAAGTGTTGTAAACAAAAACCGCCGCCGGGGAATAACTGTCGATGGCCTGCTTAATGGAGTGGAACAGGCGCTTCTCGCCACGGCCCATGATCACGTCCTGTTCAGTAAGATCCGTGGTCATGCCGATTTTGTACAACGTTGGGCCTGAGGATCGGGTACCGCGGTTATCCCAGGAAGAACCTGCACAAGCGATAGGGCCGTGGACGATGTGCGCTACATCGGCGATAGGTAGCAGGGCGATCTGCGCACCATCGAAGGCACAGCCTCCGGCGGTAGCCCCGGGTTTGGGCTTGGCGCAGCCTGACTTCTCTTTTTTGTTGTGAGCGCAGGCCGGCTCATCCAGTAGTGCGGCAATGTCTTTCGGCTGCATTGTGACACCTGTTGTCTGTGGGATGCTGTTCTGTGTTGATATTCACAGAGCAACCGCCATGCCACTTTGCAACACGTTGTTTTTACACATAAACCGAAAAATGAATCTTGTCGGATTTGCGACAATTGCTCACTAAAGGAGGACAATGGCACATCGGTCAGAACTCCCCCTCTCACCTCCATTCAAAATCAGGCATTAGTGTCTACACTTCTTTTGCCAGATTAATTCAAGTCGCCTCTAACCTTTCGCTGCAACCACCCTGGCGACGCTGCAAAGCCTTAGAGTGGGCTTTGCCCTTCGGATTGCATGTCGCTGTACAAAACACTCCAGGTGATTTTGTGCAAACGCGCTCAGCAAGCGCACATATGCGTTCATACGGCGTTTGTGCGCATATTTGCGCCTTGGAGGTATCAGCTGGAGCGTATATAGAGGCCCACAAAGACAAATGAAGCGGAGAAAAATGGATGAGCAGGAGCAATGAGGCTGTTCTTGATAACGCCAGTACATCCCCGAAATGCCCAACGCCACCTGCACCGCTGGTTGAATTGCTGGTCGGCACAGGCGTTCGATTTAATGGACAGCAACCCTGGGACATTCAGGTGCGCGATGACGAAGTTTACCGCCGGATCCTGGCCACAGGATCGCTCGGTTTCGGCGAGGCCTATATGGATGGGCTGTGGGAGTGCGATCAACTTGATGAGCTATTTACCCGCCTGTTAACAAATAACATCAATGAGAAAATCCGTGGATGGGCTCGCTTACGACTGCTGGCTGAAGCGATTCGACGTCAATTCCTCAACCCTCAATCCTACCGTCGCGCCTTCCGGGTGGGTGAACACCACTACGACACCGGAAACGATGTATTCGAAGCAATGCTGGATTCGAGCATGTCTTACTCCTGCGGCTATTGGGCCAATGCCGACACGCTTGAAAAGGCGCAACAGAACAAACTTGATCTCATCTGCAGAAAACTTGAACTCAAGGAGGGAGAATGGCTGCTGGATATCGGCTGTGGCTGGGGCGGGCTGGCACGCCATGCGGCCGAACATTATGGAGTTGCCGTCACCGGCATTACGGTTTCTCGCGAGCAGCTGCGGCTGGCGCGCGAACGTTGCGCCGGTCTTCCGGTCAATATCGAACTGATGGACTACCGTGATCTGAAGGGAAGCTTCAACAAGATCGTCTCCGTTGGGATGTTCGAGCATGTCGGCCCAAGGAACTACCCGACCTTTTTCAACGCCGTGCAACAACTATTGGCTGACGACGGTCTGTTCCTGCTGCACACCATCGGTGACTACACCACCGTCCATCACAGTGATCCATGGATTGACAAATATATCTTCCCCAATGGAAAGCTTCCCTCCGCAAGGCAAATCACAGCCGCCTTGGAAGAGCGCTTCCAGATCGAGGATTGGCACAATTTCGGTTCCGACTATGATCACACCCTGATGGCATGGTGGGGCAATTTTGAAGCTGCCTGGCCGCAACTCATGGACAAATACGATGAGCGCTTTTACCGCATGTGGAAATACTACCTGATGAGCTGCGCCGGTTTCTTTCGAGCGCGCCAGGGACAATTGTGGCAACTCGTGCTAAGCAAGCGCCAGCGCCGAAATATCTACCGCTCGCTGCGGTAAGATGTGTCGTCTCACGAGAAATTCATTCGATACGGGGCGGGGCTATCTCGCCCGCAGGCGCCCTATGGGGACTGCTTTGCCAGCCTGAAGAGTAAAATCCATTCATGGACTTTGCAGAGTATCTCGCCGCGCGGGCGAGACCCCGCATTAGATTAATTGTAGTAGTCAAAAAATCTCGCAAACACGCAATAAAAAGGCCACGCAAGCCTCCCGGCCTGCGCGACCTCGATTACCATCAGAACAGGCGTTATTTGCGCTCGCGCTTTTCCATCCGTTTGTCACGCAGCTCCTGGAGCTGCAACATCTGTTCCTCAGTCAGGACGTTGCCCATTTTCCGGCGCATCTCCGCTTTGGCGACAATCATCGCAGCGACATATTCGCCCTGCTTATTGGCCAGAGCGCCGATTTCTTCAGTTGAAGCACCTTTATTAATGGCTTCACGCACGGCCTTGCGATTCTCGCGCATCGCCTCGCGTTGCCCTTTCATGCTCTCACGCTGTTCCTCAAAGAGCTTTTGCACCTGCTCACGCTGCTCATCGGTGACATTATCCAACTTTTCAAGAACACGAGTCGGCTTACTATCTTCAAATCCCTTGCGGTCACAGCCATGGCCGCCATAGGCCATAACACCGGCGCTACCCAGCAACAGGCTGCCGGCGAGGAGTGCGACAATACTTTTCTTTTGCATGGTCATGAGTGTTACACCTCTGTCTGTTTAACTGCCTCATGGCAGGTGGTGCAACGATAGCAAGCCGCCGCGACAAGTTGGGTGGGCTTGCATCAAGTAGTGCAAAGAAGTGCAAAGCCGGTAGCCGGCGCCTTTTCAACACGGACAGGAGAGCGCAAAATTCACACATTGGAGGAAGCGATGCCGCGAGTACTACTGGTCGATGATGATGAAGCGCTTTGCGAACTGCTGAGCGAGTACCTGGAAAGTGAAGGCTTTTCCGTACACAGTGTGCATGATGGTGCCCAGGCACTGGAGGTGGCCCAACAGGAGACGTGGGATGCGATCATCCTCGATGTCATGCTGCCCGGCATGAACGGTTTTGATGTCCTCAAGCGACTCAAGCCACTAATCGATGTGCCGGTGCTCATGCTGACCGCTCGCGGTGATGACACCGATACAGTGGTCGGCCTGGAACTCGGTGCCGACGACTACGTGGCCAAACCGACCAGCCCCCGGGTGCTGGTTGCCCGCTTGCGTGCCCTGCTGCGACGCAGCGGCTTGGAAGAGTCGCCTGGCGTGATCCACCTTGGCGACCTGACGCTGGATCCGGGCAACCGAAGCGTGACCCTGAATGGCCAAGTGGTGGAACTGACCGGGGCGGAGTTCAATCTCCTCCATATCCTGCTCAGTCACGCCGGTAGCGTGGTATCACGGGAGGTGCTGGCCCGTGAAGGCCTGGGTCGACCGCTGCAAGCCTTCGACCGGCGGATCGAAACCCATATGGCGCAGATCCGCCGTAAGCTTGGCCCTCTGCCAGACGGTGCTTTGCGTATTCACACGATACGCGGTGCCGGTTACCAGTACGTGCAGCACTGATGCCCTCCCTTTTCAGCAAAATTTTTCTCGCCTTCTGGCTGGTCGCACTGCTGCTTGGCGGTGCGATGTTTCTCGGTGAGAGAACCCTGGGCGATAGGCAACTGGAACTGGCCGAACATCGACTCGCAGCCCATGCCGAAACCGCCGCCCCATTGCTTCAGGAGCAGGATCCGGTATCGGTGTCACACTGGCTGCGATCATTGCGACGTGAAAATGGCAGACCCATCCTGCTATTCGATGAGCAGGGTAACCTTCCTTTTGGGCAAAGGCCGGTACCTCGCCTGGAGCGGCGTCTCGATGATCTTCCCCTGCAACAGGGAATACATCGCATCGGCAGGAGCCGTTACCTGGTGATCGCCTCCATTGCAGACACAACACCCCGCTACTTCCTTGCAACTGTCGTCAACCTGGAGCGAACACACAGAGTGCCGCAATGGCTGCGTATTGCCATTGCCGTGCTGATTAGCGGGCTTGTCAGCTTAGGCCTGGCAGCACTGCTCAGTCGGCCTATCCGCCGCCTGAGGCTGGCGGCTCAGCGCATGGCTAAAGGTGATCTCAGCGTACGGGTCGGCGGCAAGGGGAGAGATGAGGTGGCTGAACTGGCCAGGGATTTCGACCTGATGGCCGAACGGCTGCGGGAGATGCTTGATAGCCAGAAACGTCTGCTGAGCGATGTCTCACATGAGCTGCGCTCACCCTTGGCGCGGCTGCGTGTCGCCCTGGAACTCTTGGAGAAGAACAATGATCATGAACGGGCACTTCAGCGCATCGGCAAAGAAGCCGATGAGCTGGAGCGTCTGGTGAGCAACCTGCTCTCGCTGGCTCGACTCGAGTCGGGCCAGTCGATCCTCGAGCGCAAACGTGTTTCCCTCAGGCAACTCTTGCATAACGTGGTCAACGATGCCGATTTCGAGGCCGCAGCCAGGGGGCGGAAGGTGACCCTCGAGCCTGGAGAGGATTTTACCCTGGAGGGAGATCCTGTACTGTTGCGGGCGGCGATCGAGAATGTGGTGCGCAATGCCGTGCGCCACACTCGCGAACAGACAACCGTGCAGGTACACCTCAGCAGTGAACCCGAAGGCGTCCGCATCGAGGTATGCGATCAGGGCGAAGGCGTTCCGGAAACGGAACTTTCACGCATGTTCGAGGCCTTTACCCGTATCGGCGAGGCACGCGATCGCCACAGCGGTGGTTTCGGTCTCGGACTGTCAATCACCGGACAGGTCATGGCGGCGCATGGCGGCAGCGTCTCTGCCGCCAATCGCAGCGAGGGCGGCCTGTGTGTTTCGCTACACTTTTCCGGCGGCGATACCGGCAACTCCCCGCCGATCATATAAAAAGGCTTAACCGACCATGGCAGAATCATCATCACAGCCGGGTGATATCCAAAGCACCCTTAGAATCAACTCCAGGAGCCGACGTTTAAACAACTGGCGCTGGTGGAGTGCAGCGCTCCTGCTCGTCGCTGTCGTATTCTATTTCGTCCTGCCCTCCTACAATGGCACAGAGAAAGCCGTCAGCTACAAAACCACAGCGGTAGGCCGGGGTGATCTGACCCTCACCGTCACCGCTACCGGTACGCTGCAGCCGCTCAATCAGGTGGTGGTGGGGAGCGAACTCTCCGGTACCATTGCCAGCGTCGAGGTCGACTACAATGACGAGGTTAAGGTCGACCAGGTGCTCGCCCGCCTCGACACCACTTCGCTCAACAACCGCATCGCCGAGGGCAGAGCCTCGCTGCAGCAGGCAAAGGCCATGGTCGAGGAGACCCGCGCCACCGAGCTGGAGAAACGGGCAGCACTCAACCGTTGCAAGGAATTGGCAAAAAAGCAACTCTGTTCACCTAACGATCTTGATGCCGCCGAGGCTGCCTATGCACGGGCTCGAGCGGCTGTCAGCAGCGCCAGGGCGCAAGTGGCGATGGCGCAAGCGATTCTCGATGGCCATGAAACGAACCTGAAAAAGGCGACCATCCGCTCCCCTATCAATGGCATCGTACTTAATCGCAAGGTCGAGCCCGGCCAGACGGTTGCCGCTTCGCTCCAGACCCCGGAACTCTTCACCGTGGCCGAAGATCTGACTCGCATGGAGCTCATCGTTGCCGTCGATGAGGCGGATATCGGCCAGGTGCGCAACGAACAGGAGGCGGTGTTCAGTGTCGACGCCTACCCGGAACTCAGCTTCAACGCCCGCATCTCGCAAATCCGCCA
Organism: Thiohalomonadaceae bacterium; assembly: GCA_041562215.1. Classification (GTDB taxonomy): domain Bacteria; phylum Pseudomonadota; class Gammaproteobacteria; order Thiohalomonadales; family Thiohalomonadaceae; genus JBFEYJ01. Next base: position 5,030 of record JBFEYJ010000085.1, on the reverse strand, counting down.
TGCCCCGCAGACAGTGGACGGGGTGGTGAGCTACGAAACTGTGCTGGCGGTGGACAACCCCGATCAGCTGCTGCTGCCCGGTATGACCGCCACAGCCGACATCACCACCCGCCACATCGTCGATGCACTGCTCATCCCAAATGCGGCGCTGCGCTACAGCCCGCCTGCAACAGAGGCGCAAACACAGAGCGGTGGCAGCCTGTTCAGCCGTTTGTTCCGACGCCCTTCACGCAGCAGCGGCAGCCCCGCGCTTGGGAAGGGGCGCGAGCGCACAGTATGGCTCCTGAGCCAGGGTGAGCCTGAAGCCGTGAGTCTCACCATCGGCGCCAGCGATGGGCGGATGACCGAAGTGCTCGATGGCACACTGAAGCCTGGGAAGGCACTGATCACCGACACGGTCGCGGTCAAGCAATAATGGGAATGCAGGACAGCAATGCCCCCTTAATCGAGCTGCAGGCCGTGACCAAGGTCTACGGCCAGGGGCAGGCCTCGATGAAGGCGCTGGACGGTATCGACCTGACGATAGCCCCCGGCGAGTTCGTGGCGGTGATGGGGCCGAGCGGTTCGGGAAAATCCACCTGCATGAATATCATCGGCTGTCTCGATACCCCCACCAGCGGCCGCTACCTCTATCAGGGGGTGGATGTCGGTAGTCTGACGCGCTCCCAACGGGCCTTGCTGAGGCGCAACTACCTGGGATTCGTCTTTCAGGGCTTCAACCTGCTCAACCGCACTTCGGCGCTGGAGAATGTAGAGCTTCCGCTCGTCTATCGAGGTCTTCCGGCAGAAGAGCGCCACCGGCTGGCCCGCGAAGCACTACTCCAGGTCGGCCTCGGTGGCTGGGAGCACCACACTCCGGGAGAGCTCTCCGGTGGTCAGCAGCAACGGGTGGCTATCGCCCGCGCGATCGTTACCCGCCCCGCCCTGCTGCTGGCGGATGAGCCAACCGGCAATCTCGATACCGCACGCGGCCACGAGATCATGGATCTGCTCACCAGCTTCAATCAGGAACTCGGGATCACCATCGTCATGGTCACCCACGAGGCGGAGATCGCCGCCTACGCCACTCGCACCCTGCGCTTCGTCGACGGCCTGCTGGCGCAGGAAACAGATAATGGAGAAACAGCCTGATGCTGTGGAACGCCCTGCTGTTGGCGCTGCGCTCGATCCGTCGCAATGTACTGCGCTCATTTCTCACCACTCTAGGTATTGTCATCGGCGTCGCCTCGGTAATCATCATGGTCAACCTCGGCAGCGGCGCCACACTACAGGTGAAGCAACAGATCGAAAGCCTCGGCAGCAACCTGCTGTTCCTGCGCCCAGGTCAACGCCTTGGCCACGGCCAACGCACCGCCGCTACGCCGTTCGAACTCGACGATGCCGAGGCAATCGCCCGAGAGATCAGCGGTGTCGCCGAGGTCGCCCCGCAGTCCTCGCAGGCAATGGTGGCGGTGTACGGCAATGAAAACTGGAACACCAGCGTCACCGGCAGCGATAATCGATACTTTCGTGTCGGCAACTGGGAATTTGCCCAGGGGCGTGACTTCAGTGACAGTGAGCTACGCACCGGCAAAAGCGTCTGCGTCATTGGCGAGACCGTGCGGCAAAAACTCTTCGGTCCCCAGCCACCCGTCGGGAGCAGCATCCGCCTGCAAAAGATCTCCTGCGAAGTTATCGGCCTGCTCAAAAGCAAGGGCCAGTCCGCAGGCGGCTCCGATCAGGACGATGCCATCGTTATGCCATTACGCACCTTCTGGCGCCGCATCGCCGGCAATCAGGATGTGCAGCACCTGCGCATCTCTGCACGTGATGGCGTTTCCACCACCACGGTGCAGCGCGACATCGAAAACCTGATGCGCGAACGGCGTCGCATCGGCCCCGGCGAGGAGGACGACTTCAGCATCATGGACATGCAGGAGATCACCCGCACCCTCACCGGCACCACCCGTATCCTAACCGCCCTGCTCGGTGCGGTGGCTGCAGTCAGCCTGCTGGTCGGCGGCATTGGTATCATGAATATCATGCTGGTATCAGTGACTGAACGTACCCGCGAGATCGGCATCCGCCTCGCCATTGGCGCCCAGGAGCGCGACGTCCTCACCCAGTTTCTGGTCGAGGCGGTAGTGCTCTCCTCCTTCGGCGGCCTGTTCGGCATCCTGCTCGCCCTCACCGCCTCCTGGTTTATTGCCGGTCTGCTGCAGATCCCCTACGTTGTGGAACCGACCATGGTGATGTTCGCCTTCCTCTTCTCCATGGTCATTGGTGTCGCCTTCGGCTACTTCCCGGCACGTAAGGCTGCGCGGCTGGATCCCATTGATGCGCTGAGGCATGAATAGTGGCAGGAGCGGCTTCCAGCTGCGATTATTCGGTGGTAGGTTACATACATCGCGGCAAAGCTGCTCCTGCAAAAGTTTTATGCGGTTGAGAGAAACTGAATGAACATCCACTACCTCCAGCATGTCCCCTTCGAGGGCCCCGGCAGCATCGAGCAATGGGCCTTTGCTCATCATCACCAGCTCAGCGTTACGCGCCTCTACGCCGGTGACCACCTGCCTGCGCTGGATCGTTTCGATGTGTTGGTGATCCTGGGCGGACCGATGAGCGTTCACGACATGCATGAATATGTGTGGCTGAAAGCGGAGAAGTGGTTCGTCAAGCAAGTGATTGACGCCGGCAAACCGATATTGGGGATATGCCTCGGCGCACAGCTGCTCGCGGAGACGCTTGGCGGTGAGGTCACACAGGGGAAGGAGAAGGAGATCGGCTGGTTTCCGATCACATTCAATCCCGAATTTACCGCCACCGATCCCGGCAGGCGTTTCCCACAGACACTGAATGTCTTTCACTGGCACGGTGAAACCTTCAGCATCCCTGATAGCGCCCAGCGCATTGCCTCAAGTGAGGTCTGTGAAAATCAGGGCTTCATCTATGAGAACAGGGTCATCGGCTTGCAGTTCCATCTGGAAACGACCCACACCACTGCAGAGAGCCTTATCAGCAACAGTGCACACGAGCTGGTCGAAGCTCCCTATATCCAGAATGAACAAGAGATGCTGGCCGATGAAAAGCGTTTTAGTGAGGCCAACCGCCTGATGCAGGTTGTTCTGGAGCATTTGGAAACACAGGTTTCCTCGTCATAATGACAGACTCACCGGCAGTTGAACGCTTGCTGTCAAACAGACACTGTTTCAATCCATTAACACTCATCAATCACGCTGTTTTCACACCTTTGCTACGTACTTCTCAATCACAATAATCGTGCCACTATTTTTTTGTTCTCATCGATTCAAAGTCCCGTGGCATTGACTAAACTTTGTTGCGTTGAAGTCAATAAGCCCACCCTTTCCTTTATACGATTATCCCCCACAGATGTCTTAATCCGTGCATAAGGGTGTCCGATGAGATCGTGACATTACGCCCTGTAACAGGGAGTGTTTCTTTAGCATATAAGACTGGAGGAACATTAATGACACATTCATGGCAAGACAGTATTTATCAGCAACGAGCGGAACTGGCCGAAGTACTTCGCGAGCCCCTGGCACAATTAGCTGAGAAATGTGTCCCTATCTGGGGCGATAGACTATGCATAAACCAAGTGCTTCGGGAGGAGCATTCAAGCATTCCATTTTGCAATTTTCTCTACGCGGTAACGACGGAGGGAAAACAAATCAGCGACAACGTCGGTGCAAAGGGGATACAGCGCGGCCATTACGGACGCAACCGTTCGGACAGACCCTACATGCAAGAGACGGTACCTGCATGGGGGTTCCTGTTATCAGATGCCTATATCAGCCATTTTTCTCACCACCCCGCGTTAACGGCCTTGCAGGTTGTACGAAATCACTCCGAGACTCTCGGCTTCATTGGCGCCAATTTCATGCTGAGGGATCTTCCGGTGACCTCCGAACTTTATGAAGAGCCCGGTGACTGGCGGCAGATCAAGGGCGACCCGGCCATTCGTGGCACAGTATTTCAACAGAGCCGGAGCGAAAGCCCCATGGACCGGAATATTGAGCAGTCCCTCTCCATTCTCGAAGAATTTTTAACCAAGCGCGGTGTATTTCAATGCCAGATCCATTTCTCCAGCAGCCAGGCCATTATCTGGATGATGGACGATCCGTTTCGTTACCGAATACTCGATCGCGAGGCACTGATCGATCCTGATATCTGTCTCGTCTACCCGAGCCATCCCTATGATAGCGGCGCACAAATACCTCAGAATAAGATCAGCAAGATACTCGACAACATGCAAACACTGCGACTAAGCGATGAAACGATTTACTTGCGTACCGCATCCATAAATATATTTAACGGGATGGTCAGCCTGACCTTTTCGTGTGATGGTTCACACTACATGCGCCATGATGAATTTTTGCAGAAGAATACGAGCTTCTGGTTTGGTGAGGTGGGGTAGAACAGTGCTAGAAACAGAAGTCATAAGCCGATAAAACATGTCGTGTTAAAACTCCCCCTTGGACGGAAAGATTTACCGAGAAACTCGGTGCCTACAATTTCGCCTTTACATCCAAAGGATGGCGTCCCAATGAACTCTAAGCTTATAAATTTAACCAGGGATAACCCAAACCTGATTGGTGAAGGATGATGAAAACCTGCACCCCAGGTAGCTAAATCGCGGATGAGCGTTCAGTGCTGAGAGCTGGGCATAGACGCTACAGGACGGATTTTCCCTCATAAAGAACGATTGAAGAGACCCGTGCCAAAGTGTAATTGCCCGCCATGAAGTCATCGGTGCTGATATCAAAACCACTGGCGACAAAGCTGCCGGCGTTGATGGTGGCGGTCCCGCCGAAGATGAGGCCGTTGGGGTTGCTGAGGAAGACGGTGCCGTTGGCCTCGATGGAACCGAAAATTTCGCTGGGGCTCTGATCGAGGATACGGTTAAGGGCGACAGAAGTAGACGAGGGCTGAACGAATTTCACCGTTTCGTCGGTGGCGACATTGAAGCTCTGCCAGTCGACAGCGAGCGAGGCGGTACTCTGGGTGATGGTGGTGGTACTGCCGTAGGCGAT
>JBFEYJ010000084.1:0-11898 GCA_041562215.1 Thiohalomonadaceae bacterium | reverse complement strand
TATGAATTTCGATGCCGCAGGGCCGATCATCCAAAACCTCACAGCAACAAAAGTATAGGACGTCCTTCAGTTAACTCCAGCGGAGAATAACACGACTTTACTGCCACATGAGCCCACATCTCCCGTACACATTTCAGATCTCCCCTTAACGCTGGAGAACAAAACCAGCAAAAAAGATACCTCGCGCTGAATGGCCCACCTTGCAGAAGAATGTCCTATTCTTTTCTCCCCGTACCCGGCAGGCTATAGTGCCGCATTGACAGAACACTGTCATAATGACACCTCTAATTATTCTGAGTAAGAAGATTGGGGCACAGATTCGTGTTATCAGGGTGCAAATCGCACGAAATAGCCGGCTATTGTGAAGATTTGCAACGCAAAGAGTGCGGATAGGGGCGTTCAGGATGCGTGCGCATGAATTTAGAGGTGCCCATAAATATCGAAGCGAGGGATTATGGGTTTAACGAGCAAGGGCGAATCGCTGAATGCACTGATCGATGAGCTGTTCCAGCTCAACGGCAGGCTGCTGGCAGCGGGTGATGAAATGAGCGCCTACCATGGCCTTACCGGGGCACGCTGGCAAGTGCTGGCGGCACTGAAACTGGAGGAGCGGCCACTAACTGTGGCCCAGATCGCCAGGCGAATGGGGCTACAACGCCAAAGTGTACAGCGACTGAGCGACATTCTGGTCGAACAGGGCGTACTCGCCTATCACGCAAATCCCGATCACAAGCGCGCCAAACTGGTGGACTTCACCCTCAAGGGGCGAGAGATATTCGATCAGACGAGCACTACCCAGATCGCCTGGGCCAATAACATCACCGCCGATTTTAGTATCGAGGAACTGACCAATGCCGCCAGTGTGCTTCGCAAACTAAAGGACGCGATCGGTTAAGCGCAGACAGCATCGTGCCTAGCGTACATCCAGCATAGCCGGATTTGAATCCGGCAACAGCTTGCTGTAGGGTGAAAACGCAATACCGCCAGCCCGGAACTATTCATGGTTATTGCAAGCTTTCTCGCCTTTTTGCTGCTCTTCGTCATTATCGGCCTCTATTCCCTCAGACAGCGGCAAAAAAACAGTAACGATTACCTGCTTGCCGGCCACAACGTAAAGCCTTGGCTGGTTGCCCTGTCTGCCGTCGCCACCAACAACAGCGGCTACATGTTCATTGGCATGATCGGCTACACATACAGTGTCGGGCTTTCATCGATTTGGATGATGATTGGCTGGCTGCTCGGCGATTTTATTGCCTCGCTGCTGGTGCACCGCCAGGTGAGGGAGAAAACTGAAAGCCACGGCGTGCATACCTTCGGCGGCCTGCTCAGTCACTGGCACGATACCAACTACAGCGCACTGCGCTTTATCGTCGGCCTCATTACCCTGCTGTTTCTCGGCACCTATGCCGCCGCCCAGCTCAGTGCCGGAAGCAAGGCGCTACATGTGCTGTTCGACTGGGAACTTTATAGCGGGGCGCTCATCGGCACGGTAATCGTGTTGCTTTACTCCTTCGCCGGTGGCATCCGCGCCTCGATCTGGACCGATGCAGCACAGTCCATCGTGATGTTCGTTGCGATGGCGATGATGCTCTACATCACCCTTGATACGCTCGGTGGGTTCAGCGGTGTTGGTGACCGGCTGATGCAAATCGACAGCAGCTATCTGTCGCTGGTGCCGCAGAACCTGAGCCAAGGCCCACTTTTCGGCGGCCTGGCCTTCTTCCTCGGCTGGCTTTTCGCCGGCTACGGTGTTGCCGGCCAACCGCACATCATGGTCCGCTTCATGACCATGGACAGGCCGGAAAACATGAACCGGGTGCGTATTTACTACTACAGCTGGTTTACCCTGTTTTACGGCATGACCATCGGCGTCGGCCTCGCCGCCCGCGTGCTGTTGCCGGAAGTAGAGAGCTTTGATGCCGAGCTGGCCTTGCCAACCCTGGCCCGAGAGCTTTTACCGCCAGTGCTGGTCGGAATGGTACTGGCAGGAATTTTCGCCGCAACCATTTCCACTGCCGACTCACTTATCCTCAGTTGCGCCGCCTCACTGACCCGTGACTTCCACCGGCAAAAGGTGGACCACTACCTCATTACCAAGGGTGGCACTGTACTCATCAGCCTGTTGGCTCTGACGATAGCGCTACTCAGCGATAAGAGCGTTTTTGCTTTGGTGCTTGACGCCTGGGGAGTGCTCGGCGCCGGTTTTGCGCCCCTGCTCACCGTCTACGCTCTGGGGCGACGACCCACTCAGGCGGTTGCCATTGCCATGGTACTCGGTGGTATCGCTACGGTTTATGCCTGGCCTCTACTGATGCCGGAAATGATCTATGCCATTGCTCCTGGTATCACTAGCGGCTTTGTCATCTACTTTATCGGCAGCCGCTTTAACATGGTCGATGCCAAGTCAAGGGAGGTTGCAGTAGTCACACAAGGAGTCGATCAATAGTTTTGCGACCTGGTCGTACAAATTCCTCATCGGAGAACATATAATCAATTGGAATTACGTGCGACAGGAACGGAACCATGGCCACCCTGATTCAATATAAAAACAATGTCCCCGGTGTGAAAATCGCTATTGATAAATCTCCTTACCGTATCGGACGTAACGAAGAGAACGATCTGAGCATCAACGATGACCTTTCCAGCCGCGAACATGCGCAAATCGAAAAGGTCTGCAGTGAACAGAATCCGCAACTGACCCACTATGTGATCCGCGATCTGGACAGTACCAACGGAACATTCGTCAACCATTCGGCAGTAAGTGTCCACCTTTTGCTTAACGGCGACATGATACGCATCGGTCAAACCTTCTTTCGCTTCAGCGAGACGAACCAGGCAGAAATGGGGGAGACCAAGATCCTCAAAAAAAGCCTCATCCCAGGATTATTTTATACCACTGACAAAGAGAAGTAATTTCAGCCGAACGAGCGCACTTCGCTTTACCTGCCCATGGCAGGCACACCCACCTCGACGGGACACGCCGGATAAGATATGCACAATACAGGCCGCCTAGTCACACAATAAGCGCTTATTTACGGACCATAAACAGCACTAATCACCTAAAATTTGCGCCCAAATCGAGTGGTCAAGCATATCACCGTGTCGTATACTCGTAGAGACCTGCAGTTTATGGCAGAGGCCGTTTTGGGCGTTACCTTTTCGCGTTATCTCCTGAACACCCCGATTCATGACCTGCAATTAACAATAAAGTTTATTTTCAAAAAGGTAAGTATCATGGCAACAGGCACAGTGAAATGGTTCAACGAATCCAAAGGCTTTGGTTTTATTGCTCAGGATGATGGTGGTCCGGATGTCTTCGTCCACTTCAGCGCTATCCAGGGTTCCGGTTTCAAGACCCTTAACGAAGGTCAAAAGGTGACTTACGACGTGCAAAGCGGTCCCAAAGGCCCGCAAGCAAGTAACGTTGTTCCCCAGTAACTCCATCGCTTGTCGAACAATAGAGACCCCGCCCTGGCGGGGTTTTTTGTTTTCAGGGCCACGAGCACCAGTTGCACTTGAGCAAAATCCCGCTACTTTTTTGGCGTCGACACAAAATGCAACAAGGGAGAACTGTCATGAAAGCGTTACTTACCGCAACAGCCACGCTCATCCTGGCGGCCACACCGATCAATTCTTTGCTCGCCGCACAGCATGGTATGGGCCAAGGGGCCGCCGCTGAACAGGCCGAGGAAATGAAAGGTCAAAACGCACAAGGCATGACACCTGAAGAAGCGAAAAAAGACACCGAAAGGCAAATGGAGCGGGAGCGCGAATATGACCGGGAGAGGGAAAGGGAGCACATGATGAATGGCCAGGGAAACCGCAGCATGGAGCGTGAGCAAAAGGAAATTGGGGCGGGAACTGAAGAAGGCGAGAAAAAGAAAGAGCGCAAATGGTGGCGTTTCTGGGAGTAACGCACCACACGTCATTTCCTAGGTTACTACCCATCCGGCGGCCATAGCCGATAGGCTGGCTTCACCAATGGACGCTTACCTTCCCAGCTTATCAATGAAGCGACCCGCCTCCTTGCTCCCCTGACTTGTCAGGCAGCGCAGCCTGTCCGTCGAACAACCTGCCTTACAGGAAGCGACCCTGATATCTGAACCGTAATGGCGCACGCTACACCACCCGCTGCATGCTTTGGCGTTAAGGTCGCAACTGCCCCATAACGGCAGGGTCAGCACCGCCACAACTGTCACCACAACAATGATGTATAGTTTTTTCATAACATCCCCTGTTCTTGATACAGCAATCGATCTTAATGCAGCCTGCCCGATAGGGCGACGACCTCACAACAGTTTTGTGACCGATGTGCCATTATCGTTAACTTTGCGCCCGACATACGCCGCCTTCCTCACTTGGTTCGCCTCAGCGATCCAACCTGGAACGCAACATTGACCTCAATCTATTGGCCTCGGGATTCGCTTCGAGGTAGATCTGCTCGGCTTTGTAGAACTCCAGTACCCGCACGTTCTCTATCGCCGGCCGGATATAGATGTCCGGCGCCATGTCGGTCAGCTTCTCCCGCACAATGGCATTCTGCATGATCTGGAAACTGTTGAATGAGTTCTCTAACAGACTGGGGCCGTTCGCGCTGTCAGGAGTTCGCATCCCCAGCACATCGACAGCAACCACAAGATCGCACTCCTTGCGTAACAAATCGAAGGGCACCGGGTTGACCAATCCGCCATCCACAAGCACACGGTCAGCGTGATGAACCGGTTCAAACAATCCCGGCATGGCCATACTCCCCTGCAACGCCGGCAACAGTGGGCCGCTTTCGAACACCACCTGTTCGCGGCTCCAGAAATCGGCACAAACCACTTTGAGAGGGATCTTGAGTTCGCTGAAATCACTGCAGCCACTGACTTCCCCAAGATAGCCGATAAAGACCGATGAGTCGGCCAGCCCCCCTTCCCCGATCTTCAACTCAAAAAAATCGAACCAGCGGGTGAGTTCCTCTGAAAAAAGTGAATCCAACCAGCTTTCCTCGTCGGAAACAGTAAGCTGATCGACTAACGCACGGATCTCCGTGCCGCTCAAGCCTGAGGCGTACAGCATCCCCATTACCGCGCCGATACTACTGCCGGCAATGCGGTGCGGCACGAGCCCCAGCTCGTCGAAGACCTCAAGCATCAGCACATGGGCCAGCCCCTTGGCACCTCCGGCTCCCAGGGCAAGGCCAATACGTGGTTTCCCAGACCCACCGCCGCAGGCTGCAAGCACGCAGCCTGCAAGCATCAACTTGAGAACTTCACGTCGCGTCATGGGGCCTGTTCCTCTGCTACGTACTGACAGCATAAGCCAGAGACACCTAATGCGCTCATTCCCCATGGCGCCTCACTGGCAATCACCGGCCCAACTGCTAGAGTTTTTTAATTATTGAACAGGCAGCCGACCTCCGGTGTGAATTAACCGTGGCATACCTGCAGACTATCCTGAAGCGAAGGTTCCGAGGAGACGGTGACCATGGAACAGCACGCTACGATTCTGATGACGGAATTCATCACCCACGACGTCATGCGCTTCATCACAACGCGTCCACAAGGGTTCCATTTCCAACCCGGACAGGGTGTCGAACTGGCGATCGACCTGCCGGGGTGGGAAGATAAAAAACGCCCATTCACCCCCACCTCGCTACCCGATGACGAGGTTTTGGAATTCAGTATCAAAGGATACACCGAACATCAGGGCATGACCGCGCAACTACACCAGCTCTCTTCCGGGGCAAAACTGTTGATGACGGAACCCTTCGGAACTATCCAGTACAACGGACCCGGCACCTTCATTGCCGCCGGTGCGGGCATCACTCCGTTCCTGGCAATCATCCGCCGCCTGGCTCGTGACAATCAACTGGGTGGCCACAGACTGCTCTTCTCCAACAAGGGGCCGGACGACATCATCTGCGAACAGGAACTTCGTTACTACCTCGGCGATGCGGCCACGTTCCTCTGCACCCGAACCAGTGACTGCCGTTGTCAGCCGCAACGTATCGACAGTGAATTTCTGGAGCGGCATATCGCGGAAATAAATCAACACTTCTATGTCTGCGGACCACCGCCATTCGTCAAGGCGGTAAACAGCGCGCTGACGGCGCTGGGCGCCACTCCCGAGGCACTGGTATTCGAGCGTTGACCACATGCTGAGGACTAATTGTGACTATCAGGATAGAAAGAGCCTATGAGTTTCACAAGCATGAGAAACCGAAGGGCACCTATGTCGTCCTGGTCGATAAACTGTGGCCCCGAGGGATCAGCAAGGAAAAACTTAAGCTGGATGAATGGGCCAGGCATCTTGCGCCTTCGACCGAACTACGAAAATGGTTCGCACACGATGACAGTAAATGGGCCGAGTTTATACGTCGATACGAGGCCGAGCTCATACCACTGAATGATGAACTGCAACGACTAAAGGAAATATCACGTCAAAAGCAACTCATCCTGCTCTACGGCGCAAAAGACACGCAACACAACCAGGCCGTTGCCCTGAAACATCTACTACTTGATTAGAGAGGAGGTTTGCCATGCAAAGACGACTCTACTTTCTGTTTCCCAACGAGGCTCATGCCCAGGATGCGATCGACCGCCTGCAAAGCGATACCGGTATTGATACATCGAATATTCATGTCATTACCGACTTCGAACCCAGGCTCCTTAAGCACCCGCATAGTCACCGAAATATCGACGAGGAGGCACTCCTTGAAACCTGGCTATGGAATGCCAATCTAACCCTGTTTTTTCTCGCCCTAATCGCCTTTATCGCTTCGCTGGTTTTCAATTTCCCCTTCGTCGCCGGTATAGCCGTCGTGCTCATGTTCGCCACCTTCATCGGCGGCTTGATGTTCACCAAGCGTATTCCCTCGGCGCACCGTTCCCAGTTTCGCGAGGCATTGGCACATGGCGAGATCCTGCTAATGCTGGATATCCCGATCAAACGGGTGCGCGAAGTCGAGCATTTTGTGCATACCCACTACCCTGACGCGGTTACCGGTGGTGTGGGCTGGCATCTCAGGGCCATCGGTCACTAGCAGGTTTTCCTGGCACGTCAGGCGCAAAACGTCCTCCCTATGGGGGACGCGTGCTTTTCTTACCACAGCTTCTGGGATAAAGATAACTTCAACATGGATCTTACGCAGAAAATAGAGCAATACCTGGCAACGGTGAGCTGGGATGCGATTATCGGCTCAAGCCTTAGAATTCTACTGATCGCTGTGATGCTCTGGTTCGTCATGCGTTTCGTCAAGGTAATGCTCGGCCGCCTTGAGAAACGGTTAATCGGCGGAGCCATCGGCGAGCCACCCAGCGAGGCACAAAAAAGAGCCGAGACGATCGTACGCCTGCTGCGCCAAGCAGCCATCATCATGTTGTGGCTAACCGGCGTACTGATGATCCTGCGTGAGATCGGCGTGGAAATCGGACCGGTCCTCGCCAGTGCCGGTGTCGTCGGCCTGGCCATCGGATTTGGTGCACAGAATCTGGTACGAGATGTTATCGCCGGTTTCTTCTTCATTATCGAAAACCAGGTCAGGGTCGGGGATGTGGCCATCGTTAACGGCACTGGCGGGCTGGTCGAGGCGGTCAACTTCCGCACCCTGATCCTTCGCGATCTCTCCGGTATTGTGCACGTCTTCCCTAATGGCACGATTAACACCCTCGCCAATCTCACCCAGGAGTGGTCCGCCTATGTATTCGACATCGGAGTCGCCTACAAAGAAGATGTCGATCGCGTCATGACCGTGATGAAAGAGGTCGGACAAGAGATGCGCGAAGATGAATATTTCGGCCCGTTGATACTAGAGGACATTGAAATATTTGGTGTCGATGCATTCGCTGACTCTGCCGTGGTGATTAAAGGACGCCTGAAAACCAAGCCAATCAAACAGTGGGAAGTCGGCAGAGAATACCTCAGGCGGTTAAAAAATGTGTTCGATCACAAAGGAATAGAAATCCCCTTCCCGCACCGCTCGATCTATTTCGGTGAGAACAGCAAGCCGTTCCTGGCTGCGCTTAGAGAACAGCCCGGAGGTGAAAAGGAATGATACACCCTCAACGCAAGGAGCATAGGAAAGTGATGGAATCATCCCTTCTATCGAGTTCGATGCTAACCACAATCTCAGGATATGTTCACTATGATTTCACATTGTTAAATGTATGAAACACACTTCGATAATGATTAACATCCACAGCGGTGTGCCTGGTGAAAAAGTGACTATATTTGTTGTTGGCATGTAAATAGTGAAGATCGTTCTATCCAAGGATGCGACGCGGTCATCGCTCCCGGTTTAACCACCAAACAGGAGTACCCTATGAAAAAACAACTTTTTCACATTACCCTTGCTACCGCGATTTTTGGTTCATCAGCCGCCTTTGCAGCTAATGCCGAGTGGTATGTGGGTGCCAGCGGCGGGGCAACCAAGGTGAAAGATGCACCAAGTTCCTCAGAGTTTGATGCCGATCTCGCAGCACTCGGTCTCACGGCCAGATCGTCTGTGGACGATACGGATACCGGCTGGAAGCTCTTTGGCGGCTACAACTTCAGTCCGAACTTTGCTGTTGAGGGCAGCTATGCCGACTTGGGTGAGCTCAGTATTAAAAGCAGAGTGACCTCCCCCGTAGCCGCCACCGTCAACACAAGCTGGGAAGCCAAGACCTGGACGCTGTCGGTAGTGGGGATCCTGCCTCTGGGATACAACTTCGACGTCTTTGGCAAGGTTGGCATGCATTACTGGGATGCCGACCTCAGTGCTACGGCAACGTCCGGAGCATCTGCCGCCTCAGCCTCGGATGACGACAACGGCACCGACCTGATGTACGGAATCGGAGCGGACTACAATTTCACCAACAACTTCGCGCTACGTGTCGAGTGGGAGCTATACCAAAACATCGGTGACGATAACTCTACCGGTGAATCAGATGTGGATTTGTGGTCTGCGGGCGTGCAGTACAGCTTCTGACCTTCGCTTAATAAATAATACGCAGCCGGGGCAAGCCCCGGCTTTTCCCCGCATTCACCATGCCATGTGAAGGAGCCGTACGTTTAAGCGACTTTATAAACAGACCCTTATCAGGGACAGGAACACTTCCGCTATTCCCTGCGGTGTTTTTACTTATGACCGAGGAACACACTTACGAACAACTACTTCGTGTCACAGATAAATCAGCTTTGAACAGCTTTCTGTCCGGCTAAGTACTACGGGATCCTCGATCACTGCTCCCCGATTTTGCTGCATTTCATTAAAGTCAAACACTGAAAGCCGGCAGGCATATCCATATATCCCATATGTTCCATGACAGTTATCAAGCAAGACTACCCGGCAGGATCGGCGGAATAGGGCAATCCAGCCGCGCACCAATGGCGCGAAGCAGTTCAGCTTCATTCAGTGTTACCTTGCCATCATCGCCAATAGCGGCGACGGCAGCTTCAATAAGCTTCGCCTTGAAGGCGAACTTCAGGGTGTTGAGCCGGGCAAGCGACTTGGTGAACCCCTCCATTGGAATTTGACCGCATTCGAGTAACTCAACCGGCCCTTCCAGTCGTACCCGCTCCCATGCACGACGAAAAGCACTGCGCGCCGGATCGGCCTCTCGATGACCGGCATGGGCCAACAACGAGAAAAGCACCTGGCAGTCTTTACCTATTTCCCCCAGACTCATGCGACGAGGCACGTTGGGTCTCTTCTCACCAACGAGTGCGTGCTCTAGCAAGGACAACACGGCGAACTCGAACATCGTCACCCGCTTGTCCGCTTCGACCAGAACTCGGCAGTTATGCATCAGCATGGAGGTATGATCGCCGTCAGCCTCACTTATGGCGGGGATCGCCAATTCGATCAACGGCAGGCGGGCAGCACGGTTTTTTACCGACAGAGCAGAGAGATGACTAATCGTCATATCGATGGTCGCCTTGCTCTCCTCTTGCAGCAGCGTCGGCAACTGCGCGGCAGGGTCCGCCAGCGAACCGGCGAGCAACGCGTAGACCACCGCACGGACTCGTTGCGGGTCGTGGACATCCATGACAATCTTCGGCGGCAGAGCGGCAAGCAGTTCATGAGCGTAGTCCAGATGCCGCTCGTCGCTGTTACCCACGCTCCAGCGCACTCTGTCAGGACTGCCCCTGACCGCCTCCCCTCCGGCCAGACCCATTACAGCCTCACCGCCTATCGTCTGCTCCGTTACACTGACAGTTAGAGACGCCGCACTGAACATCGGTTCGAGACGCTTGATGCGCTGCTCAAGCGGCGGGTGCGTCGCAAGCAGATTGAAGTGCATCGCCACGCCGGTATCGAAAAACATATGGCTGGCCTCTTCGGCTTTGGGGTGGGCGATACGCCGGTCGGTATAACCACCGATCTTTTTCAGTGCCCCTGCCAGGCCTGATGGATTCCGGGTGAATTGCACCGCAGCGGCATCAGCAAGAAACTCGCGCTGGCGCGATATCGCCGCCTTGATCACCCGACCGAAGAACAGTCCCGCATAACCGACCACCAACAACACCAGACCGACGACAACAATCCCTCCGGCATTTCGCGAGCGGCGGTGTCCTCCGCCACGCAGAATCATACGCCCGGCCAGCGCCAGTAGCAGGATACCGTGGAGAATGCCGATGAGGCGGAGGTTAATGCGCATATCGCCATTAAAGATATGGCTGAACTCATGGGCGACGACGCCCTGCAACTCATCACGGCCAAGCTGTTCAAGACAACCACGGGTGACGGCGATCACGGCGTGATGCACATCGGCGCCGGCGGCGAAGGCGTTGATCGAGTTCTCCTCATCAAGGAGGTAGACCATCGGTACCGGCATACCGGAGGCGATGGCCATCTCATCGACAACATTGAGCAAACGTTGCTCGAGGGGATCGCCGGTCGCACGACTCACCAGACGCCCGTCTAGTGACACAGCCACAGCCGCCCCACCGCCACGTGCCAGCGATAGGGTTTTGAATAGGCTACCGAGCAGGATCACCGCCGAAGTGAGCCCGGCGATGATGAGAAACAGCTCCGGCTGCCACCAGCGAACAGGCTGAGCCATCGATGCCGTGTTGGAATAAGAGCCAAAGAAGATGAGTGCCAGGTAGAGCAGGAGAATGATCGACACCACCGCCAGCGAAAACAGCAACACCAGCCATTTGGTGTTCTTGCGCGCCTCATCCTGTGCTGAGAAGAAATCCATTATTTGAGCAAAAAAAATAAATCGTCACGGAAAACATCGATAACAAACTGCGGATTCGTGCACTCCGTGGTCATATTCATTTCGTAATGTCTCGAATACGCCAACCGGCTTAAAACGAAACCCTCACCGCCTTGCGCGCTTCCTTATCTTCCAGCTCCAGCAATTCGGACTCTTTGAAGCCAAACTTGCCGGCGACCAGGTTGTCGGGGAAGGACTCGCACTTGGTGTTATAAGTCATCACCGCATCGTTATATGCCTGGCGGGCAAAGGCAATGCGGTTCTCGGTACTGCTCAGCTCCTCGGTGAGTTGCATCATGTTCTGATTGGCTTTGAGATCCGGATAAGCTTCGGCCAGAGCGAAGAAACGCCCCATTGCTGCACCGAGCAGGGTTTCGGCGCCACCCAGCTCGCGGATCGCACCGGCATCGGTCGGATCCTGCTCTGCACGGTTGGCGGCAGCCTGTGCCTGATTGCGTGCGTTAATCACCGCCTCCAACGTCTCACGTTCGTGCTTGATATAAGCCTTGGCTGTCTCGACCAGATTGGGAATGAGGTCGTACCGTCGCTGCAGTTGAACATCAATTTGAGAAAAGGCGTTCTTGACACGGTTACGCAGCGCGACCAGGCCGTTGTAAATCGCAATGAGGTAAATAATGAGGGTGGCAATCAGCCCGAGAAAAATCCAGCCTGCAGACATTATTATCGTCCCTATGTGTGATTATCTGTC
>JBFEYJ010000083.1:0-12022 GCA_041562215.1 Thiohalomonadaceae bacterium | reverse complement strand
TCCTGATCTGAAGCGTTTTCCCTGCCTGCGTCTGGCGGTGGAAGCGATGGATGCCGGCGGGACAGCGCCGACCATCCTCAATGCCGCGAACGAGGTGGCGGTGGATGCCTTCCTCAATGAGCAGCTCGGTTTTACCGGCATTGCTCATGTGATTGAAAGGACACTGGAGCAGATGAGCGTGCGCGAGGCAGACAGCCTTGACACGATTTTTCACGATGATGCCGAGGCCAGGGAGACTGCCCGCGACATTGCACAACAGTATCTGGCGGGAGTGCGTTGATGATGGATATCCTGCTGACAGCTCTGGCGCTAATCGTCGCCCTGAGCATACTGGTGGCCGTGCACGAGCTGGGTCATTTTCTTGTGGCCCGCTGGCTCGGTGTCAAGGTGCTGCGTTTTTCCATCGGCTTCGGTCGGCCGCTATGGCAACGCCGATTCGGGCTTGACCAGACCGAGTACGCGATTGCCTCCATTCCGCTTGGTGGTTACGTGAAGATGCTTGATGAGCGTGAAGGTGAGGTCGCGGAAGAGGAGCTGCATCGTGCCTTTAACCGCCAGCCGGTGGCGAAACGTAGCGCGATTGTCGTTGCCGGGCCGTTGTTTAACTTCATCTTTGCCATCTTCGCATACTGGTGGATGTTCGTTATCGGTATCAGCGGAATCAAGCCCTTACTTGGTGACATCGAGCCGGGGACAATCGCCTATGCCTCAGGCCTCCACAGCGGTCAGGAGATCGTCGCCGTCAATGGCGAGAATACACCGACCTGGCAAGCCGTGGTCGAGACGGTGATGCCCAATTTGATGTTGGGCGTACCTGTGAAACTTACCGTGCTCGAAGGTGGTCTGACCAGTGAGAAGATGTTGGTCACCGATGCACTTGAGGTCGGAGAAGCACCGCAGGTACTGTTAAAAAAATTGGGGCTGAAGCTCTATCGGCCGCTCATTGAGCCGGTCATCGATAAAGTTCTTCCCGGTTCTGTGGCAGAACAGGCGGGAATTCGCTCCGGCGATCGCGTAATGCAAGCAGCAGGGGAGGCGGTCGAAGACTGGCAAGCGCTGGTGACGATAATCTCCGAACACCCCGGTAAGCCGTTGCCACTGAAAATAGCGCGGGGCGGCAAAGAGCTTGATTTTGAATTGCGTCCCGAGGTGGTAGAGACCAGTCAGGGGCCGGTAGGACGCATCGGAGCCTCGGTACAGATCGACGAGTCACTCTACCAGTCACTGAAAGCTAGCCATAAGTATGCTCCGGGTCCTGCCCTGGGCGCTGCCTGGGACAAGACCTGGGACATCAGCGGCCTGACCTTTAAAATGATAGGCGAGATGCTGTCAGGAAGAGCTTCGGTTGACAATCTCAGTGGGCCAATCGGTATCGCTCAGTACGCCAAGAGTTCCGCGCAGGAGGGCTTTAGCCAGTTCCTGAAATTTCTTGGCCTGATCAGTGTGAGCCTTGGTGTATTGAACTTGCTTCCTATTCCTGTACTGGATGGGGGGCACCTTCTGTTTTTCGGCATTGAAGCCGTGCGCGGACGCCCTGTTTCCGAACAAACGGAGATGCTGGGTCAGCGCATTGGCTTGGCCTTCATTCTGGCCTTAATGATCCTGGCGCTGTACAACGACGTTGTGCGGCTGGCTGGGTGAGACGCGAATTGATGCGAGCTTGCATGCGCTTGAAAAGAACTTTGTTACTGTGTGTCCTTCTTGGTTGGAGTGCCTCAACCCTGGCTTTTGAGCCTTTTCGCATCGATGAGTTGCGGGTAGAGGGCCTCGAGCGAATCTCAGTAGGCACGGTATATAATTACCTCCCGGTCAAGGTAGGCGATGTTATGGACGAGCAGCTTTCCGCTGCAGCGATCCATGCACTGTTTCGCACAGGCTTTTTCCGGGATGTGGTGCTTGAGCGCGAGGGTAATGCCCTGGTGGTTTTTGTCGCGGAGCGACCGGCTATTGCCAGTATTGAAATCGAAGGAAATTCTGATATTTCCACCGAGCAATTGACAGAGCAGTTTAAGTTGATCGGTTTTTCTGAGGGACGGGTCTTCGATCGCTCGATGTTGGACAAGGTCAAGCAGGAACTGGAGCGCCAGTACCTTGCGCTTGGCAAGTACAACGCCCGTGTCAGTACTATCGTTACACCCCAGGAGCGCAATCGCGTAGCGATCAAGCTCGAGATCGCTGAAGGGGAGGTGGCCTCTATTCACCATCTCAACATCGTTGGCAATCACGCCTTCAGCGAAAAGGAGCTGGTGCGTAAGTTCCTGCTGGGCACAGATGGTGGCTGGTTCAGTGACAAGGATCAGTATTCCAAGCAGAAGCTCGCCGCCGATCTGGAGACACTGCGCTCATTTTATATGGATAAGGGGTATATCAACTTCAATGTGCTCTCTACCCAGGTATCCATCACCCCTGACAAACGCCATGTCTACATCACTATCAATATCAGTGAAGGCGACAAATACACCGTGCGTGAGGTCCTGATTCAGGGAGACACGATAGTGCCGCGGGAGCAATTGGCTGAGCTGGTCACGATCAAGCCCGGCGATGTTTTCTCGCGGAAGGAGATAATACAGAGTACCGAGCGTATCAGCGATGCCTTGGGCAATCTGGGCTACGCCTTTGCCAATATCAATCCGATACCGGAACTGGACAAGGAAAAGCGTGAAGTGACACTGACCTACTTTGTCGATCCGGGTAAGCGTGTCTATGTGCGCCGAATCAACCTCAGCGGCAACATCCGCACCGATGATGAGGTGTTGCGCCGCGAGTTACGGCAGATGGAGGGTGCCTGGATTTCCACCAGCAAGGTTGAGCGTTCACGTACCCGTCTCAATCGGTTGGGTTATTTTGATGACGTTTCGGTGAAAACCCCGACCGTGCCCGGCAGTCCTGATCAGGTTGATCTGGAGATTGACGTGGCCGAGCGCACCACTTTCGGGAGCTTCAACCTCGGCATTGGTTATGGTGATACTCAGGGGGCATTGATCAACGCGAGTATCGACTGGCAGAACTTTATGGGGAGCGGTAAAAAGTTCAGTATCAACTTTGACAACAGCCAGGTGAACCGTGTCTACAGTTTCAATTTCACCGATCCCTATGCCACGATGGATGGCGTGAGTCGCACGGTCAGTATGTTTTACCGCGAGACGGACTCCGGCGAGGCTAATACCGCCGATTATACCACTGACAGCTACGGCGCCTCTTTGCGATACGGCGTGCCGGTCAGTGAATTCGATACTATCCGCTACGGCGTGGGGTACGAGCACACGCGTTTGAATACCGATAGTCTGACCTCTGTGGAGATCCTTGATTTCTGCTCCGATGAGGCAACAATCGATGACTGCCAGTTTGATACCTATAACCTTGAGGCCGGCTGGTCACGTGACAGCCGCAACCGTGCCATTTTTGCGAATGAGGGCGGGATCCTGTCCTTGACCGGAGAGGTTTCGCTGCCGATAAGCGATACTTCGTTGAGTTTCTACAAGTTACGCCTGAACAAACAGCATTATTTTCCGCTGACAGATGTACTGACCTACACTGTGGAAGGAGAAGCCGCCTATGCGGATGTCTATGGTGATAGCAACCTTTTGGCACCGTTCAATCGATACTATGCCGGTGGAATTCGGAGTGTGCGCGGTTATCGCGGTAATAGCCTGACGTCCACCGATGGGACGCGCGATGTCAATGATGACCCTCTGGGCGGAAATGCCAGACTGGTTGGCAAGATGGAGATGATTTTTCCTCCACCCTGGGAACTGGATAGCAAATCCATGCGCTTCATGGCGTTTATCGATGCGGGTAATGTGTATAATACCAACGAAGACGTCGAGCTCGATCAGCTCCGTTATTCCACCGGTCTTTCCATGGTCTGGATGACGCCTGTAGGTCCGTTGACCTTCAGTTATGCGTGGCCGCTGAACGACAAGGATGGTGACGAGGTTGAACGTTTCCAGTTCACCCTCGGCACCTTGTAACACTCAGTTGACGAAAGGGCAGAGAGTAGAGCATGACGATGATCAGGACATACCTTGCTATAGCCGGCTTCGGCTTGTTTTTGGGAACGGCGACGGCGACAGCTGCCGATACCGCGCAAATCGCCTTTGTTAATACTCCTCAGGTGCTGGAGCAGGCGCCACAAGCTGAAGCTGTGCGCAATACGCTGCAGTCTGAATTTGCGCCCCGTGATACCAAGCTGGTAACCGAACAGAAAAAAATCAAGGAGCTGGAAGACAAGCTTGCTCGTGACGGCGCGGTGATGAGTGATGATGCACGTCGCAAACTCGAGCGCGATATCCTTGGTCAGAAGCGCGAGAACAAGCGTTCTCGTGACGAATTCACCGAGGATTTCAATATTCGCCGTAATGAAGAGTTGGCAAAAATGCAAAGGGAAATCGCCATGTCAATTATCAGCCTTGCCAAGGAGAAGGGCTATGACCTTATCCTTGAGAATGGGGTGATCTATGCCAGTGATCGCGTTGACATCACTGAAGAGGTTATTGCCCGTCTGAAGCAGGATTACAAGAAGAAGCAGAAGTAAAGTAAAAGATCGTGCGGTACACACTTGGAGAATTGGCGAAACGACTTGGTATCCGCTACCACGGTGACGCGGAGTGCCAGATTGATGGCGTTACCACATTGACAGCACCACGGCCCGGTGCGATTACCTTTCTGACCAATCCGCGTTATCGCAAATACCTCAGTGATACACACGCTGCAGCGGTCATCCTCAGACCTGACGATCTGGAACATTGCCCGGTCAATGCGCTCCTCTCTGATAATCCCTACCTGACCTATGCCCATGTAAGCGCGCTGTTTGCCGCTGATAACGCCACGCAGCCGCCTATTGCTGCAAGCGCAACGATACACGAGAGCGCCATAGTCGGATCCGGGGTTCACATCGGCGCGAATGCAGTGATAGGTGAAGGGGTCGTGTTGGGGGATGCGGTGAAGATTGGTGCAGGGTGTGTCATCGGTAACAATAGCCGAATCGGCAGCGCCAGTGTCGTTAATGCCAATGTCACTGTTTACCACGACTGCGAAATTGGTGAGCGCGCCGTGATTCATAGTGGCGCCGTCATCGGCAGTGACGGTTTTGGATTCGCCAATGATAAGGGTAAGTGGGTCAAGATCCACCAGCTGGGTCGGGTGGTGATCGGTGATGATGTAGAGATTGGCGCTAATACAACCATCGACCGTGGCGCGATTGAAGACACGGTGATTGGCAACAATGTGATCATCGACAACCTGGTACAGGTTGCCCATAACGTACGCATCGGTGATCATAGTGCGCTTGCCGGTTGTGTCGGTATTGCCGGAAGCGCCGAGATTGGCAGCCACTGCGCCTTCGGTGGGGGAGCGGGTATTCTCGGGCATCTGGAGATCGCTGATGGGGTAACGGTTACTGCAATGTCGCTGGTGACCAATTCGATTAAGGAACCGGGCGTCTATTCAGCCGGTACTCCGTTGGAGCCGAAAGTCCGCTGGCAGAAAAATTATGTTCGCTTCAAACAGCTTGACGAAATGGCGCGCCGCATCAAGGTGCTGGAAAAACAGTTACAAAAGTTGACAGAAGAAGGTTAAGACATTGAACACGATGGATATCCAGGAAATTCTCGAGCATCTGCCTCACCGTTATCCTTTTTTGCTGGTTGACCGCGTGCTTGAGTGTGAGCCCGGCAAACGCCTCAAGGCACTGAAGAATGTCTCGGTCAATGAGCCGATGTTTACCGGCCATTTTCCTGAGCGGCCTATTTTCCCCGGTGTCCTGATTATGGAGGCACTGGCCCAGGCAACAGGTATTCTCGCGTTCAAAACTACAAACAGCAAACCTGATGGTACCTCACTCTATTATTTTGCCGGGATTGATAACTGCCGCTTCAAGCAGCCGGTGGTGCCGGGTGATCAGATGATTCTTGAGGTTGAGATCATCAAGCAAAAGCGTGGGATCTGGAAATTCAAGGCTGAGGCACTCGTTGATGGCAAAGTTGTCGCCAGTGCGGATTTAATGTGTGCCCAACAGGAGATCAAATGAGCACCATTCACCCTACGGCTATCATCGATCCATCCGCCAAACTCGGTGTAGGGGTCAGTGTCGGTGCCTACTCGGTCATCGGTGCCGATGTCGAGATTGGCGAGAATACCTGGATCGGTCCCCATGTGGTTATTAACGGGCCAACCAGCATCGGTTGTGACAATAGGATCTATCAGTTTTCCTCTATCGGGGAGGCGCCACAGGATCTGAAATACAATGATGAACCGACTCGCCTGGAGATCGGTGATCGCAATACAATCCGTGAATGCGTCACCATCAACCGCGGTACCGTTAGTGGCGGAGGCCTGACGAGTGTGGGGAGCGACAATCTGTTGATGGCCTACATTCATATTGCGCATGATTGCCGGATTGGCAACCACGCGATCTTCTCCAATAACGCCTCGTTGGCCGGGCATGCCCATGTGGGTGACTATGTCATCCTCAGTGGTTTTACCCTGGTACATCAGTTCTGTGCCATCGGTGACTACGCATTCACCGGAATGGGCAGTGCCATTTCCAAGGACGTACCTCCTTACCTGATGATCTCTGGTAATCCGGCCGCACCGCACGGCCTGAACAAGGTCGGACTCAAGCGCCGCGGTTTCAGCGAAGCCCAGATCCGTAACCTCACCCAGGTCTACAAAATCCTCTATCGCCAGGGACTCAGCCTGGAAGAGGCGACGGCGCAGATTGATGAAATGGCGAAGACGAATGAGGAAGTGGTCCGGTTTGCCGAGTTTTTGAAAAACTCGAAACGGAGCATTATCCGCTAACAAACAAGCCGGCGAAATGTCGGCTTTTTTGTCTTTGCAGAATAGATGATTGGATGCGAGTCTCGCCCCCGCTGGCGAGGTAGTTTCTCTTGGCCGCGCAAGAGAAAGTCGGGGCAGCCCCCGCATTAAATCAATCCGTCGCGACAGCGACACAAGCTGATTTACGCGAAAGCCAAATTTACTCGTCCAGTCCCAACATCCCCGCCGCTACCGCCGCTGCCCGGGCAGCACCACCCGGCTCACCGAGTGTCTCGTGTATCCTGCCCAGGCGGGCAACCGTTTCGGCATGCAGCTCCGGCTCAAGCAAACGCAGGAGCTCGGTGCTGATCCGTTCGGCGGTGACCTCATCCTGTAGCAGTTCCCTGGCCACCTCTTCCCCAGCAACGATATTGCACATGGCAATGTGCTTGAGTTTGATAAGTCGACGCATGATGCGGTAGCTGAAACCGGATATTTTGTAAACCACCACCAGAGGCACTCCCATCAGGGCAACCTCCAGAGTGGCCGTACCCGAGGCGGTGGCGATGGCATCGCAGGCGCGAGTGACATCGTAGAAGCGGTTCTCAACCACCGTTACCGGCAGTGAGCGCCCGGCGAGCAGAGTGTCGATCTCTACTCTGTCTAGGGTCGAGGCCTGGGGGATTAGAAACTGCACCTCGGGCCGTTCGCTATGGATTCGTTCGGCGGCATCGAGAAGAGGGGGAAGAAGGCGCTGCAGCTCGTTGCGGCGGCTGCCCGGAAAGAGTCCGATGGTGGGGCGGGCCGGGTCCAGGCCAAATTCTCGTAGTGCACCGTCACGGTCGAGGTCGCTGTGTACTTCATCGAGCAACGGATGACCGACATAGGTTACCGGCACACCAGCCTTCTCGTATAACGGCACCTCGAAAGGGAACACCACTACCATCTGATCGACCACTTCGCGGATCTTGTAGATCCGCTTTTGCCGCCAGGCCCAAACCTGGGGACTGATGTAATACATCACCGGAATGCCGAGCTCCTTGGCGGTGGGGGCCAGGCGCAGGTTGAAGCCGGAGTAGTCGACCAGGATCAGGAGGTCGGGACGTTCCTCGTGCAGTAGCCGACGCATTCGCTCCAGCACCCCCTTGATGCGGCGGTAGTGGCGCAATACCTCGATGAGGCCAAGCACCGCCATTTCGCGGCAATCGACTAGTGTGTGCACTCCGGCGGCGCGCATGCGTTCCCCGCCGATGCCGGAGAACGAGACCTCGGGATAGCGCACTCGCAGTTCTTCTACCAGACGGGCGGCACGAGCTTCACCGGAGGCCTCCCCGGCGACGATCAAAACCCGTTTGGATGCTTTAGTCATGGGGGATTGCCCGCAAAGAAAAAACCGATCTTAACTCGGATTCGTAGAAAATGCGGAGGATAGGGAGGTGGAGATTCTTCACAGAGCTGCGAGTCATACGAAGCAATCTCAGGTCGTGCACCTGTGTCTTTGAAGATTGCTTCGTCACTGACATTCCTCGCAATGACAATAATCCGGTTTCTAGCGTCCTCCGCGGTGAAAATCTTATAAAGCCGTGCGGATGACCTCCAGCACCTGATCCACTTTATCGTCTTCCAGTTCCGGGAAGATCGGCAGGGACATGCAGTTGGCAGCGATGTTTTCGGTGACCGGCAGACTCTTTCCCTGGCAGGTATCGGCAAAGACCTGCTGCTGGTGCAACGGGATGGGGTAGTAGACGGCGCATCCGATCTGTTGCTCGCGCAGCGCGGCCATGATCACATCGCGCTTGTCACTCAGCAGTGTGTACTGGTGGTAGACGTGCTTGCCGATCCCATCTTCATGCGGTGGGGTCAGGCCCATCTCGGCGAGTGCTTTGCTGTAGCGATGAGCGACACGGCGGCGGCCTTCGCTGTACTGGTCGATGCGCTTGAGTTTGGCGCGCAGGATCACCGCTTGCACCTCATCCAGGCGGGAATTGAAGCCCAGCTCTGAGTGATGGTACTGCTTCCAACTGCCGTGGTTGCGAAGCACGCGCAGGTGTTCGGCCATCTTCGCGTCCTGGGTGGTCACGAGGCCGCCATCGCCATAGCAACCAAGGTTCTTGCTGGGGAAGAAACTGAAAGCGCCGACATCACCCATGCTGCCTGTCTGCTTGCCACCGATATCGGCACCGAAGGACTGTGCGCAATCTTCGATAATCTTCAGGCCGTTTTTGTCGGCGATGGATTGGAGCGCACCCATGTCGGCAGGCTGGCCGAACAGGTGGACAGGGATGATTGCCTTCGTTTTCGCTGTAACAGCCGCTTCGACCTGGTTCGGGTCGATGTTGAAGGTCTTCGGATCGATATCGACGAAAATCGGGGTGGCGCCGACGTAGAGGATGGCCTCGGCGGTAGCGATGAAGGTGAACGGGGTGGTGATGACTTCGTCACCTTCGCCGATCCCGGCGGCGATCAGCCCCAGATGCAGGGCATCGGTACCGGAGGCGCAGCCAATGGCGTGGGCACAGCCCAGATACGCGGCGGTCTCTTCCTCAAAGGCGCGTACGTTGGGTCCGAGGATGAACTGTGTGGATTCCAGCGCCTGCAACAGGCCCTGGTCGATTTCGTCTTTAATCGCGTGATACTGACCCTTGAGGTCTACCATTGGAATCATTGCGTTGTTCCTTGATTAGGCCTGCGGGCCGGTCTGTTGGTTGAGCAGTTCACTGATGCGGATAGCCGTGGCTAGGGCCTGGCGACCGTCCTCGCCGGTGACCGGTGGGGCGCTTTTGGTCTGAATGGCGTTGATGAAGGCGGTAGCTTCGGCGAGGATGGCGTCGGAGTTCTCAAAAATGCTCTCCTCGGAGGTGATCTCGGGGATCCCCGGGAACATCTCCTTGCTGCCCTTGCGGTGCACGCTGAGTACCTTATCCTGGAAATCGATGGAGATATAGGCGTCGTGCTGGAAGATACGCATCTTACGCTGCGGCTTCATGCTCACCCGGCTGGCAGTCACATTGGCGACGCAGCCACTCTCGAAGGTGATGCGGACGTTGGCGATGTCGTGCTCGTCGGTGAGCACCGAGACGCCGTTGGCATGGATTTCACTGATCGGCGAGCGCACCAGATTCTGAATAATGTCGATATCGTGGATCATCAGATCCATCACCACGTTGACATCGGCGCCACGCGGATTGAATGGTGCCAGGCGGTGGGATTCGATGAATTGAGGGGTACTTAGCACCGGCTCCAGCGCGAGTACCGCTGAGTTGAATCGCTCCAGGTGGCCGACCTGCAAAACCAGCCCCTTGTCACGGGCGACGGCAATGAGTTCGTCCGCTTCTTCCACGGTTACCGTCATCGGTTTTTCCACCAGCACGTGGATGCCGTTCTCCAGGAATTCTTTGGCTACCTGGTAGTGCATTTGAGTCGGGACGACGATGCTGACTGCATCCACCTTACCGATCAGTTCGTGATAATCGCTCACCGCGCGGGTGTTACATTCGGCGGCCACGCGCTCGGCGTTTTCCATGTTGCTGTCGGCCACGGCTATGAGCTCAGCCTGAGGCAGGGCGGCATACTTCTGGGCATGGAAGCGGCCCAGATATCCGACGCCGATCACGGCGGTCTTCAAAGGTGTCGTCACGATAAGGTCCAACTAAATTCAGTGAAAAATCAGCCGCAAATGGTCGCATTTGGGGGGCGATAAATCAACAAGATAGCAGGGGATATGTGTCACAGGTCAGGAAAATGGGGCTTGGCGCTTCAGGGGGGAGGGCGGCCTCTCCCAGGTTCTTTCGTCGCGGGTGTGGCCTACGTCCTGACAATTCTTTGATCCCAAGGTGTTTTTACATCTGTTTCAGGCCCTGGCTTACACAAGTGTAGGATATTGACGGAGCTGTCCATTGGGTGTCGATGCTTCTCCAGTGTCTAGACGATAGTGTGAATCGATCTGTTCCTGACGATTAATGCTCAGGTGTAAGTCACGCAGGTGGCCATCACTGATGGCGTAAATCCAGCCATGTACGGAAAGCTCTTGCCCCCGTGCCCAGGCGTTTTGCACGATGCCGGTCTGGCAGACGTGGTTGACCTGTTCCAGTACATTCAGCTCGCAGAGCCGATCGATTCGGCGCTGCTCGTCGGGGATCTGTTGCAACTCCTTGCTGTATTTGTGGTGAATGTCGCGCACGTGGCAGAGCCAGTTGTCGATGAGTCCCAGCTCCCTGTGCTCCATGGCGGCGCGTACACCACCGCAGCCATAATGACCGCAGACGATGATGTGCTTGACGCGGAGTACATCGACAGCGAACTGGATCACCGACAGGCCATTGATGTCGCTGTGCACGACAAGGTTGGCGACATTGCGATGGACGAACAGCTCGCCCGGCATCAGGCCGACGATGTCGTTGGCAGGTACGCGGCTGTCGGAGCAGCCGATCCAGAGAAATTCCGGTGATTGTTGTTCGGCCAGTTCATGGAAAAATTCAGGATCGTAGCTACGCAGTCGATTTGCCCATTGCCGATTGTTCTTGAATAGATACTCCAGTTCATTCATTACAATATGTCTTATAGCGCGTTAAGGGCATTAATGTTCACCGCGGGTGCGGCGGATCCCGGCCAGGCGGTTACCCTGTTTTTGGGGTCCGCCCATGGGAAATATTTCGTGCAGATAGTGGTTGTTTCCCTTTTCCGGTCCCCAAAGTTTGGCGAAATACTTGATCATGGTGCGAACCTGCGCCTGCACCTGATGCTCTTCGTAGTAGTCGCGAATGTAATGGATGACCTGCCAGTGTTCTTCGGTCAGTACCAAGCCCTCCTCTTTGGCCAAAGCAAGGGCGAAATCCTCGGACCAGTCGTTGAGGTCCTGGATGTAGCCCTCGTTGTCGGTGAGCACGCCGTGGCCATTGACATCGATGAGTTTATTGTCGTGGCAGGAATGATTGGTTAACACGTCATTTTCCTCCGGTCATTACAGTTTAACCCGGTGTGATGACTGCCCGCCGCGGCGGGCAGTCATGTATACCCCTACCGCGCTGCGATACGCTTAATCCGTACCACCTGGTAGGCGCGCCCAAGATAACCCAGCGGTACGCTCCAGACGTGAACCAGGCGGGTGAAAGGAAAGATCATGAATACCGACATGCCGAAGAAGATGTGGATCTTGTAGACCAGATCGACCGGGGCAATGATGCTTGGGTTAGGTTGCAGCAGTCCCACGCTCTTGACCCACTCGATCAGCAGCAGCATCGTCGTCGTATCATTATGAGAGGCG
>JBFEYJ010000082.1:0-12348 GCA_041562215.1 Thiohalomonadaceae bacterium | reverse complement strand
GGGCCGAAGCCTTCACCACGGGAGCGCTTGTAGAGGTCCTCGAGGTTCTTCGGATCCTCACAACGATGGCCGAAACGCACCCCGTCCATCCGCGAGAGGTTGGAGGAGCACTCGGCAGGCGCGACCACATAGTAAGTCGGTACCGCCAGATTGGTGTTTGGCAGAGAGATCTCCACCACTTCGGCACCGAGCTTTCTGTACTCATCAATGGCCGCTTCGACCGCTTTGGCCACTTCCGGGTCGAGCCCCTCGCCAAAGTACTCCTTTGGAATCCCAATCTTCAGTCCCTTAAGGTCATTGCCCAGGCCGGCGGTGTAATCCGGTACATCGCGCTCGAGAGAAGTTGAGTCACGTTCATCAAAACCGGCCATCACACCCAGCATCAAGGCGCAGTCCTCAGCGCTGCGCGCCATTGGACCGGCCTGGTCAAGCGAGGAGGCGAAAGCAATCATGCCGTAGCGCGATACACGGCCGTAAGTCGGCTTTAGGCCGGTGATGCCGCACAGCGCAGCCGGTTGCCGGATGGAGCCGCCGGTATCGGTACCGGTGGCGCCAGGGGCCAGGCGGGCAGCCACGGCGGCGGCAGAACCGCCAGAGGAGCCACCAGGCACCGCATTGAGGTCCCAGGGATTTTTCACCGGGCCATAGAAACTGGTCTCGTTAGAGGAACCCATGGCGAACTCGTCCATATTGGTCTTCCCCAGCATGACCACACCGGCTTGCTTGAACCGCTCCACAACCGTGGCGTCGTAGGGTGCGATGAACGGGTCGAGCATCTTTGAGGCGCAGGAGGTGCGCACCCCATCGGTGCAAAAAATGTCTTTGTGAGCAATGGGTACGCCGGTCAGCGGGCCGGCCTCTCCGGCAGCGATCAGCCGATCCGCCTCGCGCGCTTGAGCGAGCGCCGGCTCCTCGCAAACGCTAATGTAGCTGTTGAGACGGTCGTCGTGCGCCTTGATGCGATCAAGAAAGGCACGGGTCAACTCCTCACTGGTAAACTTACCGGCCTTAAGGCCGGCCGCCAGTTCGGCGATGGTTTTTGTATGCATGATTTAATCCAGTTGCACGTTATCAAACGTCATGGGACAAGCTCCAATATCCTTGTCACTTGCCACTGTTAACTTCTTACTCAATGACTTTGGGGACCAGGAACAGACCGTTCTCCACAGCCGGGGCATGCTGCTGGAAATGTTCACGCTGATCCTGCTCCGTGACAACATCTTCACGCAGCCGCTGGACCATCTCCAGGGGATGTGCCATGGGGGCGACACCGAGGGTATCGACAGCGTTCATCTGCTCGACCAGACTGAGGATATCGGAAAGGTTGCCGGCATAGACCGGGATATCCTCCTCGCTGATCGCCAAGCGCGCCAAGTGGGCGATATTTTCCACATCGCGTTTATCGAGTGCCATGATGACTCCTGTTAGGGGCTGCCTGTCGGGCTAAGGCGGAGTGAAGCGTGGATTAACCGACAAAATCTTTTCATATTTCAGGCGCATAGGTGAGCTAAGTAATGACCACTCTGCAAGATTTTACCGGTCCACCCACTTCCACAGCCGATTTATCCCGGATCCTTTAGGCTGCAAATGCGTAAAAAGAGGCAACTTATCACAGATATGTCCTTGCCCAAAGACCTGCCGGGTTGTTAAATTAGCGCGTTCTCTATCTGCATAACCTCCAAATCAGGCAAAGCGACGACAACTATGGGCATAATGGGACGTTTCAAGGGCATGTTTTCGTATGATATCTCCATCGATCTGGGGACGGCGAACACACTTGTCTACGTGCGCGGTGAAGGCATCGTGCTCAACGAACCTTCTGTGGTAGCCATCCGCCAGGAGGCGGGTCCCAACAGCCCCAAGCGTATTGCGGCGGTTGGTTCAGAGGCTAAGGCCATGCTCGGACGCACTCCGGGCAATATCATCGCCATTCGTCCGATGAAAGATGGAGTAATCGCCGATTTCACCATCACTGAAAAGATGCTGCAGCACTTTATCCGTAAGGTCCACGCCGATAAGTTCAAAGCCTTCAAACCCAGCCCCCGAGTGCTGATCTGTGTCCCTTGCGGCGCCACCCAGGTGGAACGGCGTGCCATCAAGGAATCAGCCGGCGGCGCAGGTGCGCGTGAAGTCTACCTGATCGAAGAGCCGATGGCGGCCGCCATCGGCGCCGGCATGCCCATCTCCGAAGCTAACGGTTCCATGGTTCTGGACATCGGTGGCGGCACCACCGAAATCGCAGTCCTCTCCCTAAACGGCGTTGTTTACTCCAATTCCGTCCGCATCGGCGGTGATCGCTTCGACGAGTCCATCATCAGCTACGTCCGTCGTAACTACGGTACTCTCATTGGTGAATCAACCGCAGAACGCATCAAGCACGAGATTGGTTCAGCCTATCCCAGCGCCGAAGTGCGTGAGATGGAGGTCCGAGGCCGCAATCTGGCTGAAGGGATCCCTCGCAGCTTCATCCTCAACTCCAACGAGATCCTAGAAGCACTGCAAGAGCCCCTATCCGGCATTATCAGTGCTGTAAAGAGTGCATTGGAGCAAACCCCGCCTGAGCTGGGGGCTGACATCGCCGAACGCGGCATGGTACTCACCGGCGGAGGCGCCTTGCTGCGCGATCTGGACCGCCTGCTGATCGAAGAGACCGGCCTGCCGGTCGTTGTTGCCGAAGAACCATTGACCTGCGTCGCCCGTGGCGGCGGCCGAGCACTGGAACTGATGGATGAGCACGGTGGCGACATCTTCGCCCTCGACTGAGGCAGGGAGGTACTTGGGGTAAGGTTCGAAATTTGAGCGTGCTACACACAAGGCTTTAGCGTAAAAAACATACCACCGTAACGATTCTATTCCAGAGGAAAGAAAACAATTAAACCGCTGTTTCTACAAGGCCCGTCGATTACGCTTCGCGCAGGCCTGCTGGTGATTGCCTCTATCGCCTTGATGACCCTCGACCACCGTCAGCATGCCCTTGAGGGCATTCGCGCCACCCTCTCCCTAGTCGTATACCCAATGCAGTATCTGGTGAATCTCCCCTTCGCCATTAGCGACTGGGCCAGCGTAACCCTCAAGGATCGTAATCGCTTGATCGAGGAAAACAACACCTTGCGCGCCAAGGAGCTGCAGGCACAGGTCAGCCTGCTCAAGCTCGCCTCTCTCGAACGTGAGAACATCCGTTTACGCTCATTGCTGCAATCCTCCAGCCGCCGCTGGGAGCGGGTCTTGATTGCCGAGCTGATGTCTATCGATTTCGACCCTTTCAAGCACCAGATCCTGCTCAACAAGGGTAGCCGCGATGATGTTTTCGAGGGCCACCCCCTTATCGATGCCTCCGGGGTAATTGGCCAGGTGATCCATGTCTCACCCATCACCAGCACGGCAATGCTGATCACCGACCCGAGCCACGCCATACCGGTTCAGGTCAACCGCAACGGTCTGCGTGCAATTGCTGTCGGCACCGGTGAACCGGCCATTCTCGACATACCACACATCCCCAACAATGCCGATATTCAAGAGGGTGATCTCCTGGTGACCTCCGGGCTGGGTCGACGCTTCCCAGTCGGTTACCCGGTTGCTGAAGTCGTCGGAGTGGAGCGCAATCCGGCCGAGCCCTTCGCCACCATTTCAGCCGTTCCCCTTGCCCACCTGGATCGGGCGCAGGAAGTGTTGCTGGTGTGGCCGGAAAAAGAAGAGCAAGAAGAACAAGAAGTGCAAATGGAGCAACCAGCGGAGCAAGTTAAGTGAGCAGACTCTACCACCGAGGCGGTTGGGTCATTGCCATGAGCTTTGGCGTCGCCTTGATGCTGACCATGTTGCCGTTACCCGAATGGGCAGCCTATTGGCGACCGGAGTGGGCCACCATGGTCTTGATCTATTGGTGCATGGCGCTACCTGAAAGGGTGGGCGTGACCACCGGCTGGCTGGTCGGCCTGTTTCTCGACGTCATCCATGGTGCTGTGCTGGGCCAGTACGCCCTGGCACTGGCGCTCATCGCCTACTTCACCCTAAGCCTGCATCAGCGAATGCGCATCTATCCCTTGGCGCAACAATCGTTAGTGGTGCTGGTGCTGGTGCTGATGCAACAGTTACTGATCACCTGGATCAGAGGCTTTCTTGGCCAGTCACCGGACAATCTTGCCCATTGGCTCCCCTCCCTTAGCAGTATGCTGCTTTGGGCCTGGATGTTCATTATTCTGCGCGACCTTCGCCGTCACTTCAGGGTTAGCTAGTGCTGCATCTGCAATACCGCCTAGAGTGCAAAGCTCCTCATACGTACGGCGACAACCCTGGATCGGAATGGATAAAGCGGTCCACTAACAATGCTTGCACACCTGGAAACCCGACCTACCTGTGCGGACGCCGATATGAGGGCTATCGCTGATGAAACGGCGAGTTATGCATCTCAAAAATCCGGAGCGGGAACGCCACCTGTTCTCAGTGCGGGCGGTTGTCGTCTCGATATTCAGCCTCCTGCTGATGGCCATTCTGCTAGGCCGCATGGCCCATCTGCAAATCCTGCAACACGACCTCTATACCACTCTGTCGACCAACAATAGGGTTAACGTCCAACCACTGCCGCCGCCACGTGGGCTAATCTATGACCGGAACGGCGTGCTACTGGCGCAGAACCTGCCGACTTACAGCCTTGAGATCGTCCAGGAACGGGTCGAGGATATGGAGAGCACATTGGCCGACATCGCCAGCCTCATCGAGATCAGTGATGAGGACATCGAGCGTTTCGAGCAGGAAATCAAGCGTCGCCGCCGCTTCGAGGCGGTACCATTACGCTTTCGCCTGAGTGATGAAGAAGTAGCGATGATCGCGGTGAACAACCACCGTCTGATCGGCGTGGAGATCACCTCCACCCTCACGCGCCACTACCCACTCGGCCCCTTGACCGTTCACTCTGTCGGCTATGTCGGGCGTATCAACGAAAAGGAACTGCGCAGCCTCGATCCCTCCAACTATGCATCCACAAACTACGTGGGTAAGACCGGTGTGGAAAAAAGTCATGAGACACTGCTTCACGGTCAGGTCGGTTATCAGCGTGTAGAGACCAACGCCCGTGGCCGCATACTACGCGTACTCGATCGCACCTCACCGGTACCGGGACAGAACCTCTACCTTAACATCGATGTCGCCCTGCAGCGCACCGCGGAAGAGGCCTTCAAGGGAGAGCGCGGTGCGCTGGTTGCCATATCGCCGAAAACAGGCGCAGTACTCAGCCTGGTCAGCATCCCCACCTACGATCCCAACCTATTCGTCAATGGCATTCCGTTGGCAACCTATCAAACCTTGAGCGAGTCACCTGATCAGCCCCTGTTCAATCGCGCCTTACGTGGGCAGTACCCCCCAGGTTCGACCACCAAGCCATTTGTCGGCCTGGCCGGTCTGGAACTCCACAAAATCAACGCATGGGACTCGATAGTCTGCCCAGGCTGGTACAGCCTCAAGGGAGATGATCACCGATATCGGGACTGGAAAAAAAGCGGCCACGGGGTCGTCAGCCTGCACCACGCGATCATCGAGTCTTGTGATGTATACTTCTACGATCTGTCACTGAGCCTTGGTATCGACAACATCTCCAACTACCTCAGCCAGTTCGGTTTCGGCAGGAAAACCGAGATCGACATCGGCGGAGAGTCCGGCGGGTTAATGCCCACCCGCGAATGGAAACGACGTGTGCGCAAAGAGCCATGGTTCCCTGGCGAGACTCTGATTACAGGTATCGGCCAGGGTTTCAACCTCACCACGCCGCTACAACTGGCCAGCGCAACCGCCACCCTCGCTGCCGGGGGCAAGCGCATGAAACCACTCGTGGTCAGGACTGTAGAGGATCCTGTAAGTCAGGTGCATAACGTGCTCCCTCCGCTGCAACTAAGTGAGGTAGAGGTCAAAGACCCCGGGAACTGGCGACGCATTGAGCGGGCCATGACCGCCGTGGTACATAGTCCGAAAGGGACTGCCAGACGCATCAGCCATGGGTTGGACTATACCATCGCCGGCAAGACCGGTACCGCACAGGTCTTCACCATCGCCCAGGATGCCAAATACAAGGCGGATGAGCTCGCCAAGCGCCTGCACGACCACGCGCTGTTTATCGCCTTCGCACCATCCAACGATCCCGAAATCGCCGTAGCGCTTATTGTTGAGAATGGCGGCAGCGGCAGCGCCGTAGCCGCGCCCATTGCCAGGATAGTGATCGACAGCTATATGCAAGGCATTAGAGAATAAGGGTAATCATGCTACTTAGCGACGTATCGACCAATAACAGCGTGCTGCGCCGTTTTCACCTCGATCCCCCGTTACTGGGTGGACTGTTGCTGCTTGCCGCCGCTGGTCTGGTTATCATCTACAGCGCCAGTGGCCAGGATATCGGGATGATTTGGCGCCAATTAACCCGTCTTGCCGTCTCGTTCGGTGTCATGCTTCTGCTGGCACAGGTGGCGCCGGAGACATTAATGCGCTGGACCAAGTTGATATTCGGTATCGGCCTTGTGATGCTCATCGCCGTATTGATTCTTGGTGTCACCGGCAAGGGCGCGCAACGGTGGCTCAGCATCGCTGGCATCCGTTTCCAGCCATCGGAGCTGATGAAACTGGCAGTGCCGATGATGGTCGCCTGGTACCTGGCGGAAAAATCACTGCCCCCACGCCCCGGCCACCTGCTGCTCGCCGGTTTGCTGGCACTCATCCCAACCCTGTTAATCGTCAAACAACCAGACCTCGGCACCGCACTTCTGATCGCCGGTTCCGGTTTTTTCGTACTGCTGTTCGCCGGATTGCAGTGGCGTATTATCGGCGCCGCCACCCTGCTTGCAGCACCGCTAGGCTGGCTGATGTGGGAATTCGGCATGCACAACTACCAGCGTCAACGAGTGCTCACCTTCCTCAATCCCGAGAACGACCCACTCGGTGCCGGCTATCACATCATTCAGTCTAAGATCGCCATTGGTTCCGGGGGGATCTACGGCAAGGGATGGCTCAACGGCACCCAGTCGCACCTGGAATTTCTACCTGAGCGCCATACCGACTTCATTTTTGCCGTTTTCAGTGAAGAGTTCGGTCTGATGGGCATCGTGTTCCTTCTCTGTCTCTACCTGTTTATCGTGCTGCGAGGCCTCTACATCGCCAACCAGGCACAAGACACTTTTTCGCGCCTGCTGGCCGGGGGGCTTACCATGACCTTCCTGATCTATGTTTTTGTCAACATCGGCATGGTCAGCGGCCTTTTGCCAGTGGTAGGCGTGCCATTGCCCTTGATCAGCTATGGTGGTAGTTCTATGGTGACCTTGATGGCCGCATTCGGTATGCTGATGTCCATCCACACCCACCGCAAACTATTAAAGAACTGATAACCGTGAAGCAACGTTACCTTGTACTGCTGTGTCTGCTGTTTAGTTCACCACTATTAGCCCAGGGATTTAACGGGCAGCAAGAAAAGGATATCGTGGCATTCATCGACCGGATGGTCAGTGAACACCATTTCGAAAAAAAGGAACTGAAGCGACTTTTTTCCCAGGCCAAGCATCAGCCCGGCATCATCGAGGCGATCTCTCGTCCAGCTGAAGGCAAACCGTGGTACCGTTATCGCCCCATCTTCCTCACCGAACAGCGCATCAAGGGAGGCCTTAAATTCTGGCAGGAGCAAGCACCCTTGCTGGCCCAGGCCGAAAAAGAATACGGCGTCCCCGCGCAAATCATCGTCGCGATTATCGGAGTCGAAACCTTTTACGGGCGGCACAAGGGCAACTACCGGGTAATCGATGCACTAAGCACACTCGGCTTCGGCTACCCCCCGCGAGGTAAGTTTTTCCGTGGCCAGTTGGAGGAGTTTTTACTGATGGGGCGTGAGGAGGAGCGCGACCCACTGGATTTCCTCGGCTCCTATGCCGGCGCCATGGGCATGCCCCAGTTCATCCCCAGTAGCTTCCGCAGCTACGCGGTCGATTTCGACAAAGACGGCAGGCGCGACCTGTGGGACAACCACGCCGACATTATCGGCAGCGTCGGCAATTATTTTGCCCGCCACAAATGGCATAGCGGGGAACCGGTTGCCGAACGGCTCACACTGAAAGGCATTCCACAGCAAACACTACTCGACAAAGGGCTGCAACCCAGCCTATCGATGGCCGAACTCAAGTCCGCAGGGATCAGTCCGACCACGCCCTTGAGTGAGAGCGAAAAGGTGGCATTGGTGGCCTTTGATAGCAAGGAGGGACAACAGGAGTACTGGCTGACCCGCCACAACTTCTATGTCATTACCCGCTACAACCACAGCCCACTGTATGCCATGGCGGTCTATCAGCTCGCCGAGGCGATCCGAACCTCACGGGCCGCCAGCCTACAGCAACTTGCGGATACCCCGGGTTAGACCATGAACGCTCGCAGACAGCGTGCTCAGATGCAGCAACTTGCCATTCTAACGGCTGCGCTGTTCCTCACTGCCTGTAGCTTCAACAACACTCGAGATAGTGGACCTTCCCAGCCAGTGGATCTGTCCGAGGTACCCGATGCCGTTCCACGGCACGAACCGCGCACCCGCGCAGGAAATCCTCCCACTTATGTCGTTTTGGGAAAGCGCTACTACGTCATGAAAAGCAGCGAGGGTTACAGTGAACGGGGGATCGCCTCTTGGTACGGCAACAAATTTCACGGCCGCAAGACCTCCAATGGCGAGACTTACGACATGTATGCCATGACAGCTGCGCACAAGACCCTGCCGATCCCCAGTTACCTGCAAGTGACCAATCTCAAAAACGGCAAACAGGTTATCGTTCGCGTTAATGATCGCGGCCCCTTCCATGACAACCGAATCATCGACCTCTCCTATGCAGCGGCCAGCAAAATAGGCATTGCCGGGGCCGGTACCGGGATGGTGGAGATCCTTGCGATCGAGCCCGGCCATCCCCCCCCCCATGCCCCCAGAATGGCCGGCAATAGTGAAGCTGAGGCCTCACCCATGACTCCAGCCACTAATACGACCACAAAGAGCAGGCTCTTTCTTCAGTTAGGCTCCTTCATCAGCCGCGACAACGCCGAATCGCTTCGGGCACGCCTGGCCCTCAATAATGTGGTCGAGGCAAAGGTGCTGACCTCGATGGTTGATAGACAAAATATCTATCGTGTGCGCATCGGTCCTCTATCCTCTATCGAAGAAGCCGACAAACTCGCCGTCCGCATCGATCAGATGGGCATCGGTGTTCCCAGTATCGTATTCGACTGAACTTCAACCTTGCCGACCCTGTCTACATTTCAGCTAAGCAAACCGATAAACTATGCTTGTTCTTGCAACAACGTCACTTTTCACCGGTAAAATTGAGCACAATGCGACCAATACAAAATATCACCGCCATCCTTCTTCTCCTCTTCCTGCCCATAACACAAGCTTCTGCAGGCCTGATCCCTTCACCACCTCGCCTAGCCGCCGGCGGCTATGTACTAATGGACTTTCAGAGTAATCAGACCATTACAGAGTCCAATGCAGCAGAGCCGATGGAACCGGCCAGCCTGACCAAGTTGATGACGGCCTATGCCGTTTTCCATGAACTCAAGGCTGGAAACATCCATCTCGAAGACAAAGTTCGGGTAAGTGAAAAGGCCTGGCGCATGAGCGGCTCACGCATGTTCATTGAAGTCGATACCACCGTTTCTGTGGAGCAACTTCTCAAGGGCTTAATCATCCAGTCCGGCAACGATGCCAGCGTTGCGCTGGCTGAGTTCGTCGCCGGCAGCGAAGAGGCCTTTGTCGGCCTGATGAATAACCATGCGGCCAGACTCGGCCTCAACGGCACCCGCTTTTTCAACAGTACCGGTTTGCCCGCAGAAGGGCACCTCAGCACCCCACGTGATATGGCTCAACTAGCCAGGGCTCTGATAGCCGAATTTCCCGAGTACTACGGCTGGTACTCGGAGAAGAAATACACCTACAACAAAATCGCACAGTCCAACCGCAACCTGCTGCTGTTCCGCGACGACAGTGTGGACGGACTTAAGACAGGTCACACCGAATCGGCAGGCTACTGCCTGGTAGCCTCGGCCAAGCGCGAGGGAATGCGTCTGATCTCCGTTGTGATGGGTACCAAGAGCGAGAAAGCCCGCGCCCAGGAGAGTCAGAAACTGCTCAACTATGGCTTCCGCTTCTATGAGACACATCAGCTTTACGCTTCCGGTGAGCCACTCAAACAGATGCGAATATGGAAAGGCTCGGCAGAGACCCTTTCGCTGGGGCTTAGCGAAGAGTTACATGTGACCGTTCCCCGCGGACAGTACAAAGATCTCAAAGCCTCCATCAGCATCGACCAGAACATTATCGCCCCAGTCAGCCGGGGACAGGCTTACGGTACGGTCAATGTCAATATCGGCGAAGAAGAGCTACTGCAACGCCCCTTGGTGGCGCTACACGATGTTGCTGAAGGTAGCCTGTGGCGCAGAGCCCTGGACCACATCCTGATGATGTTCCAATAGCCCCGGAGCGACTGCCTCGATGACGGTCTACCTAAACGGTAAGTTTATCCCCGTCGCTGAGGCGAAGGTATCGGTGCTCGATCGTGGCTTTATCTTCGGCGACGGGATCTATGAGGTAATACCGGTCTATGGCGGTCGTTTGTTCCGTCTGCCACACCATTTGGACCGGCTCGACCACAGTCTTGAGGGGATACGACTGGCCAATCCCCTGGACCATCACCAATGGCAAGAAGTGCTGGAAGAGCTGGTGAGGGCTAACGGTCTTGGCGATCAGTCGCTTTACCTCCAGATCACGCGAGGTGTGGCCAAGCGAGAGCATGACTTCCCACGTGATGCCGAGCCGACCGTTTTTGCCATGAGCACACCGATCGAGCCACAGCCCAGTGAAACACCGGATGGGATCAGCGCCGTGAGCGTCGAGGACATTCGCTGGAAGTGGTGCAACATCAAGGCCATCGCCCTGCTGCCCAATATCCTTATGCGCCGGCAGGCAATAGAGCAAGGCGCCGGTGAGGCCATCATGCTGCGCGATCATTTTGTAACCGAGGGCGCGGCCAGCAACATCTTTATCGTCAACAACGGTGTGGTGCTCACCCCGCCAAAGAGCAACCTGTTGCTCCCCGGGGTCACCCGAGATCTGGTCGTAGAGCTGTGCAGCAGCAACGGCATTCCCTGTGTGGAGGGCGCCATCAACGAACAGCAACTACACAACGCTGACGAGATCTGGCTAACCTCCTCGACCAAGGAGATCGTCCCGGTGTTGAGCCTTGATGGCGTACCGGTCGGCGATGGCCAACCCGGTCCGGTATTTCGCCGCCTGCGCGGCCTCTACCAGGAATACAAACAGGCCTTCCGTGAAGGCCGGACAGACTGAGCAAGAACATGAGCGAGCAAGAAAACACCCTCCTGGAATTTCCCTGCGATTTTCCGATCAAGGCGATGGGCCTGTCCGACGGACAATTCGAGGCCGTTGTCGTCTCGATAGTGCGCAAGCACGCGCCCGATCTGGGCGAAGGCGCTGTAAAATGTGTCCACAGCAAGGGAGGCAAATACCTCTCGGTTACTATCATCGTACGCGCCACCAGCCGCGAACAACTGGACAACATCTATCGCGACCTCACGGCCAGTGAGCAGGTGCTGATGGCCCTGTAAGGGCCAAGGTATCAAGGAAACAAGCAGTAGCGTCCATCATGCCATCCCTGCCACCTGCCAGTGCTCATTGGCCACCTCTCCTGGTGCGCCACCTCGGTCTTGTCGACTATCAGGTAACCTTTGACGCGATGCGCCTCTTTTCCGAGCAGCGCACTACCGAGACAGCGGATGAGATCTGGCTGTTAGAACACCCCCCGACCTTCACCCAGGGGATGAATGGCAAGGCCGAACACCTGATCGCCCCCGGTAATACACCGGTTATCCAGGTTGACCGCGGCGGCCAAGTCACCTATCACGGCCCTGGCCAGTTGGTCGTCTACCTGCTCCTGGATCTGCGACGGCGAAAGCTCGGAGTACGCAAGGTAGTCAATGCCATGGAGCAAGCGGTGATCACCTTGCTCGCCGACTATGACATCGCCGCCATTGCGCGTCAGGACGCCCCCGGTGTCTATGTGGACAGTGCCAAAATCGCCTCACTTGGCCTGCGCGTGCGCAGAGGTTGCAGCTATCATGGTCTCAGCCTTAATGTGGCGATGGACCTTGAACCCTTCACACGCATCAACCCATGCGGCTATCCGGGTCTTGGCGTCACCCAGCTGAGTGAGCTGGGGATCACCGACGGAATCGCTGAAGTGGGCGAGAAACTAGTGGTCCAGCTCGACCGTCAGTTGCATAGCGCCCCGAACAAACAGACCGGAACATCGGCTCCGTGACGCGGTTGGGGCT
>JBFEYJ010000081.1:0-12387 GCA_041562215.1 Thiohalomonadaceae bacterium | reverse complement strand
AGAGTGATCACGAACTACTGACGGACCTGTTGTCGTTACTGCAGGGCGGCGGTGTCGACTACAGCCGCTTCTTCCGTGCCCTGGGTGAGTTCGACAGTACCAAAGGGGCAATAAACAGTGCGCTGCGTGACCGCTTTATCGACCGCGATGGCTTCGACGCCTGGGCCACGCGCTACGCCGCCCGCCTGAGCCATGAAGGAAGTAACGATACCGAACGGCGCGAAGCGATGAACCGAATCAACCCGAAATACATCCTGCGAAACTACCTGGCGCAGCAGGCTATCGACAAGGCCGAGGGGGGGGATTACAGCGAGATCGAAAAGCTGCATCGCATCCTGCAAACCCCATTTGAGGAACAGCCCGAATACGAAGCCTACGCTGCGACTCCCCCCGACTGGGGAAAGACCCTCGAAATCAGCTGCTCTTCGTGAAACAAAAAGCGCTCATGCAAAAAGGGCAAAGTGATGAGAGCGGCGGGTGAGTTGACCCGGATGACGCAGCCTGGAATCAATATGAAACGGCATGCTCCCATGATTCGCCTGAATGCCGAATGTCTCGCAAGTCCAGGGAACCGTAGATGTAGATACCGTCCGCGCCCGTTGCTTTACTTCTCGCCTAACACTGCCTCTAGCTCCACCTCGTCGATGGGATAAGACATCGCGATAAAGCCGGGGAAACGCTCGGCGACCTGGTCGAGCTGCTCCTGCACCGCCTTGTCGTAGAACACCACCACCTTAACCCCGGGCTGGGCCTGGATCACCGCCAGAATCGACTCAAGATTACTGGTGCGATCGCGAAAATCAAACTGGTAGTTGAACTCGGCAACCACAGCGTCCGGCCTGAGTTTTTTCAGGGTACTGATCGCCTTGCGCCCGGTGTTCACCGTCTCCACCCGGTAGCCAAGATGCTGATAGAGGGGAATGAAGTTAGCGTAACCACCGAGCTCCACTACCTGCACCAGCAATGGGGACTCGCCACTCACGCCGCGCCGACTCCCATGATGAACTCAGTCTCCTGGATCTCACCACTGGTGTCGATGCGTACCCCCTTCACCCCGGGGATACGCGAGAGAATGTAGCCCCCCATCAGGCTTACCATTTGTGCGTTGTCGGCATTGAGCGCCATCATCAGCTTTTCGGCGGCAACCTGGCAGCGCTCAGTGGTATTGGGGTGATCCACCCACTGGCGACTCATCAGCCATCCCTTGTCCATGTCGCTGTCCATCCGGGAGAAGAACTCCTCCGCGTCGGTGATCAGCGCTTCGGGGACATCAAGAGGGAAATGGCGATCTTCGATATAGACATTCAGCAGCAAAATAATCCTCCCAATCCGGTCACTCATAACAAGCCTTCCATAATATGGGGGAGAAGTGGGGGATAACAAGCGAGCGCCGGCCCGCCGAAGATTGTCGCCTTTGTTACAGGACCAGCCAGATATGATGCTAGAATATGGAGCGGCATACTTTTGACGTAATACAAACAGAACGACTAAACCGCCGCCGACCCCGGATGCTGATAATTTAGCCATCCACTGAAGCAGCTCACACATAGAAAAAGGTGTTTTTGATGACATTCCCATCCCTTCCACAGCTCCTGAAAGCCATCGTGCTCACCGTGCTGATTGCCGTTATCGGCTATTTCCTCTTCCCTGTTCTGGGTCTCGGCGAAACCGCCGCGCAAACCCTGTTTACTTTGGCCCTTGCACTAGGCGTGCTTCTTGGCGGCATTCTCAGCCATGTACAGATTACGCTACGCGGAGTAGCGGCAGAAAGCGGAGAGAAGGTCACCATCTTTGTCGGCAACCTGGCATTCAAGTCCAGTCAGGATGACCTCCAGAAGCTGTTTTCCCGCTACGGCAACGTCTATTCAGTGCGCATCATGAAGGACCGCGCCACCCGTCGCCCACGCGGTTTTGCCTTCATCGAAATGGATGCAAAGCATGCACCGCGGGCGATCAAGGCGCTGGACGGCAAAGAATTCCTCGGCCGCACACTTCGTGTCAACGAAGGTGCTGAACGCCAGGATCGCAACGACTAACCTGTTTTAGCTCCCCCTGTTTTAGCTCCCCCTGCCTGATGCACAGGCAGGGGCTCACAAATCATACAACTCATGCAAACCATCAAAACACTCAGCGATTTTTTCCGGGAAAGCCACACTCGCTATCGGATCTACGACATGGGCCGCGGCATACGCAAACTCAGCGTGGAGGAGTTTGAGCAGTTCGAATCAGGGAAACAGCCCTATCCCTACCCGCTACAACAGCATGCATGGCTGGCTATCCTCGGCTGGAACGAACAGAACAAAGACGAGCAGTTCATCTGGTTTCTAAAATTTCCATTGGATGAGACCGCACGCCTTATCCAGGCCACCCGTGACGACTTCATGACACGCCTGCTGCAGAGCGTTGGCCACAATATCCAGGCGGCACACGAAGGCAGCGAACTGCATGACGGCCTGAACGAGAGTCCTTACGGTTTCAAGCCCAAGGAAAGCACTATGGCCGCTTTTCACGCCAAGGCGCTCTCCTCGCTCGGTCAGCCCCCCAGCCGCTTCTACGACCATGCCCGCGACTACTTTGCCGGTGGGCCAGGCTATGATCAATGGGCCTTTGTCGGTGTCCAGGGGATCGCCGATGTCGCCGCCC
This sequence comes from Thiohalomonadaceae bacterium, assembly GCA_041562215.1. Taxonomy (GTDB): domain Bacteria; phylum Pseudomonadota; class Gammaproteobacteria; order Thiohalomonadales; family Thiohalomonadaceae; genus JBFEYJ01. The sequence continues at coordinate 9,744 of JBFEYJ010000081.1, read as the reverse complement.
GCCTCAATGAGCAAGACAACCTTGAACAAGTACTCAAGGCACTGCCCGAACTGCCAGCACCGGCGCTCATCGCCCTGTGCGGTTTCCTCGAAAACGAGGCGATCCCCACCGCCCTGGCCGAGGCGCTGCAACAACGCCTGGAAGAGGCACTGAATGATAAGACATCCGACCTCCAAGTCATCGCTGCGCTTCTCCGAGCCTTTTCCCAGAGCAAAGGTAAGGGGCTGCGCGAGGCGGCGATCCAGCACGCACTGACAAGCCCGCACAAACATGACATCAACGTCCTGGCCGCCATTGCGGCACGCAATTGGGAAGCGCTCACCAATGAGCACCTGGCCCATGACTATGTCGAAGCACTCGCCGCCAATAACCTTGGCCAGGATGCCTTCACCCAGATCATGGCCGACCTTCTCTACATCCCCGGCATGCGCCCCTCACTACTTACCCAACTACGCAATCCCGAACGCTCCGAGACGCTGAGCAAGGCCGTCGGCGCCATGTTCAACACCCAGCTATAAATTCAACAATTCGCCACGGAACACACATAAAAACACGGAGGCACCATAATCGGCTCCTCCATGCACGCGGTGTGTTCGTGGCCTCCCCATCAATCCCGTCTTCCCGTGCATTAAGGTAGGGCGGATTGACGTAACGTAAACCGACAAATCTTTGTCGTGTCACTCAGCCTGTTGGCTAAAACAGCCTGCTTTTTGGTCTTCCGTGTATTCCGTGCGTTTAGCGGCCGTTTTCCGACTTGGGCACAAATCCATGACACCATCTTGACACAAATCAAGGCCTACTTTCTTTTCTGACGGTATTACTAGGTTGTCTTTTTGAGTACACCAAAATCCTGTACTCCGGCAGACAGATAACCGTTAATGAGGAGAGACCAATGAGCGGGGCATTTACCAAAACAATGGCGCGCAACATCTTTATAGGAGGGAGCGCCTTTTTCATTTTCCTGTTCCTGGCATTGTCGCTCGATACAGTGAGCGCACTGCCCGATCGCGATCACCGGGAAAACATTACCGACCAGGTCGTTCTCGGAAAAAAGGTATGGGAAGACAACAATTGCATCGGCTGTCACAGCCTGATGGGAGAAGGGGCGTACTTCGCCCCAGAGCTGGCCAACGTCTACAACCGGTTCGGCAACAGCAAGGAGGCGATCAAGGCCTTCATCAGCAGCCGACCGCGCGATGGCGTTCCGGGACGACGCAGCATGCCGCAGTTCAACCTCTCTGAGGAAGAGCTGGATGGGGTGGTCGAGTTCCTGAAATGGACCTCGGAGGTCAACGATGCCAACTGGCCACCGAATATCCAGGGTTAACTCCGGGGAGATTAAATAATGAAATATCAATCGCAAGTTGTCGCCAAACCCTACTTCATCGCCGCTATCGGACTGTTCATCGGACAAATCGTGTTCGGCCTGGTCATGGGTTTGCAATATGTCATGGGTGATTTCCTGTTCCCGGAGATCCCCTTCAACGTCGCCCGCATGGTCCACACTAACCTGCTTATCGTCTGGTTATTGTTCGGCTTCATGGGCTCCTCTTACTATCTGGTTCCAGAGGAGTCGGAAACCGAACTGTATAGTCCAAAGCTGGCGATTGGTCTGTTCTGGGTTTTCCTTGTCGCCGGGGCGCTGACCATTGTCGGCTACCTTGCCGTGCCCTACGCCACTCTGGCGGAAATAACAGGCAACGACCTGCTTCCGACCATGGGACGTGAGTTCCTCGAGCAACCGACCATCACCAAGATAGGCATCGTCATCGTGGCATTGGGCTTCCTGTTCAATATCGCGATGACCGTGCTGAAGGGGCGCAAGACGGCCGTTTCGCTGGTGTTGCTCACCGGCCTGACCGGCCTGGCGCTGCTGTTCCTTTTCTCCTTCTACAATCCGTCCAACCTGATCCTGGACAAGATGTTCTGGTGGTGGGTGGTGCATCTGTGGGTGGAGGGCGTGTGGGAGCTAATCCTCGGTTCGATACTTGCCTTCGTGCTGATCAAGACCACCGGCGTCGATCGCGAGGTCATCGAGAAGTGGCTCTATGTCATCATCGCCATGACCCTGATCACCGGCATCATAGGAACCGGCCATCACTATTACTGGATCGGCACGCCGGAATACTGGCAGGTGCTCGGCTCGGTGTTCTCCGCTCTGGAACCGATTCCGTTCTTCATGATGACTGTGTTCGCCTTCAACATGGTGAACAAGCGTCGGCGTGAACACCCCAACAAAGCGGCTGTGCTATGGGCGCTGGGGACAGCGGTTATGGCCTTCCTAGGTGCAGGCGTATGGGGCTTCCTGCATACCCTCGCTCCGGTGAACTATTACACTCACGGCAGTCAGATCACTGCAGCCCATGGCCATATGGCCTTCTATGGCGCCTACGTGATGATCGTTCTGACCATGATCTCCTACTCCATGCCGCTGATGCGCGGACGCGCTGCGGCCAATAGCAATAAATCACAAGTGCTGGAGATGTGGTCGTTCTGGCTGATGACCGTCTCGATGGTCTTCATCACCCTATTCCTGACCGGCGCCGGTATCCTGCAGGTTTACCTGCAGCGCTACAACAGCGATCCGCAGCCGTTCATGGTGGTACAGGAGAAGATCGAACTGTTCTACTGGATGCGCGAGTACGCCGGACTGGTATTCCTGACCGGTCTGGTGCTCTATGTCGCAAGCTTCTTCATCGGCGGAGAGGAGCGCGCAGAACAGACTGTCTGACAGTCAACCGGTTTGTGCAGAGGTGCCGGGGTATTTCCCAGCGCGCAAAAAGGACCCCAACCTTGTTCGCTCAGGGGAGGGACCGGTCCTCTGCACCTTTTCTTACTCATACAGAGTCCTGCATGAACGCCACCTCCACAACCATTACCATGCCACGTCAGAATCCGCCGGGAGATTTGGCGATATGGATCTTTATCCTCGCCGAACTGCTGGTATTCGCCGTGTTATTCATGGTTTACGCCTTTGCCCGGCGCAACAATGTTGAACTGTTCAATCTCCACCAACTGCAGCTCAACCGCACCGCAGGGCTCGTCAATACCATTACCCTGATCACCAGCAGTTACTTCGTGGTTCGCGCCGTCGCGGCGATCCGCGAGAACCACACACAGTTATGTAGCCGCTGGCTCTGGGCCGCATTTTCTCTCGGCTCCCTGTTTCTGCTAATCAAGGGCTTTGAATACCAGCATCACTTCAGTATGGGCGTGACGCTACGCACCAACAGCTTCTACCTGTTCTACATCTCGCTGACCTTCTTTCATTTCATGCACGTCATCATGGGAATGGTGATCCTCGCCGCGGTTGCCCTCAAGGCGCAGCGCGGGGGCTACAGCGCAAACGAGCACACCGGGGTCGAGACCGGCGCCTCCTACTGGCACATGGTCGATCTGGTATGGCTTATTCTCTTCCCCCTCGTCTATGTGATGCACTGATCGATGACTGCGATACCGAAACTTCGCCCCTGTACAACCATCTGGCTACTAATGCTGGTGCTCTCATTAATGACCTACGCCGTTGCGTACCTGGGCCTTAGCGGCGATGGACTCATGATCGGCGTGCTGGCCATCGCTTTGATAAAGGGTCAGCTGGTGGTGGACCACTTTATGGGATTAAGGCGGGTCGGTGGCTTCTGGCGGCCACTACTTAGCACCTATCTCCTGCTTCTCGGCGCGGCCTTGGCCGGTGCCTTTTTTCTCTCGCAAGGATAAGACCATGACCCTCTCAAACCATGCACTCTCACAGGACGATACCGACGAATTGCCCTTCTACCGTCCGCAGGGCAATGAGATCAGCCTGTTCGAATACGCATACCAACACCAACTCCCGGTACTGCTCAAAGGCCCTACCGGATGCGGCAAGACCCGCTTTGTGCGCTATATGGCCGAGCGCCTCAAGCGCAATCTCTATACCGTCGCCTGCCACGATGATCTCACCGCTGCGGATCTTGTGGGCCGTCACCTTATCGGCGACGGTGGCACCACCTGGAGCGATGGCCCGCTGACCCGTGCCGTGCGCGAGGGGGCGATCTGTTACCTCGACGAGGTGGTGGAGGCGCGCAAGGACACGACCGTGGTACTCCACCCGCTGACCGACGACCGGCGCATCCTGCCCATTGACCGCCTTAATGAAGAACTGACAGCGCCACCCGGCTTCATGCTGGTGGTCTCCTACAATCCCGGTTACCAGAACCTGCTCAAGGGACTCAAACCCTCCACCCGGCAACGCTTCATCTCCCTGCGCTTCGGCTACCCCGATGCCCGGCTGGAGCAGTCGATACTGGAGGGCGAAACCGGCATCGACCCGATGACGGCAAAGCGCCTGGTGGCGCTCGGCAATGCGCTTCGCGGACTCAAGGACCACGATCTGGAAGAGGCCGCCTCAACCCGTCTGCTGGTCTACGCCGCCACCCTGATTCATGGCGGTTACGATCCGGTGGAAGCGTGCCGTGCCGCCCTGGTCGAGTCGCTCACCGACGAGGAAGAGACCGCCGCCGCCCTGATGGAGGTAATCAAGGCGACCTATGGCCAATAATGACACTGCACGGAATGTTTCCATTGTGCGGAACTCACCCCTTACCGCCTCAAGCCATATCCGGAAGCTGCAGCGTCGACGCCTGATTTTTCGCAGTGCCTTCTTCGTGCTGTTCATACTGGCGCCTCCACTGAATATCTTTCGCTACGACCTCACCCTCGGTCACTTCATCCTCTTCGGCCGGGACTGGACCCTCGGCATCGATCCCTTCCTCGCCGGCGAGATTGACGCATCAGAGGTGGCGGTCAACCTGATCCTGCGCGGCTTTCTGCCGATCCTCGTTATCGGTGGTGCACTGATTGGCATTGCCTGGCGCTATGGCCGACTCTACTGCGGTTGGCTCTGCCCTCACTTCTCTGTCGTCGAGGTCATCAACAACCTGATGAGCCGGACCTTCGGCAAGCCGACGCTGTGGGAACGCCAGCGGCTGCCGGGAAGCAGGCCAAATCACCGCTACTGGCCCCTGACCCTGCTGGCGGTAGCGGGCTTTGCCTTCATATGGGCCATAAGCCTGCTCACCTACCTGCTGCCGCCGGCCGAGATCTACCCCAACCTGCTGTACGGCACTCTGACGCGCAACCAGAGCCTTTTTCTCGGCATCGGCACGACCGTATTCTGCCTTGAGTTTCTCCTTGCCCGCCACCTGTTCTGCCGCTTCGGTTGCGCTGTCGGTCTGTTCCAGAGCCTTGCCTGGATGGCCAACCGCAAAGCAATGGTGGTCGGCTTCGACAGCCGTCACAGCAGTGACTGCATCGACTGCAACGCTGCCTGCGATCACGCTTGCCCGATGCGCATCAAACCGCGCTCGATCAAGCGGCGTATGTTCACCTGCACTCAATGCAGCCGTTGCCTCAGCGCCTGTGAAACGGCACAGCAGAGCCGACAACGTACCCCCCTACTAAAGTGGCTTGATCAGGAGTGCGCACGGCTGGTTTCCGAGCGGGACTTCGGTCGTCACCCGAAGGTCGGGGAGGAGTGTTTTGGCGAGCAAGGCACGTCAATTCACGGCCTTAAACCAATGAAAGAGCATGCTTCCCGAAACATTACCAAGCGCCTTGGGAAACCCATCTTAGGGCAGTTCCTTGACGACTTTGCACCGTTGCGGGATCCAGGTTCTTCAAGCCCGGATGATTCAAAAAATCCGCCCAACCAATCGGAGAGGAACGGATAATGGAAGAGGCCGTCGGCAAGCTGTGGCACCGTCTGATTAGCCGTGCCGCAGACAACGGCTTCCCCGAAGCCACTGTCACTCTTGAGGAGATGGATACAACTGTCGGTGTGCTATTTCGCGCCCTCGGCGGCGACGGAGCACTGCAAGTAAAGGCCACTGAAGCCACCTCTTTCTCAGCGCGACGCAGTTGGCTGCAGCGAATCGCCGGCAACCACCACGAGGTGGAATTGGCCTGGTGTGATGATAATACCCTACGCCTTCCGGGACGGCTCTCGCTATTCCCTGAGCGCGAACGCAACCGCGAACTCTATCTCTGGCTTGCCGCCCTCGCCGCCTGCGGGCAACAGCACACGGAATACAACAGCCTATCTTGGTTGAAGAGAAACCAGTGTCTCAGCAGGCTCACCCTGGAGCGATACCCGGGCCTGCGCAGCCTCTACCTCCGCTTGGTTGAAGCGCAACTGTGCCTGCGCCCCACCCCCGAGACCTTACCCCCGGAAGAGGCTGATGACGAACGCGCCATCCAGCGGATCCTTCGTGACCCTCGCTCTGCCGATGCTGAATTACGCGCCACAACCCCACCGCTACCGGTTCACCTCTGGCTCCACCCCTCCCCACCTGTCGCCGTCTCAACGGCACCATCCCAAGCGGACAAAAATGAAGAGTCGCCGGGGGGAGGCAAGGTTACTGACGCCGCAGACCGGCGCAAACGCCGCGCTGAACGCGCCGAAGAGCCTGAGGGCAAAAACAGCCTGTTGGCGATGCGCATGGAGGCCTTGCTCAGCACTGCGGAATTCATCAAGCTGGACCGTGCCACCGAAGAGGAGGACGACCTGGAACTGGCAAAGAGTGCCGCCGACGCAATGGAGATGATCAGCGTAGCGCAGAGCGTAAATCAACGTGCCAGCCGCATTCGGTTTGATCTCGATCTCCCCTCCGCCGCCGACGACGACACACCTCTCGGGGAGGGTATCCTGCTACCGGAGTGGTCATGGAAGAAACGTCGCCTGCTTCCCGAGCACTGCCGTGTCCAGCCACTAGTGGCGGCTAACGCGGAACCCACAGCGCTGCCGTCCCACCTCAAACGGACGGCACGGCGGTTGCGTCAGCAGTTTCAGGCGCTCGCCCCTTCACGTAGCTGGCTGCGAGCACAGCCGGATGGTACCGAGATCGACCTTGATGCCTATGAACGCTTTGCCTCCCAACGGGCTAACGGTCAGGTACCTGAGGATGGCCGTCTCTATCGCAGCCTGCAAAGTAGAACTCGCGATCTCGCCTGCCTGTTGCTGGCCGACCTCTCGCTGTCCACCGATGCCTCGCTGAACAACGATAACCGGATCATCGACGTCATCCGCGAAAGTCTCTATCTGTTTGCCGACGCCCTCGAGGCATCCGGCGATCGCTTCGCGCTGTACGGATTCTCATCGCGACGGCGCGAGCACGTAAGATTTCACCAGTTAAAGGAATTTTCCGAACGTTACGATGCGCACGTTCGCGGCCGTTTGGCGGCCATCAAACCGGGCTTCTACACACGCATGGGCGCCGCTATCCGACATGCCGGAACAATACTGGCAACCCAGCCGGCCGGCCAGCGCCTGCTCCTCATCCTCACCGACGGCAAACCCAATGACCTTGACCAGTACGAAGGGCGCTATGGCATCGAAGATACACGATACGCCGTCGTCGAGGCACGACGCCTGGGACTGCGTCCCTTCTGCGTCACCATCGACAGGCAGGGCGCCGACTACCTGCCATACGTGTTCGGCAACGCCGGATATGTCGTGATCCGCAACCCCACTGAACTACCGCAGCGCCTACCGCAGCTTTATGCGCAATTAACTCGCTAAGGAGTCATCGTAGAAAAACAAAAAATGCATGCGGAGTGATGGATTGATGTACATCAAGGAGCCCGTCACGGGGGAGGCGTAGAAAAAAGGCATACGGAAATTAAGCCTTCACTCCCAACACCCAAAAGGAGATGTATGATGAAACATCCGTCACTAAAAAGGTCCCTTGCGCTAGCCTTACTGGCTGCGCTCGGTAGCCTCTACACAACAAGCTCAGCAGCTGCATCCAAAGCCCCACCGATCACGGAAAAAGAGTTCAACCATGCCAAACAGATCTATTTCGAACGCTGTGCAGGCTGCCATGGGGTTCTACGCAAGGGCGCAACCGGCAAGCCACTGACACCGGATATTACCCTGACAAAAGGCACCGACTATCTCAAGGTGTTTATCGGCTACGGTTCTCCGGGCGGTATGCCAGCTTGGGGCGAAACCGGCATACTCAGCGAAGATGAGGTCGATCTCATGGCTCGCTATTTACAACATGAGCCACCGACACCGCCGGAATACGGTATGAACGAGATGAAGGCTTCATGGAAAGTCATGGTGCCGCCGGAGAAGCGCCCGAAGAAAAAGATGAACAACTACAATCTGGACAATGTCTTCTCGGTCACCTTACGCGACGCCGGTCAAATCGCCCTTATCGATGGCGACAGCAAAAAAATCCTCAATGTCATCGACACCGGTTATGCCGTGCATATCTCACGCATTTCCGCCTCCGGTCGTTATCTCTACGTGATTGGTCGTGATGCCAAGATCAACCTCATCGACTTGTGGATGAAAAACCCGGACAACGTCGCCGAGATTAAAATCGGCATGGAAGCTCGCTCGGTTGAGACCTCAAAGTACAAGGGCTACGAGGATAAATACGCTATTGCCGGTGCCTACTGGCCACCGCAGTTCGTGATCATGGACGGCGATACTCTTGAACCAAAAACCATCGTCGCCACTCGCGGAATGACCGTGGACACTCAGGAGTACCACCCGGAACCACGTGTCGCGGCTATCGTCGCCTCGCATGAACACCCCGAATTCATCGTCAACGTAAAGGAGACCGGTAAAGTATTAATGGTCAACTACGAAGACATCGATAACCTCAAAATCACCACCATCGGTGCAGCACGTTTCCTGCATGACGGCGGCTGGGACGCCACCCACCGGTACTTCATGACCGCCGCCAACAAATCCAACAAAATCGCGGTCATCGATTCGAAGGAAAACAAACTGGTCAATCTGGTTGATGTCGGTGCAATCCCGCATCCCGGTCGCGGCGCCAACTTCATCGACCCCGAATATGGACCGGTGTGGGCGACCAGCGATCTTGGTGATGAAGGGATCTCTCTCATTGGCACCGATCCGAACAAAAACAAAAAGCATGCCTGGAAACAGGTGCGCGTGCTTAAGGGGCAGGGCGGTGGTTCACTGTTCATCAAAACCCATCCGAAATCGCGTAATCTCTATATCGATACGGCGCTTAATCCGAGTGAAAAAATCAGCCAGTCGATCGCCGTTTTCGATATCAACAACCTGCAAAAAGGCTATGAGATATTGCCAATCGCCGACTGGGCAGACCTTGGCGAAGGGCCAAAGCGTGTCGTCCAACCCGAGTATAACAAGGCCGGCGATGAGGTCTGGTTCTCAGTGTGGAACGGCAAGGAGCAAAAATCCGCACTGGTTGTTGTCGACGACAAAACCCGCAAGCTCAAGGCTGTGATCAAGGACAAACGTCTGGTCACTCCGACAGGCAAGTTCAACGTCTACAACACCATGAACGACATCTACTAAACCGGCGGGGTGGGCTTGTGCCCACCCTTTTTTCAACACCGACAACATCCAGGGTGACGTATGTCTTCGAATACCAAGGTCTATCTGGTCGGTGCCGGTCCAGGCGATCCGGAATTGCTCACACTCAAGGCCGCGCGGTTGATCGGTGAAGCGGATGTGATCGTCTATGACCGCTTGATCAGCCCCGCTATTCTTGCCCTCGTTCCAACAGCGACACAGCGCATCTATGTGGGAAAACAGCGCGGTCAACATACATTGGATCAGGACGCGATTAACGCACTGCTTCTCGACCTGAGCCAACATCATCACAAGGTGGTTCGCCTCAAGGGAGGCGATCCCTACATCTTCGGCCGCGGCAGCGAAGAGGCGCAGTATCTCGCGCGTCACGGCGTCGGCTTCGAGGT
>JBFEYJ010000080.1:0-12430 GCA_041562215.1 Thiohalomonadaceae bacterium | reverse complement strand
ATGTACAGCGGCATTATTGAAGGGGTAGGGCCGCGCTATTGCCCTTCCATAGAGGATAAGGTGGTACGCTTTGCCGACAAAGTCTCGCACCAGATCTTCGTCGAGCCTGAGGGATTGACTACCCACGAGATCTATCCCAATGGTATCTCCACCTCATTACCCTTCGATGTTCAGCTGGCGCTGGTGCGCTCGATCACAGGTTTTGAGCAGGCGCATATCATCCGTCCCGGTTACGCCATCGAGTACGATTTCTTCGACCCGCGTGACCTCAAGCCGAGCCTGGAGACCAAGTACATGGACGGGCTGTTCTTCGCCGGTCAGATCAACGGGACCACAGGCTATGAGGAGGCTGCCGCGCAGGGGCTGCTGGCCGGGCTTAACGCGGCACGCCAGGCGCAGGGCAGAGAATCCTGGTCTCCACGTCGTGACGAGGCCTATATCGGCGTGATGGTCGACGATCTCATCACTCGCGGCACCGCCGAACCCTATCGCATGTTCACCTCCCGAGCCGAGTACCGACTGCTGTTGCGCGAAGATAACGCCGACTTGCGTCTGACCCCCGTCGGACGTGAGCTGGGTCTGGTGGACGATGTGCGCTGGGCCGCCTTCGAGGCCAAGCGTGAGGCGATTGTGTGTGAGCAGCAACGGCTTAGAGACACTTGGGCGCGTCCCAGCGAAGTTGAAAATGCCGAGACCCTCCTGGGAGGCCCGCTGTTGAGGGAGTACCGCCTGGAAGATCTACTACGCCGCCCCGATGTGAGTTATCAGGATCTGTTTGAGCTGTTACCCGCCCTGGAACCGGTGGCTGATCGTCAGGTAGCCGATCAGGTGGAGGTGCAGCTCAAATATGCCGGCTACATCGAGCGACAGCATGAGGAGATCGCGCGGCAGCAACGGAACGAAAACGCCGCTATTCCTCCGGATCTGGACTATACAGCTGTGCGCGGCCTCTCCGCCGAGGTACAGGAAAAGCTCGCCAAGACCCGCCCGACCACCATCGGCCAGGCATCACGCATCCCCGGTATCACCCCGGCTGCAATTTCGTTGTTGTTGATTTACCTAAAAAAGAACCAACGCAAGCCAAGGGATGCGAAGGGTTAATGGCTATAAGCGTCGTACGGCATAGTGGGAGCAATGAGGAGAGGGCATTAAAAGCGGTTTCCTTTGCACCCTTCGCATTCTTTGCGGTGAATAAGGTTTTTTCGTGACGGAACTCAGAGCAAAACTGGACGAGGGGCTGAAAAGGCTGGAGTTGGAGCTGCCGGAGGAGGTGCGTGACGGGCTCGTCGCTTATGTCGAGCTGTTGGCCAGGTGGAACAAGGCCTATAATCTCACGGCAGTGCGTGAGCCTCTGGAGATGGTGACCCGCCATCTGCTCGATTCACTGACCGTCGTTCCTCATTTCCATGCCCGACGCGCCATCGACGTGGGCACCGGCGGGGGCCTGCCGGGGATCCCACTCTCGCTGGTCTTTCCCGATCGGGAGTTCGTTCTGCTCGACAGCAACAGCAAGAAGACCCGATTTCTGGTGCAGGCCAAGGCCGAGCTGGGACTGGGAAACGTCACTGTCGTGCACAGCAGAGTTGAGAATTATCGCCCAGAACAGGCCTTTGATGCGGTAATCACTCGCGCTTTTGCCTCGGTTGCTGATATCCTGATAAGTTCCCGTCACCTGCTGAGCCCCGGCGGGGAGTTTCTGGCAATGAAGGGGGTTGTCCCGGCCGATGAGCTGTCGAGCCTGCCTGTGGATTTTCATCTGGAACAGGTGATCGTACTTAAGGTCCCAGGCTTGGAACAGGAACAGCGTCATTTGCTAAGGATCGTCGCTGACACACCAGCAGAGCGTCAGGAGGAGAACTAAATAATATGGGCAAAATTATCGCTGTGGCGAACCAGAAGGGTGGGGTGGCGAAGACCACCACCTGCATCAATCTTGGTGCATCTTTTGTCGCGACCAAGCGGCGCGTGTTGGTAGTGGACATTGATCCTCAGGGCAATGCCACCGTGGGTAGCGGCATCAACAAGGACAGCATCGACAAGAGTAGCTACCATGTTTTGCTTGGTAAGGTACCTGCAGCAGAGGCTATTGTTCATGCGGAGGCATCTGATTACGACATCCTGCCTACCAATGGTGACTTGACCGCCGCCGAGGTTGAGTTGATGAACATGCCTGTCGCTCGTGAACAACGTCTGCGTCAGGCGCTGGAGCCGATCCGCGATAATTACGATTACATCCTCATCGATTGCCCGCCTTCTCTTAATATGCTGACACTGAATGCTATGGTCGCGGCGGATTCGGTGATGATCCCGATGCAGTGCGAGTACTATGCCCTGGAGGGCTTGAGTGCCCTGCTTAATACCATTGAAGAGATCCGCGGTTCGGTCAATCCCAAATTGGAGATCGAAGGGCTGTTGCGCACCATGTATGATCCGCGGAACAACCTGTCCACCGATGTTTCCGGACAGCTCATCCTGCATTTTGGTGATAAGGTTTATCGCACGGTTATTCCGCGTAATGTCCGTCTTGCCGAGGCTCCGAGCCATGGCATGCCTGTGCTCAATTACGATCGAACCTCGCGTGGTGCTGTGGCCTATCTGGCCCTGGCCGGCGAGATCCTGCGCCGCAGTACAGGCCAGCCGCATAGTGCTGCAGTTTAACCGGAATAGAATGAAGCAAACATAAACGACGATGGCAGCGAAAAAACGAGGATTGGGTAAGGGACTGGAGGCACTGCTCGGTAGTAGCGCGCCGACCGGTCAGGGCGGCGATGACAACACCGAGGAGTTCAGCACGGACGGTGAACTGAGGAATATCCCGGTGGATCTGCTGCAGCGTGGCGTCTATCAGCCTCGTATCGATATGCATCCTGATACGCTTGAGGAGCTGGCTAACTCTATCCGCGCACAGGGCGTTGTGCAGCCTATTGTCGTGCGCCCGGTCTCAGCGGACCGTTATGAGATCATTGCCGGTGAGCGTCGCTGGCGCGCAGCACAGCTGGCAGGGCTGCACGAGATCCCGGCAGTGGTGCGTGATGTACCTGATCAGGCTGCTATGGCCATGGCACTGATCGAGAATATTCAGCGTGAAGAACTCAATCCGATGGAAGAGGCGACAGCGCTACATCGCCTGATTGAGGAGTTTGGCCTGACCCACCAGGAGACTGCCGATGCGGTTGGGCGGTCCCGCGCCTCGGTCTCCAATCTGTTGCGCTTGCTCAGCCTCAATGAGGAGATCAAGCGCATGGTGGAGAACGGAGACCTGGAAATGGGCCACGCACGCGCCCTTCTGGCGCTCTCAGGTGATCAGCAGACCCGGATCGCACGAATCGTGGCCGGCAAAGGCCTTTCCGTGAGGGAGACGGAAAAATTGGTCAAGCGTACGCTTGAGCATCCTGATGGTGTCGCGAAGAGCGAAACACGTGTCGACCCTGATATTCGGCGCCTGGAGCAGGATCTCGGCGACAGGATCGGAGCCCAGGTAGCGATTCAACACGGCAATAAGGGCAAGGGCAAACTGGTGATCCAGTACAACAGCCTGGATGAGCTTGATGGCATACTCGCCCATATCAAGTAGTCTGTATTGAAGGGAAACAGGATATAGAGCGGCTTCCCGGCTCTATTTGCCCGCGGAAGCGCCCCTAAGAATCTTGTCAATCTGCAACCTCGAGTAAGGATGATTTCACCCTGACTGCAGCACTATCAGCCGATATCAAACTATCTCTCTCGCTAATATAAGCTTTTTTTATCCGACCATCATTGACGCTCGTGGAGTGGGCCGATATACTTTCGCGCCGCTGAGAGCTTAACTTCGCGGCCTGATTTTACATTTCTGTAACAGTAATTCAGTACCTAGTAATACGGGTCGTTCAGGAAACACGATGAGCTACGCTCAGGCACAGCGTGCCTCACAGAGAAGAACACGCGTCGTCCAGATTCTTCTGGTCGCCGCAGTGGCAGAGGTTTTTCTCTATACTGCTGGATGGCAATCCGCGGCAGCAGTGTTGTACGGAAGCCTTATCGTGATACTCAATCACCGGATGCAGGTCTGGCAGCTGGCACGCGCCGATCGCATCGCAGGACATAGCGCTGAGCGCAACATGCGATATCTCTATCGTTGCGCGGCGGAAAAATTTGTGGCGGCAGTGGCACTACTTGCTATCGGCATCGGCCTGTTACGACTTGGCCCGTTGCCACTGCTTAGCGGATACCTCATCGCCCAGTTCGCGATGGTGTATCAATGGTTTCTAGAATCAAGTGCGAGACGTAAACATGGCTAGCGAACAGCTTACATCCTCGGAATACATCAAACATCACCTCCAGAACCTGACTTTTGGTCAGCATCCCGACGGTACCTGGGGCATCGCCCACGGTGCTGCAGAGGCGAAGGAAATGGGGTTCTGGGCCTTCCACCTCGATACCTTGGGCTGGTCCTTCTTTCTCGGGCTGGCCTTTATCTGGCTATTCCGTAAGGCGGCCAAGACCGCCAGCACCGGTGTCCCCAGCGGTGTGCAGAACTTCGCCGAGTGGATCGTGGAATTCATCGACACCAGTGTTCGCGGCTCATTCTCCGCCAAGAACGATGTGGTGGCACCATTGGCGCTGACCATATTCGTCTGGATCTTCCTGATGAACTTCATGGACCTCATTGCCATCGACTTCCTGCCGCATCTGGCACAGATGATCGGTATCCCATATATGAAGGTCGTGCCGAGCACAGACCCCAATTCAACCTTCGGCATGGCGCTGTCCGTATTCGTCCTGGTGCTCTTCTACAGCATCAAGATAAAGGGCTTTGGTGGCTTCTTTGGTGAGCTGGCCTTCCAGCCGTTCCCGAAATGGCTATTCCCGGTCAACCTGGTGCTTGAAGGGGTTGGCCTGATCGCCAAGCCGATCTCCCTGGCGCTTCGACTGTTCGGCAACATGTATGCCGGTGAGATGATCTTCATTCTTATCGCCATTATGTATGGTGCCGGTTGGATGATGGGTACGTTTGCAGGCTTCCTGCAGCTCGGTTGGGCCATCTTCCATATCCTGATTATTACGCTGCAGGCGTTCATCTTCATGACCCTGACTATCGTGTACCTGGACATGGCTCATCAAGAGCATCACTAAGTTTTGTTTTACTTTTTTTAACTTTTTAACCTTTAGATACAGGAGATTAAAATGGAACAAGCATTGTTGGTTATTGCTGGTGCACTGATGATGGGCCTGGGTGCTGTTGGTGCCGCTGTCGGCATCGGTATCCTCGGTGGTCGTTTCCTCGAAGGTGCTGCCCGTCAGCCTGAACTGATCCCCATGCTGCGTACCCAGTTCTTTATCGTTATGGGTCTGGTTGACGCTGTGCCGATGATTGCTGTCGGTCTTGCTATGTACGTTCTGTTCGCTCTGGCTGGTTAATTAATCTGGAAAATCCACTCTTTCTAGATTCACCAGTCATCAACGCGAGGTACAAGCATGAATATTAATGCGACCCTGATTGGGCAAGCCATTAGCTTCATCTTCTTCGTGTGGTTCACCATGAAGTTTGTGTGGCCGCCGATTATGTCTGCGCTCGAAGAGCGCAAAAAGAAGATCGCCGATGGCTTGGCCGCCGCTGAACGCGGCAAACACGAGCAGGAGTTGGCCGAGCAGCGTGCCACGGAAGTGATTGCCGAAGCGAAACAAGATGCTTCCAATATCATTGCCCAGGCTCAGAAGCGCGCCAACGAGATCGTGGAAGAAGCCAAAGAGACAGCACGCGCCGAGGGTGACCGTATCGTTACCGCAGCCAGTGCTGAAATCGAGCAGGAAGTTAACCGTGCCAAGGAACACCTGCGTGGTCAGGTGGTTTCCATTGCCGTTGCCGGCGCGGGCAAGGTGCTGCGTCGTGAAATCGACGAAAAGGCACACGACGACCTGCTTCAAGACCTTGTTTCACAAATATAAGGTCTTGAGCCATGGCTGAAAATATTACGATCGCACGCCCCTACGCTCAGGCTATTTTTTCTACAGCCCAGGAGCAGGGCGACCTTGCAGGATGGTCTGCGATGGTGCAGTTCGCTGCCACCGTTGCCAGCGATCCTGAAATGGCCGCTCTGATTGACAGCCCACGCTTTGACAAAAGCCAGGTGGCGGAAATTCTAATCGACGTCTGCGGCGACAAGCTCAATGATGCCGGCAAGAACATGATCCGCGTACTGGCTGATAACGACCGTCTTGAGGTTCTGCCTGAAGTGGCTGAACTCTACGAAGCACAACGTGCTGCCGTAGAAGGGACAGTGGTTGCCGAGGTGATCTCTGCAACGGCATTGAACAATGCCCAGCAGAAAAGCATCGCCGCGGCCCTGAAGAAGCGTCTGGGTCGTGATGTCACCCTGGAATGCAAGACCGATGAGTCTTTGCTGGGCGGCGCCATCATTCGTGCTGGAGACGTGGTCATCGATGGTTCGGTGATTGGCAAGCTTGAAAAGCTCGCCTCTGCGCTAGCTCACTGAACCCGGACCTGTTAGAGGACACAAGAAATGCAGCAATTGAATCCATCAGAAATCAGTGAACTGATTAAAAAGCGCATCTCAAGCTTTGAAACAGTCACCGAGGCGCGTACTGAAGGCACCGTGGTCAGCTTGACCGACGGTATCGCCCGTGTTCACGGCCTCGCTGACGTTATGTCTGGCGAGATGCTGGAATTCCCCAACAACACCTTCGGTCTTGCACTGAACCTGGAGCGTGACTCCGTCGGTGCGGTAATCCTCGGCCCCTACGAGCACATTACTGAAGGCGACAAGGTCACCTGTACCGGTCGCATCATGGAAGTGCCCACCGGTGAAGCCCTGCTGGGTCGTGTGGTCGACTCCCTGGGTAACCCCATCGACGGTAAGGGCCCAATCGAAGCACAGGGTTCTTCACCCATTGAAAAGATCGCCCCCGGCGTTCTGTGGCGTAAGTCAGTTGACCAGCCGATGCAGACCGGCCTGAAGTCCGTTGACGCCATGGTGCCGATCGGTCGCGGCCAGCGTGAGCTGATTATCGGTGACCGTCAGACCGGTAAGACCGCTGTTGCCATCGATGCCATCATCAACCAGAAGGGTACCGGCGTTAAGTGTATCTACGTTGCGATTGGCCAGAAGGCCTCCTCCATTGCCAACGTGGTACGCAAGCTTGAAGAGCACGGCGCGCTGGAGCACACCATCGTTGTGGCTGCTACCGCTTCTGACTCTGCAGCGCTGCAGTACATCGCTCCCTACTCCGGTTGCGCCATGGGCGAGTACTTCCGCGACAAGGGTGAAGACGCGCTGATCGTATACGATGACCTCACCAAGCAGGCATGGGCCTACCGTCAGGTTTCCTTGTTGCTGCGTCGTCCGCCGGGTCGTGAAGCTTACCCCGGTGACGTTTTCTATCTCCACTCACGTTTGCTCGAGCGTGCCGCTCGCGTCAACACTGACTGGGTCGAGAAGATGACTGGCGGTGCGGTAAAAGGCAAAACCGGTTCCCTGACCGCACTGCCGATTATCGAAACCCAGGCCGGTGACGTTTCCGCTTTCGTTCCGACCAACGTGATCTCCATTACCGATGGTCAGATCTTCCTGGAAACCGACCTGTTCAACTCCGGTATCCGTCCGGCCATCAACGCCGGTCTCTCCGTATCCCGTGTAGGTGGTGCCGCGCAGGCCAAGATCGTCAGAAAGCTTGGCGGTGGTGTGCGTCTTGACCTTGCCCAGTACCGTGAGTTGGCGGCCTTCGCCCAATTCGCTTCCGACCTGGACGAGTCCACCCGCAAGCAGATCGAACGTGGTCAGCGGGTAACTGAGCTGATGAAGCAGATGCAATACGCCACCATGAGCGTTGCGCAGATTGCTGTCTCTCTGTTCGCGGCCAACCAAGGCTTCCTGGACGATGTGGAAGTCAACAAAGTGGTCGATTTCGAAGCTGCCCTTCAGGGCTACATGAAGTCCGAACAGGCTGATCTGATGAACAAGATCAATGAGTCTGGCGACTACAACGACGAAATCGAAAACGCTCTGCGTGCTGCCCTGGAGAAATTCAAGGCCAGCAGCACCTGGTAAACGGGAGCATTAACGATGGCAAGCGGAAAAGAGATACGCAGCAAGATCAAGAGTGTTCAGAACACTCAGAAGATCACGCGTGCAATGGAGATGGTGGCCGCCAGCAAGATGCGCAAAGCGCAGGATCGCATGTCGGCAACCCGTCCCTACGCAGAAAACATCCGTCGTGTAATCGGTCACCTTGCCTATGCCCACCCGGAATACAGCCACACGTATATGAAAGAACGTGAGGTAAAGCGGGTAGGTATCATCCTGGTCTCCACCGATCGCGGGCTGTGCGGTGGCCTGAACACGAACATGTTCAAGTCCGCCCTCGGCGTGATGAAAGAGTGGAAGGGTAAGGGTGTCGAGGTTGACCTCTGCTCAATCGGTTCCAAAGGCCTGGGTTTTTTCAGGCGTCTGGGCGGAAACATTGTTTCCGAGATCAGTCAGATGGGCGACGCGCCTAAGCTGGAAGAGCTGATCGGCACCGTTAAGGTCATGCTGGATGCGTTTGATAGTGGTCAGATAGACAAGCTGTATATTGTGTACAACGAGTTCGTCAACACCATGACGCAGAATCCAACGGTCGAGCAGTTGCTACCGATTGAAGCCAAGGAGCTGGACGAGAGCCTGCAGCACCACTGGGACTACATCTATGAGCCTGAGGCCAAAGAGGTGTTGGACCAGTTGCTGATGCGCTATGTCGAATCACTGGTTTATCAGGGTGTCGTTGAAAACATTGCCTGTGAGCAAGCTGCGCGTATGGTGGCCATGAAAGCGGCCTCCGACAATGCAGGCAACCTCATCGGTGAGTTGCAGCTGGCCTATAACAAGGCCCGCCAGGCAGCGATTACCCAGGAACTATCCGAGATTGTGGCAGGCGCGGCGGCGGTTTAACCGTCCGGGTATGCGGCACAGAATTTGAGCATTGTAAGGGGAACTGACATGAGTTCTGGAAAGATTGTACAAATCATCGGTCCTGTTATCGACGTGGAATTTCCGCGTGATAGCATGCCGAAGGTCTATGAGGCGCTGAACGTTGAAGAAGCCGGCCTGACCCTCGAGGTTCAGCAGCAACTCGGCGATGGCGTCGTTCGCACCATTGCGATGGGTGCATCGGAAGGGATCAAACGCGGCATGGCCGCGGCCTCTACCGGCGCCCCCATCTCCGTACCTGTCGGTAAGGCGACCCTGGGTCGTATTATGGACGTACTGGGTAACCCGATTGACGAAGCCGGTCCTATCGGTGAGGAGGCGCGTTCCGCCATCCACCGTAAAGCACCCGCTTACGAAGAGCTGTCTGCCAGCACTGAATTGCTGGAGACCGGCATCAAGGTTATCGACCTGGTTTGCCCGTTCGCCAAGGGTGGTAAGGTCGGTCTGTTCGGTGGTGCCGGTGTAGGTAAGACCGTAAACATGATGGAGCTTATCCGTAACATCGCTATCGAGCACAGCGGCTACTCCGTATTCGCCGGTGTTGGTGAGCGTACTCGTGAGGGTAACGACTTCTATCATGAGATGAAGGAGTCCAACGTACTGGACAAAGTATCCCTGGTTTACGGTCAGATGAACGAGCCTCCGGGTAACCGTCTTCGCGTTGCGCTGACCGGCCTGACCATGGCTGAGTACTTCCGTGACGAGGGTCGTGACGTACTGTTGTTCGTTGACAACATTTACCGTTACACCCTGGCCGGTACCGAGGTATCCGCACTGCTGGGTCGTATGCCTTCCGCGGTAGGTTACCAGCCGACCCTGGCCGAAGAGATGGGCGCCTTGCAGGAGCGTATCACTTCCACCAAGACCGGCTCCATCACCTCCATCCAGGCGGTATACGTCCCTGCGGATGACTTGACTGACCCGTCCCCGGCGACCACCTTCGCTCACCTTGACGCTACCGTGGTACTGTCCCGTCAGATCGCCGAGCTGGGTATCTACCCTGCCGTGGATCCGCTGGACTCCACCAGCCGCCAGCTCGACCCGCTGGTTGTCGGTAACGAGCACTATGACACTGCCCGTGCTGTACAGGGAACCTTGCAGCGCTACAAGGAGCTGCGTGACATCATCGCCATCCTGGGTATGGATGAGCTGTCCGAAGACGACAAGCTGACCGTATCCCGCGCGCGTAAGATTCAGCGCTTCCTGTCCCAGCCGTTCTTCGTGGCCGAGGTCTTTACCGGTGCATCCGGTAAATACGTCTCCCTCAAAGACACCATCGCAGGGTTCAAGGGCATCGTTGACGGTGAATTCGACCAGCTGCCTGAGCAGGCGTTCTACATGGTCGGCACCATCGATGAGGCCGTTGAAAGGGCAAAATCCCTGTAATTAAACCCAAAACGGGGATAAGCTAATGGCTATGACAATGCATGTGAACATCGTCAGCGCTGAAGCGGAGATCTTCTCCGGCACGGCCGAACAAGTGTTCGCCCCTGCCGTGATGGGTGAGGTGGGAATTTACCCCCGCCACACTCAGATGCTCTCACCGCTTAAGCCCGGCGAGATCCGCGTGGTGAAGGAAGGAGGCGAGGAAGATTTCTTCTTCGTTTCCGGCGGTATGCTCGAGGTTCAGCCACACGTAGTGACTGTCCTTGCGGATACGGCGGTTCGCGCCAAGGATCTCGACGAAGCCCAGGCCATCGAAGCCAAGAAACGTGCCGAGCAGGCGTTGAAAGATCGCCAAGGCGAGATGGACTACGCTCGTGCGGAGGCTGAGCTGGCTGAGGCTGTTGCTCAGTTGCAGACCATCCAGCGTATGCGCAAGAAGTTCGGTGGTCGGCGGGCTTAAGGCTTCTGACGAACCTGTTTTTACAGGTAAAAGATGAGACCGAAAAAGGGCAGTGTTACACTGCCCTTTTTTCGTTTGCAGGAGAAATAAGTGTGAACCGGATCACAAGAGACAAGGTCGTTACGGTGAGCTATCGTGTAGAAGATGAGAGTGGTGAAGTGCTGGAGCGCATCGACCTTCCCGTTAGCTACGTTCACGGTCGTAACAGCGGCCTGGTGGAGAAGGTGGAGAAGGCGTTGGAGGGCAAAACCGCGGGCGATGAGGCCGCAGTGATGTTGACCCCGGCGGACGGCTTCGGGGAATGGAACCCGGAAATGACCTTCTCCGATGCCATCGAGAATGTACCACCGCAATATCGGGAGCTTGGTGCCGAAGCTGAATTCCTCAATGACGAAGGGGAGACTCTAAAGATGGTGGTCACCCATGTGGACAACGGCACAGTAACACTGGACGGAAACCACCCGTTTGCCGGCAAGAACATCACCTTTTACGTAAAGGTGCTGGAGGTACGTGACGCCACGGCGGACGAGATCGCCAATGGTGTGCAACAGATGCCCGGATCGACGCTACATTGAAAAGAAGGTGACATGCACAGGGTGCGGGAATGCATCATTGTGGGTAAAAAAGCCTTATTCTATGGTGAATAATTACTCATATCCGCACACCTGGTCATGTATTTGGCAGCGCCTTTACGGTGACTTGATACCTAATCAATTTATAAGCTAATCGAAACGCCTATGGCTCTTGAAATTATCATCCTCGCCGCCGGGCAGGGGACGCGCATGCGCTCTGCCTTGCCTAAAGTCCTGCATCCTCTTGCCGGTAAACCCTTGCTTAAACACGTCATCGATACGGCCAAGCACCTTGAACCGGCATCGATACACGTCGTATATGGTCATGGCGGTGAGCTGGTTAAGGAACGGATCAACGAGCCGCTCGTTAATTGGGTCGAGCAAGCACAGCAGCTTGGCACAGGCCATGCTGTAGAGCAGGCAATGCCTGTCATAAATGATGCTTCAACCGTGCTCGTTCTGTATGGTGACGTACCGCTCATTCGGGCCGAAACCCTTCAGGAACTGTTGCAACAGGGCACGAATAGCCTTGGATTACTCACACTTAAGTTGCAGGACCCGACCGGTTATGGGCGGATAGTCCGTGATGAGGCGGGTAGGGTGAGGGCGATTGTCGAACACAAGGACGCCACAGAGGCACAGCGTGAGATCCGTGAAGGGAATACAGGCATCCTTGCCTGTCCTGCTGTTCGTCTGCGCAGTTGGCTCAAGCGTCTGGATAACAGTAATGCCCAGGGTGAGTATTACCTTACGGACATTATCGCCCTCGCTGTAGCCGATGGTGTGAATGTGCAAGCAAGCACCGTTGCCGATGTGCACGAAGTTGCCGGCGTGAATGACCGAATGCAGCTGGCAGCGCTTGAACGCAATTATCAACAGCGCTGTGCGGATGTTCTGATGCGTGAAGGAGCGACACTACTGGATCCCTCGCGTTTCGATATGAGGGGGACGGCAACGGTTGGCCGGGATGTGGTGATCGATGTCGGTGTGGTGTTCGAAGGCGACGTGACTCTCGGCGATCGTGTGCGGGTCGGCGCAAACTGCGTTCT
>JBFEYJ010000079.1:0-12538 GCA_041562215.1 Thiohalomonadaceae bacterium | reverse complement strand
CCCGAGCCGGACAGGCCCGTAATAACGATGAGTTTATCACGTGGCAAATCGAGATCGATGTTCTTCAGGTTGTGGGTCCTGGCCCCACGAAGTTTGATAGTGTCCATGCTAGGCTTTGTACTCATTCCCGCTGTGAATCGAACCTGTTAATATACGTCGTTTACTCATTCAGAAGCAAAACCAGCGCCCGTTTTTTTCGCCTGGTTTGACCCCTCCGGACTGTTGCCATGTTGCCTGAACAAATGACGGCCAAAGAACAACGTGCCGCCGTCTCGCTTGCTACTATTTTTGCCCTGCGTATGCTGGGGCTATTCATGATACTGCCGGTATTCGCCCTCTATGCCGAAGAGTTGGAGGGAGTGACCTCGACTCAGGTAGGCCTTGCGATTGGCGCCTATGGGCTGACACAGGCATTGCTGCAACTGCCTTTTGGTATGCTCTCCGACCGCCTCGGGCGCAAACCGGTAATCGCTGCCGGCTTGTTGATCTTTGCCCTCGGCAGTATAGTTGCCGCGATGGCCACCACCATCGAAGGGGTCATCCTCGGTCGCGCCCTGCAAGGAGCAGGGGCCGTGGCGGCGGCGGTTATGGCGCTTGCCGCGGATCTGACCCGGGAAGAGCACCGCACCAAGGCGATGGCAGTGATCGGCATGAGTATCGGTTTTTCATTTGTTGTGGCCATGGTGGCGGGGCCGTTGTTAAACCACTGGATTGGTGTCCCCGGCATTTTTTCCCTGACTGCGGTACTGGCGCTGGGTGGTATTGTGCTGTTGTATGTGGCGGTGCCGACACCCTGTGAAATTACCTTCCACCGTGATGCGGAGGCGGAGCCGGCACAGTTTGGCCGAGTGCTTCGTGACGGGCAGTTGTTGCGTCTGGACTTCGGGATTCTGGTACTGCATATGGTACTGACCGCCACTTTTGTGGTGTTGCCTCTGGCGCTGCGCGACAGCGGCTTCAACCCGGAACACCATTGGCAACTTTACCTCCCTGTAATGGTATTGGCGATGCTGCTGGCGATCCCCTTTATCATCATCGCCGAGAAGAAGCGGCGCATGAAGCGAGTCTTTACTTCGGCCATTGGAGTGCTGTTGCTGTCGCAGTTAGCATTGGTGTGGGGGCAGCAGCAATTTTTGTATATAGCCCTTCTCTTGCTGGCGTTTTTCACCGCCTTTAGCCTGCTGGAGGCGACTTTGCCTTCCCTGGTCAGTAAGGTGGCCCCGGCACAGAGCAAAGGAACCGCGATGGGGGTCTATACCAGCTCCCAATTTATCGGTGCCTTTATCGGTGGGGTGGCCGGCGGTTGGACCCATGAGATGTACGGCAACAGCGGGGTATTTCTCCTCTGCAGCGCTTTTGTTGCCCTGTGGTTACTGGCGGCATTGAGCATGCATGAGCCTCGTTATCTCGCGGTCGAGTTGCTCAGGGTCGGCGTTGCGGACACAGGCTATGCCGTGGAGCTGGAACAACGTCTACTGCAGGTCAAGGGGGTCGTCGAGGCGAGCGTAAATGTGGATGATGGTATTGCCTACCTGAAGGTGGATAGCCGGGTATTGGACAGGGATGTACTAGGTCAGTTTTCCGCAGCCGGCTCCTGACCAGGACAAGCTAAGTGAAGATGAGTAAATTATCGTTAAGGTGAGGGAAAAGTTATGGCACGAGGTGTGAACAAAGTTATTCTTGTTGGGAATCTGGGGCAGGATCCTGAGGTGCGTTACACGGCAAACGGTGCCGCCGTTGCGAATATAACGGTGGCCACCAGTGAGCAGTGGACGGACAAGCAGTCCGGGCAGAAGCAGGAGAAGACTGAGTGGCATCGCGTGGTGCTGTTCGGCCGACTTGGCGAGATCGCCGGTGAGTATCTGCGCAAAGGCTCCCAAGTCTATCTTGAAGGCAAGTTGCAGACACGCAAGTGGCAGGATCAGAGCGGCCAGGACCGTTATACCACCGAGATCGTTGCTAATGAGATGCAGATGCTCGGCGGTCGCAGTGGTGCGGGAGCAGGCGGCGCTGCTGACTACGGTAGCCAAGACTTCGGCGGGGGGGGGCAACCCGCGGCTGCACCGCAAGGTCGCGGCAGAGCGGCCCCTGCACCCGCTCCGGCACAGCCGGCTGGCGGGAGCAACTTCGATGACTTCGACGACGATATACCGTTCTAGAGATTACTCCCGATCTCGTTAAGGTTTTAAGCTGTTTGGGAGGGGGATGGGACAGTTGGCGGCAAGGAGGCCGCCAGCGCACACAAAAGCCGGCGTTCACCGCTGGTCTCAAATTCATATTACCCGCAAAGGCTGTTGAGAGTATTGCTGGGTTCTGGATTTGCGAGTTGGATAATCGTTCTGAAAAGAAAAAAGGCCTGCGATGCAGGCCTTTTTGTTTTGACTGGTCGGGGTGAGAGGATTCGAACCTCCGGCCCCTGCCTCCCGAAGACAGTGCTCTACCAGGCTGAGCTACACCCCGAAATAGTGACTTTAATGACTACGCTTGACCGCGAAATTTGCCAGTGTGGCAAGGGCTTCCTTATAGGGGGAGTCCGGCAACACGGATAAGGCGGTAATGGCTTTATCGGCCTCAGCTTGCGCAGAGCGCGAAGTGTACTCGATAGCGCCGGCGGATTCAATGGCCTGTTTGATCTCATCGATGCGATCACGACCGCCTTTTTCCAGTGCTTCGCGCACCAGGGCGGCCTGTTCAGGCGTGCCGTGGTTGATAACGTGGATCAGCGGTAGAGTTGGCTTGCCCTCGGCCAGGTCGTCGCCGATGTTCTTGCCCAGTTCCTCGCTTGAGGCTGAGTAATCGAGGGCGTCGTCGATTAGCTGGAAGGCGATGCCCAGGTGCATACCGTAGGCGGCCATGGCGCGCTCTTCCTCCATGCTACGGCCGGTCAGCACAGCACCGAGCTGGGCGGAGGATTCGAACAGTTTGGCAGTCTTGCTGCGTATAACATCGAGATAGCCGGCTTCATCCAGATCGGCGTTATGCACGTTGAGCAGCTGCTTGACTTCACCCTCGGCGATGGTATTGGTCGCCTCGGAAAGGATTTCCATCACCCGCATGTTATGCACCCCAACCATCATCTGGAAGGCGCGCGAGTAGAGGAAATCGCCAACTAATACACTGGCTTCGTTACCCCAAACGTTGTTGGCGGTTTCTTTGCCCCGGCGCATGTCTGATGCGTCTACCACATCGTCGTGCAGCAGGGTTGCTGTGTGGATGAATTCGACAACGGCAGCCAGTTCCAGATGGGCCTCTCCCTCGTAGCAAAAAGCGCGAGAGGTGAGTAGCAGCAGTACCGGGCGCAGGCGCTTACCACCGCTGTTGACGATATAATGGCCGATCTGGTTGATCAGCACGACCTCGGAATGTAGCCGCTGCTTGATCAGCTCATCGACCGCCTGCCTGTCGGCGGCGACCAGATTGTAGACGTCCTGGATATCCATTAGATAGAAGGTATAATTGCGACGCAAAGACTCGAGATGCTAGGTAGCGGAGGCTCCGCTGTCAAGTTCAGCGTGAAAGTCGTATGTGGTGAATACGGAAACGGTAAGGCAATCATGTGTCTCGCGCGCCTCGGCGACATTCCATCAGGATTTGTGCAGATCGGGTTTGACCTCGGCGCGGGCAAACGCTAGAATTGCCGGTCTTTCGTTGATGAAACAACAGATTTTCTGTTTTTGGAGAAGCGGCAATGTACGCGGTAATCAAAACCGGTGGCAAGCAGTATCGTGTAACCGAAGGGCAGACCCTTAAGGTTGAAAAACTCGAGTCCGAGGTGGGCGCCAATATCGACCTCCCCGAGGTACTGATGGTTGCCAACGGTGACGACATCAAAATCGGTGCCCCTTTTATTGAGGGTGGCAAGGTAACGGCGACGGTGAAAAGTCATGGTCGTGATGACAAGGTGACCATCATCAAGTTCAAGCGTCGCAAGCATCACATGAAGCGCCAGGGTCATCGCCAGTACTACACTGAGCTGCAGATCACCGGTATCAGCGCTTAAGCACTATAGGGGTAGATAGCAATGGCACATAAAAAAGCAGGCGGTAGTACACGTAACGGCCGCGACTCGATTTCCAAGCGCCTTGGCGTGAAGCGTTTCGGTGGCGAAGTGGTCACCGCGGGCAACATTATCGTTCGTCAGCGCGGCACCAGGTTCCATCCCGGCCTTAACGTCGGCTGTGGTCATGACCATACTCTTTATGCCAAGGCTGACGGCAAGCTGGTGTTTGAGGTGAAAGGTCCGAAGAATCGTAAGTTCGTGAGCGTTCTACCCGAGTAAGTCCTTGCGGGATTATGCTTGAAAAACCCCGTCCGTTGGCGGGGTTTTTTCGTTTCACAAGCGACAAGTGACAAGATACGCGTAATTTAATTTCGCTTTTTTGGCTACCGGTGCTTGTGACGTGTAACTTGTCATTTGTAACTTGAAACTCTCCTTCAATGAAATTCGTAGATGAAGCGAACATCCGGGTGGAAGCTGGCAATGGCGGCAAAGGCTGTGTCAGTTTCCGTCGCGAAAAATATATTCCTTTTGGTGGCCCCGACGGCGGTGACGGTGGTGATGGGGGGAGTGTTTACGTGGTTGCCGACGACAACCTCAATACCCTTATCGATCTGAGATTTACCCGTACCTTTCGTGCCGAGAACGGTCAGGCGGGGATGGGGCGCAATATGACCGGCAAGGGTGGGGAGGACCTGGATATCCCCCTGCCGGTCGGCACCATTATTTATGACAAGGATACAGGAGAGACCCTGGCGGATCTCACCGAGCCGGGCCAACGCGTCAAAATCGCGCAGGGCGGTTTCCACGGTCTTGGCAATACTCGCTACAAGAGCAGTACCAATCGTGCGCCACGGCAATTTTCACCTGGCACCGAAGGCGAGGCGCGTAATCTGCACCTTGAGCTGAAGGTGCTGGCCGATGTCGGCCTCCTCGGCCTGCCCAATGCGGGCAAATCGACACTGATCCGCGCCGTATCGGCGGCCAGGCCTAAGGTGGCCGATTACCCCTTTACCACCCTCTACCCAAACCTTGGGGTTGTAAGCGTGGAGTCGCACCGAAGCTTTGTTATCGCCGATATTCCGGGTTTGATCGAGGGGGCCGCCGAAGGCGCGGGGTTGGGGATCCAGTTCCTCAAGCATGTCTCCCGTACACTGTTACTGCTGCACATGGTGGACGTTGCCCCTTTCGACGGAAGCGATCCGGTGGAAGCCGTGAGGGTGATCGAGAATGAGCTGGCCAAATTCAGCGATGAACTGGCCCGGCGTGAGCGCTGGCTGGTGCTGAACAAGCTCGACTTGCTACCGGAAGAAGAGCGCGAACAGATCTGTACCGACATCATTGAGCGGCTGGGCTGGAAGGGACCGGTGTATCAACTCTCCGCCCTGGCGAAAGAGGGTACCGCGCGGCTGAGTCAGGATATTATGATCCACCTGGAACGTCAGCGGGAAGAACAGGCAGTGGTGGATACGCCTCCTTCGGCTGATGCATAATTTTTTCTTTTTCCGTTTCAGGTTTTCCGTTATTTTTTCCACATGAAGACTCGCCAACAGATCACTACTAGCAAGCGTTGGGTCGTGAAGATCGGCAGTGCCTTGCTGACCAACGAGGGGCGTGGGCTCAACCAGGCGGGGATCGCCGACTGGGTGGAGCAACTGGCTGCCCTGCGCCAGCGCGGTATCGAAATCGTGCTGGTCTCCTCCGGCGCCGTTGCCGAAGGGATGAGCCGATTGGGCTGGAGCAAACGTCCTCATGCCCTGCATGAATTGCAGGCAGCCGCTGCGGTGGGGCAGATGGGGCTGGTGCAAACCTACGAGTCCAGTTTCCAGCGTTTTGGCCTGCAGACCGCCCAGGTTTTGCTGACCCATGATGATCTCTCCAATCGCCATCGCTATCTTAATGCCCGTAGTGCACTGCGTACCTTGCTGGATCTCGCTGTGGTGCCGGTGGTCAATGAAAACGATACTGTCGTCACTGATGAGATCCGCTTCGGTGACAATGACACGCTGGGGGCGTTGGTTGCTAATCTGATCGAGGCCGAACTGCTTGTGATTCTGACCGATCAGCAGGGGCTTTGCGATAAGGATCCGCGCGAACACGCTGACGCCAAACTGATCCACGAAACATCGGTTACCACCCCTGGACTGGAGGCGATGGCCAGTGGAAAGGGGGGGGCGCTCGGCCGCGGGGGTATGTTGACCAAGGTGCGCGCCGCCCGTCTTGCGGCGCGCTCAGGTTCTGCCACAGTGATCGCCGCCGGTCGAGAGAAGAACATTTTGCTCAAAGTGGCGAATGGTGAAACCATCGGTACCCTGTTCATTCCGGATACCGAACTTCTCCTGGCTCGTAAGCAGTGGCTTGCGGGCCACCTGCAACTGCGTGGCCGACTTATCCTTGATGCGGGTGCAGTGAAAGTGTTGCGTGAGGCTGGCAAGAGTCTGCTACCGGTTGGCGTGAAGGGAGTATCGGGGGACTTTGGCCGCGGTGAGATGGTTTCGTGTGTTGGTGAGGATGGCATTGAGATCGCGCGTGGCCTGGTCAACTACAGTGCTCAGGAGACGCTCAAGATCCAGGGGCAGCCGAGTCAGCGGATTGAGCAACTGCTCGGTTACGTGGACGAACCGGAGCTGATTCACAGGGATAATCTGGTTCTCTGCTGATTAAATACATGTCCACGCAATAGACGGACGGATGACTTGCGTGTTGCGATGCGCTTTGTGTTGTTAAAGTCGGTCCAGAAGGATGAGAACGCATTCATTCGTGTGCTGGTGTTGGTTGGTTACATACGAGTTTTTCATTCCGTGACCAGATAGAGTTTCCTTTTCGTACGCACAAAAAAGGCCGGTCAATGACCGGCCTTTTTGCGACTGCCTGCCCTGGGGCTTAAGCCATGGCGCGAACGCGTGCGTTCAGACGGCTCTTGAAGCGGGCAGCGGTGTTTTTGTGCAAATAGCCCTTGCCGCAGCTACTGTCGATAACCGGAACAGCAGCCTGGTAGGCGGCTTTTGCGGCATCCTTGTCACCGGCATTGATTGCCTTAATGACCTTCTTCATTGTGGTGCGCATATTGGAGCGGGCAGAGGCGTTGTGTTCACGACGCTTCTCGGCCTGACGGGCGCGTTTTCTGGCTTGTGCTGAATTGGCCAAGGTGATTACTCCCAAAAATTCCGGATAGTCAAGTCAAGGGTCGCATAATATGCATGCTTTTTGTCACTGTGTCAACGCCTGGACAGCTTTTCTTTGTTCGGCCATGACGGCGGTGACAAGGTCGCGATATGATGGCCTCTTTACGGCCAAAAGGCCAGTCACTGCATTATCATTTATGGATTATAAGGCAAAAAAACGTGAGTAGGGGATTGCTTCGCTCCACCGCCGTGGTGGGAGGATTTACTATGATCTCACGCGTGCTCGGTTTTGCGCGTGATATGGTCTTTGCCAACCAGTTCGGCGCAGGTGCCGGCACCGATGCTTTTTTTGTTGCTTTCAAGATCCCCAATTTTCTGCGACGGCTGTTTGCAGAAGGTGCCTTTTCCCAGGCCTTTGTTCCCGTGTTGTCCGAGTATAAGTCCCGGCGCGCTCAGGCGGAGGTGCGCCGTCTGGTGGCCGATGTCAGCGGCAGTCTCGGAACAGTCCTGCTGCTGCTGACCCTGTTGGCGATAATCGGCGCGTATCCTCTAGTGAGCGTATTCGCCCCAGGTTTTCGCGGTGATGAAGAAAAATTCCTGCTCACCGCCGAGATGTTGCGTATTACCTTTCCTTACCTGCTGTTTATCTCGCTGACCGCCCTGTCGGGTGGCATCCTCAATACATACGGCCGCTTTGCGGTGCCGGCGGTGACCCCGGTATGGCTCAATCTCTCGCTTATCGGCTGCGCCTTCTGGCTGGCGCCTCAGTTTGAGCAGCCTGTGGTCGGACTGGCCTGGGGGGTGTTTATTGCCGGGGTACTACAGTTGCTGTTCCAGTTCCCCTCGTTATACCGCCTTGGGTTGTTGCCGCGTCCGCGCTGGGGATGGCGCGACGAAGGGGTGCGGCGAATCCTGCGGCTGATGTTACCGGCGATCTTCGGTTCCTCGGTCGCTCAGATCAATCTGTTGCTCGACACGATCATCGCCTCCTTCCTGATCACCGGCAGTGTCTCCTGGCTCTACTACTCAGATCGGCTGGTGGAGTTTCCGCTTGGGGTTTTTGGAATCGCTCTGGCGACGGTGATTCTGCCCAGTCTGTCACAGCGTCACGCTGAGGCTAACCCTGAAGAATTCAGCCGGACCCTCGACTGGGCTCTGCGCTGGGTATTTTTAATTGGCACTCCCGCTGCGTTAGGCCTGATCCTGCTTGCCGGGCCGATACTGACCACCCTTTTTCAGTATGGCGAGTTCGTGGGGAGTGATGTTGAGATGGCCTCGCTTAGCCTGATGGCATACGGTATCGGCCTGCTCGGTTTCATGCTGGTGAAGGTGCTGGCGCCCGGGTTCTATGCCCGCCAGGATACCCGCACCCCGGTGCGTTTCGGGGTCTACGCGATGGTGGCGAACATGGTGATGAATTTGGTGTTTGTTGTACCGATGGTCATGGCGGATGTTACCGGCCCCCATGCCGGGCTGGCACTGGCTACCTCACTGGCGGCTTTCGTCAACGCCGGTATGCTGTTCTTCCATTTACGCCTTAAGGGCGTGTTCATCGCCCAGCCTGGCTGGTCGATATTTGCCCTACGGTTGGTGAGCGCCAACGCCGCACTGGGATTCACTCTGTGGTGGGGGAGAGGGGAGGTGGAGCAGTGGTTTGCACGTGATGCCAGTGAGCGCGCGTTGCTGCTGGCGGGGTTGATTGGCGGTGCGGCGGCGATTTACTTCATTGTCTTGCTGTTGCTGGGTATTCGACCCCGCCAGCTACTTGGGCGAATGTCGTAATTGGCATCGAAGCCGGGCATGGAATCGGGTTATACTCTGTGGTTTTTCGGGGTTCGCGGATAACTGCCATGGAACTGATTCGCGGTCTACACAATTTGCGTTCGCGTCACCACGGTTGCGTGGCGACAATCGGCAATTTTGACGGTGTGCATCTTGGCCACCAAGCGGTGCTCGGCCAGTTGGCGGAAAAGGCTGCTTCTATGTGTCTGCCAACCACAGTAATTACCTTCGAGCCGCAGCCACAGGAGTATTTCAGTCAGGGGGAGCTTCCGCCACGCCTGACCCGCTTTCGCGAGAAGATGAAAGTACTGCAGAGATTCTCTGTCGATCGTGTGCTCTGTCTGGGCTTTAACCACGCTCTGGCGGAGATGGAGCCGGAGACCTTTATCCAGAAGGTACTGGTCGACGGTCTTGGGCTACGCTATTTAGTTGTGGGTGATGATTTCCGGTTTGGCAAGGGGCGCCATGGCGACTTCACCATGTTGCAGAAGGCAGGCAGAGAGCATGGTTTCGAGGTAGTGCACATGCATACCTTTAGCCTGGATGGTGAAAGAGTCAGCAGCACCCGCATTCGTGAGGCGTTACAGGCGGGAGATCTTTCCCTTGCCGCACAGATGCTTGGTCGACCCTACCGTATGTGCGGCCGGGTCGCGCATGGCAATCGGCTGGGACGGACCATCGGTTTTCCCACCGCCAATATCTTCCTGCACAGGAAGAAGGCGCCTGTAGACGGCGTTTTTGCCGTGGAAATGTTCGGCATCCGGGGGGAACCGGTTCCCGGCGTGGCCAACGTCGGCACTCGCCCCACGGTGGATGGCACCCGCTCGTTGCTGGAGGTTCATCTGTTTGATTTTTCGGACGAGATCTACGGCAGTTATGTCCATGTGGACTTTCTGCAGCGTATCCGTGAGGAACGACGTTTTGAATCGTTCGAGGCGTTGAAGGTGCAGATCTTGCGAGACGCTGAACAGGCGCGTGATTTTTTCCTCGCGCGCGTTTAGCAAAACCGATTCGATTAAGAAGTGAGATTACCGTGACGGACTATAAAAATACTTTGAATCTGCCGCAGACCGACTTTCCCATGCGTGGCAATCTCGCCCAGCGTGAGCCGGAGATGCTCGCGCGCTGGCAGGAAATGGACCTTTACGGCAAGCTACGCGCCGCCGGCGAGGGCCGCGAGAAGTTCATCCTGCATGACGGCCCTCCCTATGCCAATGGCGATATTCACTTGGGCCATGCGGTGAACAAGGTGCTTAAGGACATCATCATCAAGTCCCGGACTCTGAGTGGATTCGATGCTCCCTATGTGCCGGGTTGGGATTGTCACGGTCTGCCCATCGAACTACAGGTGGAAAAAAAGCTGGGTAAAGCTGGTGTCGGGGTAACCGCTGACAAGTTCCGTGCCGCCTGTCGCGACTATGCGCATGCGCAGGTCAACGGCCAGCGTGAAGGATTCAAGCGAATGTTGGTCCTGGGCGATTGGGAGAATCCCTATCTCACTATGGACTATAAATTCGAGGCTGACATCATCCGCACGCTCGGTCGGATCATTGACAATGGGCATCTGCACAAGGGCTCCAAGCCGGTGCACTGGTGCACCGATTGCGGCTCGGCACTGGCCGAAGCCGAGGTGGAGTACGAGGACAAAACCTCGCCGGCCGTCGATGTACGCTTCGAGGTGCTTGATGACGAGGCCTTCTGGGGGCGTGTGCGCAAGGCCGGGGAGCATCCGGGCGAGGGGCCTATTTCTGTGGTGATCTGGACCACCACTCCGTGGACCCTGCCTGCCAACCAAGCGGTGGCGCTCAATCCTGAGCTGGAATATGCACTGGTGCAGTGCGACGGGGTCGGCGAGCATGGTCCGGAACGTCTGTTGCTGGCTGAAGGCCTGCTGAAAGATGTCATGGGCCGTTACGGGGTGGATGACTATCGCATAATCGCGTACTGCAGTGGCACCGACCTGGAAGGGCTCAAGCTGCAGCATCCCTTCTACCGTCGCGAAGTGCCGATCATACTCGGC
This sequence comes from Thiohalomonadaceae bacterium, assembly GCA_041562215.1. Lineage (GTDB taxonomy): Bacteria > Pseudomonadota > Gammaproteobacteria > Thiohalomonadales > Thiohalomonadaceae > JBFEYJ01. Next base: position 1,614 of record JBFEYJ010000079.1, on the reverse strand, counting down.
GACCACGTTACCCTTGAGGCCGGTACCGGCGCGGTGCATACCGCCCCCGGTCACGGACAGGAGGACTATGTGGCCGGCTTGCGCTATGACCTCAAGGTTGACAACCCGGTCGGAGGCGACGGCAAATTCCTGCCGGGTACAGAATTGTTTGAAGGCCAGCACGTGTTCAAAGCCAACGATGCGGTGCTCGAGGTGCTGCGCGAGCGAGGCAAACTGGTGCATGCTGAGGCGCTACGCCATAGCTACCCGCATTGCTGGCGCCACAATACCCCGATCATCTTCCGAGCCACTCCGCAGTGGTTCATCTCCATGGAGCAGAGCGGCCTGCGTCCGGCGGCGCTGGAGGAAATCAAGGCGATTGGCGAGAACAACGGCTGGATCCCCGACTGGGGCCAGGCGCGTATCGAGGGAATGGTGCAGGGGCGTCCCGACTGGTGCATCTCGCGTCAGCGTACCTGGGGCGTGCCGATCGCGCTATTTGTCCACAAGGTCACGGGCGATTTTCACCCTAATACTCCCGAGATCATTGAGCAGGTGGCACAACGGGTTGAAGAGAAGGGCATCGACGCCTGGTTCGACTTGAACCCGGCAGAACTGCTCGGCGTTGATGCAAACGATTACGACAAGGTGATGGATACCCTGGATGTCTGGTTCGACTCGGGCGTGACCCATGCTGCGGTACTGGAGCGCCGCGATGGGTTACACCGTCCGGCGGACCTTTACCTGGAGGGCTCCGACCAGCATCGCGGTTGGTTCCAGTCTTCCCTGCTCACCGCAGTGGCCACCACCGGTAAGGCACCCTATAAGTCAGTGCTTACTCATGGCTTTACCGTGGACAAAAAAGGTCACAAGATGTCGAAGTCGCGGGGCAACGGTGTCGAGCCGGAGAAGGTTGCCAATACGCTCGGGGCCGATATTTTGCGGTTGTGGATCGCCTCGACGGATTACCGTTACGAGATGACCTATTCGGATGAGGTGCTGAAGCGCACTGCCGATGCCTACCGCCGTATCCGCAACACTGCCCGTTTCCTGCTGGCCAATCTGGCGGGCTTCGACCCGGCCGAAAATCTTGTAGAGCCAAACGATATGCTTGCACTGGATAAGTGGGCTTTGGAGAGGGCAGATGATGTGCAAGGTATGCTTCTGGCTCATTATGCGGCATACGATTTCCACAGCATCTATCAACGTATCCAGAATTTCTGTTCTGTTGATATGGGCTCTTTCTATCTGGATGTGATCAAGGACCGTCAATACACCACCCAGACAGACTCGTTGGCACGTCGCTCAGCTCAGACGGCTATGTATCACATTGTTGAAGCTATGGCCCGCTGGATGGCACCTATCCTGAGCTTTACTGCGGAGGAAGTTTGGCAATCTATTCCCGGCAAACGTGGGGAATCTGTATTTCTGTCTCAGTGGTATGAATTCCCAAAGAGTGGAAAGTTGGCTGGTGAAGACTACGAGCTGTGGTTCCATGTCATGAAGGTACGCGATGCGGTCAACAAGGAACTGGAGCGGTTGCGCAACGCCGGTGAGATCGGCGCCAACCTGCAGGCAGAGGTGAGCCTCTACTGTGGCAGGGAACTCCATGATCGTCTGGCGCGTCTCGGCGAT
>JBFEYJ010000078.1:0-12539 GCA_041562215.1 Thiohalomonadaceae bacterium | reverse complement strand
TGGCGACAGCCCCCACGACACGCTCCCCCCCCGCCAGATAACGCACTACTGAGGGCAGCAAGTGATTGCCCTGTTCATCAGGCAGGGTCTCGGGCAAGCCGCTGCGCACGGTGGCAACAAGTGAATTTGTCGTCCCGAGGTCGATACCGGCGGCGAGGCGATGCTGATGTGGTGCGGCGGATTGTCCGGGCTCGCTGATTTGGAGTAAGGCCATAATGTTGTAAATTTTCTCGATTGTCTGGCGCGGAACGCCGCTCAGGATTCGTGAACCAGGGTCTCTTCCAGTTCGTCCACTTCGGAGAGCAGACGTTGCATGAACTGCATTTTCCTTACCTTCTCCCTGGCATTTTCTAGCGCTTCGGAACTCCCATCGGCAAACGCCTGCGACAAGGACTCTATCAGCTCTCTCTCCCGGCTCTCGATATCGCCGCGAACACGGTTCAGGGCATCGAAGGGATCGGAATTACCCCGCACCTCGGCCAAAGCCTCTCGTAGTTCCATCTGTTCCATCAGGAAAGAGGTATCCATCTGTGTGTCGGTGTCATCCAGCGGCAGGCCATTGAGTTCAAGCAGATATCGCGCGCGCAATAAGGGTGACTTGAGTACCTGAACGGCCTCATTAATTTGCGCAGCCTGTTGCACGGAAACGCGTTTTTGCTGTTCTGAGGCATTGGCAAAGCGATCCGGGTGGACTGCCCGCTGAAGTTCTCGATATCTCAGCGCAAGGATTTCCTGCTCCACCTCAAATGTCGGTGGCAGGCCAAACAGCTCAAAGTGATTTTTAGCTAGTGCAGACTGCATTCGTCACCGGATGGGTCAGACGTTGAAGCTTTCGCCACAACCGCAGGCGTCTTTGACGTTGGGGTTATTGAACTTAAAGCCTTCGTTCAACCCTTCCTTGGTGAAATCCACCTCAGTACCATCCAGATATACCAGGCTCTTGGGATCAACGATCACCTTGACGCCGTGACTTTCAAACACCTCATCATCGGTATCGATGTCGTCAGCGAACTCCAACACATAGGCCATGCCGGAACACCCCGAGGTGCGCACACCCAGGCGCAACCCAGCCCCCTTCCCACGGTTGACGAGGAAGTTCCTGACACGTTCTGCAGCCGGTTCAGTCAGTGTAATTGCCATGGCTCTCTCCGAAATTTCCTATTAAGCCTTACGTTTCGACTTGTAGTCACTGATAGCGGCCTTGATCGCATCCTCGGCAAGTACCGAGCAGTGGATCTTGACCGGAGGAAGTGCCAGCTCTTCTGCAATCTGGCTATTCTTGATCTCGGCAGCCTCGTCCAGGCTCTTGCCCTTGACCCACTCGGTCACCAGTGAACTGGAAGCGATAGCGGAACCGCATCCGTAGGTCTTGAAGCAAGCGTCTTCGATCACGCCCTGTTCATTGACCTTTATCTGCAGACGCATCACGTCACCACAAGCCGGTGCGCCCACCATCCCGGTTCCTACATCCCCGTCGTCCTTGTCGAAATTACCGACATTACGCGGATTTTCATAGTGGTCCATGACCTTGTCGCTATATGCCATATTCTCTTTACCTCGCCTTAACGAACTTCCCGCTTACGACCAATTAGGCGGCGGAGCTGCGATTTTAACCCAAAACCCACATCGGGCATAAGCCGCCTGCAGGGTGATAGCCTCAACCTAGTGCGCCGACCACTGCACAGAGGAAAGATCAATTCCCTCTTTGTACATATCCCACAACGGAGAGAGTGCGCGAAGCTTGCTGATCTTCTGGTGTAGCAACTCTACCGCACGGTCGATATCCGCTTCAGTAGTGAAACGACCGATACTGAAGCGAATAGAGCTATGCGCCAGCTCATCTGATCGGCCCAAGGCACGCAGCACATAGGAGGGCTCCAGGCTTGCTGAGGTACAAGCGGAGCCGGAGGAGACAGCCAGCTCACTCAACGCCATCATCAACGACTCTCCTTCGACGAAGTTGAAGCTGATATTGAGATTGTGGGGCACACGTTGGTCCATGTCGCCGTTAATGTAGACCTCTTCAATATCCTTGACGCCTTCGAGCAAGCGATCACGCAGCATGCGCACGCGCTCGTTTTCGGTCGCCATCTCCTCTTTAGCCAGGCGGAAGGCCTCGCCCATACCCACGATCTGGTGGGTGGCCAGGGTGCCGGAACGCATGCCGCGCTCGTGACCACCGCCGTGCATCTGCGCCTCCAGGCGTACCCGCGGCTTGCGGCGCACGTACAGGGCACCCATGCCCTTGGGGCCGTAGATCTTGTGGGCCGAGAGCGACAGCAGATCGATCTTCATCTCCTCGACATCGATCGGCACCTTGCCGGCGCTCTGCGCCGCATCGGTGTGGAAGAGGATCTTCCTGCTGCGGCACAGCTCGCCGATGGCCTTCACATCCTGAATCACCCCGATCTCATTATTCACGTGCATGATGGAGACGAGGATGGTGTCATCTCTCATCGCCGCTTCCAGCTTGCCGAGATCGATAAGACCGTTCTCTTCCGGGTCGAGATAGGTCACCTCGAAACCATCACGCTCCAGATGGCGACAGGTATCCAGCACCGCCTTGTGTTCGGTCTTGCTGGTGATGATGTGCTTACCCTTCTTGGCATAGAACTGGGCCACACCCTTGATTGCCAGGTTGTCGGATTCGGTGGCACCAGAGGTCCAGACGATCTCCTTGGGATTGGCGCCGATCAGGTCCGCCACATTCTTGCGGGCGCCCTCAATCGCCTCCTCGGCGTCCCATCCGTACTGATGCGAGCGCGAAGCGGCATTCCCGAACAGGCCTTCGTCCATGGTCAGGTAACTACACATGGTTTTGGCGACACGCGGATCGACCGGGGTGGTAGCCGAGTAGTCGAGATAGATCGGTTTTTTCATGCTTCTCTCGCTCCAATCACGTTATTTGATTCATCACCAAGCCGTACTAGCGGCGAGGCGTTGCAACTGTTTAACCTGGGATACCAGAGATCCTGCCAGGATATCGATATCCGCTTCAGTATTGTCTTTGCCCAAGCTGATGCGGATGGCGCCTAGAGCCAGGTCGTTGTCGACCCCCATCGCCTTGAGTACGCCACTAGGCTCCGTATGTTCACTGCCACAGGCAGAACCGCTTGATACTGCGATCCCCTGCTGGTCCAACGATATGATCAAGGTCTGTCCCTCAATCCCCGGCACAGCCAGGAAAACCGTGTTGGGAAGTCGCTCCGCCAATCCGGCAAAAATCACCGCCTGTGGGAGGTCCCTGGCCAGCAGTTCCTCAAAACGCCCTCGTAGATGAAGTAAATGGCGTCGCCGCGCAACCAATTCAATATGTGCCAGCTCCGCAGCCCTGCCGAAGCCGACGATTGCGGGCAGATTTTCCGTGCCGCCACGACGACCTTTTTCCTGTCCACCGCCATGTAACAACGGTTCCATATCCAAGGCCTTGTCCAGGATCAAGGCACCAACCCCTTTCGGCCCATATAGCTTGTGCGCCGAGAGGCTCATCAGGTGTGCCCCGCTGGCGTCAAAATCCACCACCATCTTACCGGCGGCCTGAACCGCATCGGTATGAAACAGAATACCCAACTCACGGCAGCGGGCCGCCATTTCAGCCACAGGCTGTACAGATCCGGTTTCATTATTCGCCCACATCAATGAAACCAGGCGGGTGTCGTCCTGCACTACCTGCTCAAACGCCTCAACCGTGCAAACGCCACGCTCGTCGACACCAATCGCATCGCATGTCCAACCGAAACGATGTAGCGCCGCCGCCGGTGCAGACACAGAGGCATGTTCGATAGCGCTGATAGCAATACGTCCCTGAGGCAAGCGATGGGCGACACCCTTAAGGGCGCTATTGTTCGCTTCTGTGCCACCGCTGGTGAAGACAACCTGACTGGGATGGGTGCCGACTAGCTGCGCCACCTGTTCACGTGCTCTGTCGAGCGCGGATCGCGCTTCGCGCCCCAGAGAATGGACACTGGAGGGATTGCCATAGTGCCCCTTTAACCAGGGAAGCATCTCCTCCAGGACCCGTTCATCCAGGGCCGTGGTCGCGTTATGGTCTGCGTAGACCATATCTGGCAGGAGAATTACACGGACACACTCTTTTCGAGGACATTCTCAGCCGTACCGCCGTTCTTGCGATCCTGACGGGCTGCTACCTCCCTCACACCCTGGCGGTCGACCAACTGTCCCAAGTCAATGCTCTTGAGGAAACTGTAGATCTGGTCGCTAAGGTCGCACCACAACTCGTGGGTCAGACAAGTGCCGTTGTCATGGCAGTTACCCTTACCTTCGCATCGCATTGCGTCAACCTTCTCGTCAACCGCGGTGATCACGTCAGCAACGCAGATCTCACTTGCCGCGCGGCTCAAACGATAGCCGCCACCAGGACCGCGTGCACTGTCAACCAGGCCGTTCTTGCGCAGGCGTGAAAACAGCTGCTCCAGATAAGAAAGGGAGATCCCCTGGCGCTTGGAGATATCCGCCAGCGTGATCGGGCCATCCTTGTAATGAATTGCAAGATCGAGCATCGCAGTTACCGCATAACGGCCTTTAGTGGTCAGTCTCATTGCCTTCTCCCAAAATACCCAGTAAAGTTATAAGTCATTTGCTGATGGATAAAGTAGCAATACCAAGCAAATTAGTCAACTATTAATTTCCCTACTCTTTATCCCCAGTCTCCAGCTTCTCCCCGCTCAGACCATCATCCATCGCCGAGCGGATTTCACACTGGCTCAATACCGGCAGTTCCAGATCACCCAATTCCGCTCCCAGGGTCTTGATAGCTCCGCACATCTCTTCCATTTTACCGTCCATGGCATGGATATGATCGAGCATGCAGTTGATGGCATGAGCCACCGGATCGGGCATATCGGAGGTGGTTCCATAGGCATCGAAACCCATCTTCTCGGCAATCGCCTTACGCTGGGCCTTCTGTTCGTCAGTGGCAATACGCTTGACGACGCGTCCCGGCACTCCGACGACTGTGGCGCCTTGGGGCACACCCTTGACCACCACCGCATTCGAGCCGATGCGGGCGCCGTCACTAATCATGATGGGCCCGAGCACCTTGGCCCCGGCCCCTATCACCACATCGTTACCGAGGGTTGGATGACGTTTACCCTTCCGCCAGCTGGTACCGCCCAGTGTAACTCCGTGATAGATGGTGCAGTCATCACCGATCACCGCTGTCTCACCAATAACCACACCCATCCCGTGGTCAATAAAAAAGCGCCGGCCGAGCGTGGCTCCTGGGTGGATTTCAATGCCGGTAAACCATCGGGAAACACTTGAAAGCATCCGCGCCAGCCACTTCCAGCCCGCCAGCCATAAGCGGTGAGACAGGCGATGGAACAATACTGCGTGCAGCCCCGGATAAGCGGTCAAGACCTCAAAAACGTTGCGGGCCGCCGGATCGCGATCGAAGATACAACCTATGTCCTCTCGCAGACGTGTAAACATGACAAATAACCCATAATACCTGATAAGAGTGTGGGGCCTTATTTTTGCACAGCGGGTTGGACATTGCGAGTCAGTCGAAAGTCGAAAATCGAAAGTCGTAGGCTTACCTCGCCCTCAGGAGAGATACATCGAGTATTTTTCACTCGACTTCTGAGTGTAAAGCCTCGCCTTGTCACCGCAGGAGCGAGATCTCGGCAGAAAATCACTCGCCTCCCCCCGTAACTTCAACGACTGACAAGTTTCATTACACTGGTGAGGATCCCGCGCAGAATATTCACCTCGGTCTTCTCCATCTGCGCCCGGTTGAACAGGCGGCGTAGACGGCGCATCAACTGACGCGGATTTTGCGGATCGAGGAAGCCGGTTGACAACATTGTCTGCTCAAGGTGCTCAAAAAACCTTTCCACGTCATCGGCGGAGGCCAGTTCATCCTCATTAGTCGACACTACCGCCTGCCAGCTACCACCAAGATGCGCCATATAAAGTTCATAACAACATACCTGGATAGCTGCAGCCACATTGAGCGAATTATAGTCTGGGTTGGTGGGTATATGGACGAGGTAGTTACACAACTCAAGCTCCTCATTGCTCAGCCCCGAGTGCTCACGGCCGAAAACGAGCGCCACCTCAACATCGCTCCCCTGCTCCCGCACCAGTTCGGCGCAACCGCGGGCATTAACCTGAGGCCAGGGAATGGTGCGCAGGCTGCGGGCGCTGGCGCCGAACACCAATTGGCAACCTACCAGGGCCTCCTGCAGCGTAGAGCAGACCGTGGCCGCCTCCAGAACATCATCCGCCCCCGATGCCCGAGAGGTGCACTCCCCATCGGGAAACCGGTGCGGCCTTACCAGGTAGAGCCGCTCCAGCTCCATATTCTTCATCGCCCGCGCCGCGGCACCGATATTACCAGGGTGGCTGGTTTCGACCATTACTATTCGGATATGGGGTAACACCGTCTCACTCACCTTTATTTATTACCTTAGTGGCTGATTTTTTCCGTCAGCCTGTATAGAATACGCGGCCTGAGGGGATCCCCCTGCTCACGCTATTTAACAATCCGGAGGCTGTCCCATGCATCCCATGCTGAACATTGCCGTGCGTGCCGCACGTCAGGGCGGCAACATTATCGCCCGATCCTTCCCCCATGTGGATAGCCTCACTGTCGACACCAAATCGCGCAACGATTTCGTCAGTGATGTCGACCGCATGGCCGAACAGGAGATCATCAAGGTCATCCGCAAGGCCTATCCCGATCATGCCATCCTTGCCGAGGAAAGTGGCAAATCCAGCAAGGGCCGCGGGGAATATGAGTGGATCATCGATCCGCTGGACGGGACCACCAATTTCCTGCACGGCTTTCCGCAATTCGCCGTATCCATCGCCCTGGCCTACCGCGGCAAGCTCGACCAAGCCGTGATCTACGACCCGATCAGCCAGGATCTCTACACCGCAAGCAAAGGCAGCGGTGCGCAACTCAACGGCCGCCGTATCCGCGTCACTAACCGCAAAACCCTCGAAGGCGCCCTGCTCGGCACGGGCTTCCCCTTCAAGAGCCAGGAACTGCTCGACACTTACCTGGCCACCTTCAAAGCCCTATTCCGGGACACCGCCGGTATTCGCCGCCCCGGCTCCGCCTCCCTAGACCTCGCCTTTGTAGCCGCCGGTCGTCTCGATGGCTTCTGGGAATTTGATCTCAAACCATGGGACATGGCCGCCGGCGCACTGCTGGTACAAGAAGCCGGCGGCAAAGTCGGTGACTTCGCCGGTGGTGAGGATTTCCTCGATAGCGGCAACGTGATCGCCGGAAACCTCAAGATCTTCGAGGCCATGCTCAACGAGATCCGCCCCTGCCTGCCACCCGAGATCAAGAAATAAAGACGTAATGGCCACGGAAGAGACGGACAAAACTACTGATTCATTCCGTGAACTCCGTGGCCCAAATAAGTTTCTGCAGACTTTCAGCCATCTTACAAATCACCACCGAAAGGCATAAGTCACATTAACCATCTGATTCTGCGTCTACCATGCCAGTTTCCAACTAAAATCAGGGTATGCAGCGGACAGTCATTATCATCGGAATCAGCATCGTCCTCATCGGACTTCTCTGGCCATGGCTCAGCAAGCTCCCATTCGGCCGACTGCCCGGTGACATCCTCATCGTCCGTCCTGGACTAAAGCTCTACATTCCCCTCACCACCATGGTGTTGGTTAGCCTGCTGATATCACTTCTGTTGTGGATATTTCGCAAATAAGATGTGAGTGTTCACAAGAGGCAGGTTATCAGTGGGCCCCACCAAGCTACAATAATTTCACTCCGCGGTTTCAACAAGAAACACAGTGGTAGTAAGGTAAGGGTGTCCTCAAGCAAGACCAGAGCTTTTCTCGGCATGACATCCCTCCTTGGCATCTTGATGCCCAACCTCTGACTTTTGAAAATCGACAAAAGCTTGCTTGACTGGCAGATTGGGGTGGGTGAACCGATTATAATTGGCTTTGTAACGGCCTATAGACTCACCTTCATCCTCCAGCGCTACCGACAGGCTAAAAGAGCGCATGCAGCACCACAGTTGGCCCTATGCAGCGCAATAACCTTTTCCTTGAACCGCCCTCGTTGCATGTACAAACCCCGCCGGCAGTAATAGCTGCTGCGATTGACTCCGTACACCACGCCCAGTTCATTAACCAGGTAATGCTCCCTTAAATCGTGACTGTATCTTCCCGTTGTATGCGACATTAAGAGAGCTGTAACCCTTATAAAGTTTTTTCCCGCTCAAGATTTTTATGCTATTCAAGCTCCTGTAGCGGTATCTGATCGACCTAGGCCAAGGTTAATTGGTCATACCTGCATAAATTGTTGTAACCCTCTTTCAATAACGCTGTGTTCTGGTATCTTTGCTCCAGGGTAGAAATGTGTGTATGTACTAATAAGAGTTCTCATTTTTGCCGGAACGAAAGGACGCTAACGAAGCACTTACGAGTTGAATCCACGAATGCTTAAAAGATTCCTTATTCTATAAATAAATTTAATGGCTCTAGCTATGAATAAATCTATGCAAAGCTGCTTTATACCAAAATTAATCGTTTTATTTTTAGGCACAGCGGTACTACTCACTTCCTGCATTGACGAAAAAATTTCCTCTCCCAAGGCTCCTACACTTAATGCTATAGCAAATTCAAAATCTGTTGAACTTCATTGGATAAGTGACAAAGCCATAAGTCACGATCTCTACTACTCCAGTGATCCTTACTGTGATATCACTCATATTAAATTATGCCCAGAGGGGACATTCATAAGTAATGTAACCTCCCCATACAAGGTCACTGACCTCACCAACGGTAGACACTACACTTTTTGGGTAAGCGTGAATCAGACCGGAGAGGAAACTTTACTTGCGAAGAGTGGTGCACGTCCTGATATTTTCTCTACGAACGGCCCAGTATACTCAATCACCCTTGGCAATGATCACACAGTCTATTTTGGTGGTGAGTTCACAACGGTCGGTGTTCGTACCGGAAGCGGCGTGACGCTTCGAAGAGATTCGATAGGTACCTATCCATTTCCCACCATCGCAGGCACGATTTCCACCGCGATTACAGACGGGGCAGGTGGTTGGTATATCGGTGGTAAATTTACACATGTTGGCGGTATCCCACGCAACAACATCGCCCATATTCGTGCAGACGGAAGTGTCGGCCCTTGGGACCCAAATGCAAACGGTAACGTCAATTCCCTTGCTATCATCGGAAACACTATCTATGTAGGTGGTTCATTCACCAAGATTGGCGGAAAACAACGCAACTTTATCGCTGCCATTGACAGTAGAGTCAATAGTGGTAATGCAACCGAGTGGGACCCGAATTCAAACGATATCATTTTGGCCCTCGCATCCAAAGACACCACACTTTATGCCGGAGGTAACTTTGATACGATTGGTGGCCGTCAACGGAACCACATTGCCGCACTCAACACTACAATAAATTCAAACAATGCTACAGACTGGAGCCCTAACGCTAACGGTGAAGTTCGTGCATTGGCTCTCAGGAATAGTACCCTATATGTTGGCGGAAAATTTACAAATATTGGCGGCAAACCGCGTAAGCGTATCGCAGCATTGGATACCACAAGAAACACAAACAACATCGAGTCTTGGGATCCAAATGCAAACAGCACTGTTAATGCACTGAAAATCAGCAACAACACCGTATATGTTGGTGGCGGATTCACTAAGATTGGCGGCCAGCAACGCAATCATATCGCTGCCATCGACATCAATTTGAACTCAAATAATGCAACCGCCTGGAATCCTGATGCCAATGATAATGTTGAGGCAATTGCCATCAGTGGCACGACCTTATACGCAGGCGGCCTATTTACAAATATCGGTGGTAAACCACGTAATCGAATCGCTGCTCTTAATACTGAGATCAATTCTTCGAATGCTACAGACTGGAACCCAAATGCGAGCGATACAGTCCGCACACTCGCTATTGATGATAACGCCATCTACGCAGGTGGTAATTTCACTACTCTAGGTGGCTTGAATCGTAACTATCTCGCTGCACTCGATTCTAATGGCAACTTAACCAACTGGAACCCTAACGCCAACAGTACGGTCAAGACTATTCTCGTAAGTGGTACCACAATCTATGCAGGTGGATTATTTACAAACATTGGCGGTAAACCTCGCAACAGAATCGCTGCACTTAGTACATTGCTGGATACAGCCAATGCCACTGAGTGGGACCCAAACGCCAACCATACCGTTAAGAGCCTGGTACTTCATGACGACACCCTCTATGTAGGGGGTGACTTCGATATGATAGGGGGCCAACCACGCGAATGCATCGCTGCGCTCAACACCAAGGTCAACAATAACAATGCTACGGACTGGAACCCCAACGCCGATGGTTCGGTGGACGCCTTGGTAATGAGAGGCACCACTCTATACGCGAGTGGATGGTTCAATATGATCGGGGGATATCCACGGAACCATATTGCAGCACTCGACACTACTCTTGATACAGACAATGCCATGGCCTGGAACCCGAGTGCCAATGCCTATGTCAGGAGTATTGCCATCAGCGGCACTAGACTCTATGCAGGAGGTAATTTTACTAGCATCGGTGGAAAGCAACGAAACTACATTGCAGCACTCGATATTAGTCGGGACGCGCAAAATGCCACTGATTGGGATCCAAATGCAAACGGTCCCATTCGAGCAATCGCTATTATGGGAAACACTGCCTATGTTGGAGGGGGGTTTACCTTCATCGGAGGAAAAGAACGAAACTTCATTGCTGCACTTGATACCACGGTAAACAAAAATAATGCTACCTCGTGGGAGCCCGGAGCAGATCATTTAATCTCAGACTTCGCAATTAGCAAAACGCTGTACATAGGTGGGGAGTTTGAAGATATTACCGGTGAAACGACATCAGGTATTTTCTCCATATTACCGCGGTAAGACACCGAAACAGACACGATTTGGATATGCAGAGGACTCCCAGCTCAAAGTGTATGGTAATCTCAAGAGCCGCGTCGAGACACACGTAGAAAATGCCGTGGTGAAACACGCCACGGATGAGCCCGCTCACAGTCATGTACGGGTATCCCTGCGCAAGAAGGGTATCTTAGTCTCACCCAGTGGTGTACGCAGTATCTGGCTGCTCCATGACCTGGCGAATTTCAAGCAACGCCTCAAGGCACTGGAGCCATCGAAGCACTAGTCCGACAACACCATTTATTTTGGGTTATTCAAATTCTCCTAAGAAAGACAAAGAAAATCGAGCCATCTTTTTGTCATTGCAGATTCTCCATTCTAAACAGAGCAGCCTCACCAGCAGCACCCCATCGCTGAGGAAAAATAGAATCACTTGGAGCTTCAAAATTTATTTCGAAAACAACAAACTCAAGCGACATATTGTTATCGGTTCTTTTAAACGCAACGTTTGCTTTTCTCAGGTAACCCCAGCATGTCGGTCCATCTCTATACATATCAATTGGTAACCCAGGGTCACAATAGCAATAATGTCCTTTAGGGATATCGGTTTTGCACTCCCACTGCACCACACCATCATATCCTTTATAATTTATATCTTCGATTTTTCTCCACTCGCCACCATTTAGAACCTTTTCAAGATTAAACCTTCCATCCTGCGGCACTTTCAACAAATTCTCGCGCAGTGAAAACGCAAGGGGCACAGGTAAGTATTTGCTTGGAATATTTCTATCTTTACCTACCACCAAATTTCTGCATTTTTTTCCAACTTCACTCAACCTTTCACCTACAAGGCTATCTCGAAGAGTGACAACAATATCTTGTTCAACCTCATCAACACTGACATGAATCCTATGAGGGTCGCCGTCATCACAATGACAATAATAGTCAATCACTGGGAGTCCAGATTTTGTTGAAAGCACTCTTTTATTGAGCAATAAACTGCCTTCATAAAGACCAAATGCTTCAACAATCTCAGTTCCAGTAAAGTTAACTGATAAGTCATCCCACTTCAGTTCCAATTTAGAGTCAAGTGTGCTTTTTCTTTCACCGAAGACCGTTTTTCCCGTTAACACGAGATCTGGTCTCCCCGGTTCTGCATAACAGTCTATTGTGACTAGCAGGCATAACGAAATAATCGCTAGCGTTCCAACATACCATCCAGCATTTTTTCTATCGCCCTGCAGCTTTAGCATTACGCCCCTCCATTACATGAAAATCAATTAGTCGTTTTAAAAAGACAGGATAAACTCAAGTTCAAGCACCGGCATCTCCGCTCTCTCACTACTCACTCGCCGCACTTCTCCTTCAAACTCCAGCTTAGCCCCCTGTCGGTTGACCTTAACCGTCCACTCAGGGGTGCCAACTCCGCCTTCGACTTCGCCTCTTGAAGGTCACTCGGTAGCCGTCGGCAGCGCCGGTGACATCCACTTTAAGGGTGACTTTACCGCCTGCTATTGTGGCGTCGGGGCTATCATCACCACGCTGTTTATCGATATGCTCCCAGACAGGGTTGGTGACTGTCAGCTCCTCAGGCTCCTCCTTATTAAGCTCGGCCGTGGGGGCCGCTTTTTTCAGTACGACAAGGGG
>JBFEYJ010000077.1:0-12768 GCA_041562215.1 Thiohalomonadaceae bacterium | reverse complement strand
GCTCCTGGGAAAACCATCGCCCATGGAACGTCAGATACCTTGCCCCAGAGTTCAGCGTTGATGAAGTTACCGATACGTCCGGCGGCAAGCCCGAAGGGGACCATGGGTGCAATAAAGTCGACCGTATTCCAGTAACCGTGGCGATACTTGCGGTTGAACAGCCAGAGGGCAAACAGGACGCCTAACAGACCGCCATGGAAGGACATTCCCCCTTTCCACACCGTCACCAATACCAGGGGATTATCGAGGAAAGCGGGCAGGTTGTAGAACAGGGTGTAGCCAAACCGGCCCCCCACCACCACCCCCATTGCGATATAAAAAACGATATCGTCGATCTGTGAGGCGGTCCAGCCGGAATTGGGCCTCGCGGCACGAATGCGCGCAAGCCACCAGCCGCCGGCAAAAGCGACGAGATACATGATCCCGTACCAGTGGACCTTGAGCGGACCGAGGCTGAAGGCCACTGGGTCAATATTCGGATAGGTAAGCATGTTGAGTCTCTTTCTCCCTATTGTCGGCGGTATAACGTTCCCAATCCGACATTCATTTATTTATTGGCTGTTGTTTCCGTTCGATAATGTAATTGCACCAGACCACCGGGGTACTGTCTGCTGTCAACCAGCCTCAAAGTTCGCTGGGGCCTCCCTGGAGTGAAAAGTGGCAACCCCTCTCCAAGCAATTGCGGCACCACCGAGATAATATACTCGTCAATGCACCCGGCCCGCTCAAACATGTTGACCAGTGCTGAACCACCTACCAGCCACACCCGATCCAATCCCTGATTCTGAAGCCTTTTCAACAAATCCTCCACGGCTTCGTGGCTAACATGGACGGTCGGCATGGCCTGACGCAATACTCGGCGACTCATGACCCAGCAGAGTTTATCCTCGTATGGCCATTCGCCGAAGCTCTGAATTTGCTCATAGGTACGGCTCCCCATAATGAGCGCATCAACCGAGTCTAAAAAAGCTCGATAACCATAGTCCTCACCCTCAATCTCCACCGCAGACAGCCACTCAACCCCACCATCGGGGGTGGCGATATAGCCGTCCAGAGTGCAAGCGATGTAAAGTACGACTGTCACGAGTCGTGATTCCAGTAAGCAATCTGTATGCTAGAGGGAAACGACACGACCGATCAGGCACTTGATATAGTCGGTCTCCGGGATAGCGGGGTGAACCGGATGATCCGGGCCCTGGTGTCCCTGGCCGATGATCTGCAGCGAGCGGTCCAGGTGACGCGAAGATTGCTGCAACAGGTCACGCAGCGTATCGCGCTGCAGGTGAAATGAGCAGGAGGCTGAAACAAGGATACCGTCCTTGCCGAGCAGTTGCATGGCTGCCTGGTTGAGTCGGCGATAGGCTTCTACGCCCTTCTTCACATCCTTCTTGCGTTTGATGAATGCCGGCGGGTCGACGATCACCATGTCGAACTGTTCGCGCTCGGCACGCAGTGCCTTGAGCGCCTCGAAAGCATCCCCCTGGATAGACTCAACACACTCACCAACTCCGTTGAGCGCGGCATTGCGTTCGACCTGATCCAGCGCCCTGGCCGAGCTGTCGATACACACCACCTTGTCCGCTCCGGCAACAGCCGCCTCGATCCCCCAGCCGCCGATATAGCTGAACACATCCAACACGCGCATCCCCTTAGCCAACTGCTGCACCCGCTGTCGATTCATACGATGATCATAGAACCAACCGGTCTTCTGTCCGGAAAGCAATGGCACCTCGAATCGAGTGGCGTTCTCCTCGATCTCAACAGTTTCCGGCACCTCGCCCAGCGCGGCTTCGACGACACTCTCGAGCCCCTCCAGTCTGCGGGCGCTGCTGTCGTTGCGCCACAGGACAGCACGCGGCTTGAGCACCTTATCCAGCGCCTCGAGCACCTCATTCTTTACCGCCTCCATACCGGCGGTGTTGAGCTGCACCACCAGCACATCGCCAAAGCGATCCACCACCAGTCCCGGCAAGCTGTCGCTCTCACCATACACCAGGCGGTAGAAGGGCTTGTCGAACAGACGCTCACGCAGCGACAGCGCCACCTTCAGCCGGTGCACCAACAGAGAGCGGTCAAGGAGCTGAGCCGACGCCCGGCTGACCAGGCGAGCGCAAATTAGTGAGTGAGGATTCACGTAACCGTTACCGAGGGGCTTGCCGTCATTAGCGATGATGCGCACCTGCTGCCCGGGCTGAAAGTCGGGCAGAGGCGAGCGGACGGTATCGACCTCGTTGCTGTATACCCACAGATGGCCGTTGCGCAAACGGCGTTCTTCATTCTTCTTCAAGTAAAGTGAGGCAAGTTCCATCGGATCGTTCCGCTCGGGCCAAAAATGCAATTATCGCAAAAAAGTCGTATCGCTGCTGAGATACCGGTGAATTAAAGGCTACGCCTGACCGTTAACAGCCCTGTCCTTCGGCTGCATGTTCACCCTGAGGAATCAGTGCCCACTTGAATTACCTACCTTTTCCGTTAAATACACTCCACCACACAGCGCCAAACCCTCCTCTCCTTTTTCGGGACGACGACAAAGAGAGCAATGCTCTATAGTTAATAAATTCCCTTAAGATTCATCACCCCCCCCCGTGAGCCGACCGCCGGACATGACAACGCCCCTGTTCCGCAACCACCTTTCCGACGAGACCAGCCCCTACCTGCTGCAACACGCCCACAATCCGGTGGAGTGGTATCCCTGGGATAATGAAGCACTGCAGCGTGCGCGAGACGAAGACAAACCCATCCTACTCTCCATCGGCTATTCGGCTTGCCACTGGTGTCACGTCATGGCCCACGAATCCTTCGAAGATGAAGAGACCGCGGCGCTGATGAACCGCTATTTCATCAATATCAAGGTCGACCGTGAAGAACGCCCAGACCTTGACCGCATCTACCAGGCGGCGCACCAGCTCCTCACCCGCCGACCCGGTGGCTGGCCATTGACCATGGTGCTTACACCCGACCAGACACCGTTTGTCGGTGGTACCTATTTCCCACCTGAGGAGCGCTACGGTCTGCCGGGTTTTCGCGACATCCTGCAACGCATCCACCAGTTCTACACCAGCAATCGCGAGGAGATTGAAGCGCAAAATCACTCTATATGCATGGCGTTGCAGCAAGTGCCCGACCAGGGTGGCGACCGACTCGACGACTCCGCCTTGCAACGGGCATTACAGGAGTTAGACGCCAGTTTCGACAAAATGCATGGCGGATTCGGCGGTGCCCCTAAATTCCCTCATGTTGCTAACCTGCAGCTGCTATTACGTATGCAGAGCAAGCATGCGCACGAATTGGCGCTTTATTCTTTGCGCAAAATGGCCGAGGGCGGTCTGCTCGACCAGATCGGCGGAGGTTTCTACCGCTACTCAGTGGATGAGCGCTGGGAGATCCCCCACTTCGAGAAGATGCTCTACGATAACGGCCCCCTGCTTCAGTGTTATACAGAAGCCTGGCAACTCAGTGGTGATGACTTCTACCGTCAGGTTGCCGAGCGCACCGCCGGCTGGGTGATGCGCGAGATGCAACTGCCCGAGGGCGGCTACTGCGCCAGCCAGGATGCTGACACCAACGGCGAAGAGGGGGGATTCTATATCTGGACACAAAAAGATGTGCAGCCGCTGCTGAACAAACAGGAGTACGTCTTGACCAGCCGCTACTTCGGCCTGGATCAACCGCCGAATTTCGAGGGCCGCTGGCACCTTAAGATCAGCGAGCCGCTGGAGCAGAGCGCCGCAGCGCTGCACCTTGATATCGACGTGGCCCAGGCACTCCGGGACAGCGCCATCGGAAAACTGCTCGTGGCACGTGAGATGCGCGCTGAACTCGGTCGTGACGATAAGGTGCTGGCTAGCTGGAACGGCCTGATGATTCAGGGTATGGCCTATGCCGGACTCCACCTGGGACGGCAGGATTTAATCGAATCGGCCGAGCGCGCCGTCGACTTTATCAAGAAGACAATGTTCCCTGAAGGACGCCTGTTGGCCAGCTATAAGGACGGTCAGGTGAAATACCGCGCCTATCTCGATGACTACGCCTTTCTCATCGATGCCCTGCTGACCCTGCTTGAGGCCAGATGGCGTGACAGCAATTTGCGCTTTGCCTGCGAACTTGCCGAAGCACTGCTGGAGCATTTCGAGGACGAAGGTCAGGGCGGTTTTTATTTCACCGCCGATGACCACGAGGCGCTTATCCAGCGCCCCAAACCCTTCATGGATGAATCGATGCCTGCCGGGAACGGCGTAGCCGCCGCTGCTCTGCTACGACTCGGTCACCTGAGCGGCGATCTGCACTTCATCGACGCCGCGGAAAAAAGCCTGCGCGCCGGCTGGCAATTGATGAGTCGTTACCCCAGTGCCCACGGCGCAATGCTCTGCGCCCTACAAAAACGACTCAACGAGAGCGATTTATTCGTGTTACGCGGAGAAGAAACGGCGCTGGAACCCTGGCGCAACAAACTGCTCTCAGGCTACCACCCTGAGCGAATGGTGGTTGCGATACCGTCAGCGGCGACCGACCTGCCGGAGTCACTACAGCAAAAAGTCCCTGAAGGTGATGTGGTGGCCTACCACTGCCAGGAATTACACTGCCTGCCGCCCATAGGCGACATCACCGACCTGCCGGATTGATGCCGCTGGAATCATGGGGGAGTGCCCTGACGCTGAGCCGGAAAAAAGTTCATCGGTGCCAAGTCACCAGGGAAAATATTCGCCAAGCGAACTCAGCTCCCCGTCGGTTCTGCAGGGTGAACCAAAGCGATCATTGCTCGCCTTACTGAATGATGAATCAGCTCAGGCGTTAAGATCGGGGATGAGCTTGCTCTCAAGTCGTGCGATGGCGTCCTTGAGGTGCAGCTTGCGCTTTTTCATCCGCCGCAACTGAAGCTGATCAACATAGGGATTGGCCTGCAGGGCATCAATGGCCACATCCAAATCACCGTGTTCCAGCCGCAGCGCCTGCAACTGATGATGCAACTGAATCAGCTCTTCGTTTTCCATAGTCTTCGGCCAATAGTGGAGGGAATGCGATGAAGGGTTGTAAAAGCATACCAAAAACAACCGTAAATCGCCCTCTCTGATCATCAGGCAGCCGGCTTCGACTCAATGCCAAACTCCAGCGCAAGTATTTGGAACATGCATCGGCCCCTAACAATAAACCACATGTTAGACTAAGCTTTTTACCTGTCCTTATCCCTTTGCAGTCAACTACTGATATGAGGCCAGCCATGCGCCTTCTGTTGCTTCCCTTACTCCTCACCCTCTACGCGTGCACCAGCGCTGTCCCGGAGCTGGTGCGCACCGCCCCGGAGGGCAGCCCGTCACTGCCCCTGGTCATCAATTCACCAGACCGCTACCTCAATAGCCAGGTCCGCTGGGGTGGCACCATCGCCAACGTGCAGAACCTGTCGGGAGAGACCCGGATCGAAATTGTCGCCCGTGAACTCGACAGTGACGGTGAGCCTAAGACACTCGATCGTAGCGAGGGGCGGTTTATCGCCGTCTTCAATCGTTTCCTCGACCCGGCCATCTACGCCACCGATCGCAACCTGACAGTGACAGGCCGGATCATCGAGACAACCACAAAACAGCTCGGCGAAATGGAATACCGTTACCCGGTGGTCAAGGTCGAGGCCTTCTACCTGTGGCCCAAGCCGCTACCGAGATATAACTATTACGATCCTTACCTGTATGATCCCTGGTACCCTTACTGGTACCCCTATCCGTGGTATCGTCATCCCTACTACTATTGAACGGTATGGTAATCACAATGAGGCGACTCCAAGCCACACTTATCCTTCTTGCGGCACTCCTGTTCACCGGCTGCGCCAGTGGTCCTCGATACCCCACCGAAGGGGTTGAACTGGCTGTGACCCCACAGCAGGCCGTCAGCGAAACCGCGGCCCTTCGCGGCAAGACGATTCTCTGGGGCGGGATAATCATCACCAGCAGCAACCTCAAGGATCAGAGCCGTCTCGAAATTCTTGCCTATCCACTGGACAGCAATCAATATCCACAAACCGACAACCCGCCATTAGGCCGTTTTCTCCTGCTTATGGACGGCTATATAGAAACTGTCGACTATGCTCCAGGGAGACTGGTCAGTGTGCGCGGCCCTCTCACCGGCACCGAAAGCGGCAAGGTGGGCGACACCAACTACACCTACCCCGTGGTCAAGACCCAGGACATCTATCTCTGGCCACGGCCAGGCAGAAGTGACCCGCGCATTCACTTCGGTGTGGGAGTGGTCTTCGGACGCTGAGACAGACGCTTTTGCTTGCAAAAAGGCAGCGCGATTAAGTCGGTCCCGCTACAAGCTTGAAAGCCGCATGCTGAGGAAATTCACCGATGCCATATCCACTGCTGCCACCATTGGTTGAAGCCGATGTTCTGCAGTCTCATCTAGGTGAGAAGAAGCTCCTGATCGTCGATCTTGGCAAAGCCGAGCTCTACGCAAAGGGCCACATTCCTGGTGCGGTTTTTCTCGATTACAGTCGCATCGTTCGCACAAATAAGCCGATCGGCGGACTGCTGCCGGATGAGAAGCAGTTAAGCGAGGTGTTCTCGGAGATCGGCCTGACACCACAGACCCACATAGTCGCCTACGATGATGAAGGCGGCGGCAAAGCGGCGCGCTTGCTATGGACACTGGCTGTAGTGGGCCATCAGCACTACTCGCTGCTGAACGGCGGCCTGCAAGTCTGGGCCAATGAAGGTCACCCGCTCAGTCAGGAGCCTGCGACCACCATTCCCAGCCACTACCACGCCAGACACTGCAAGGAGTGTGAAGCTGTCGCCGACAGACAGTTTATTCTCGATCATCTGCGGGATCAAAAAGTTGCCCTGCTTGATGCCCGTACTCCGGCAGAGTATACCGGCCAACAACTCTACGCTGCACGCGGTGGCCACATCCCGGGCGCTATCAACATCGAATGGACGCAATTCATGGACCAGAGCCACAACTTGCGGCTCAAGGCCATCGCCGAACTTCGCAACCTGTTGCAGGAAAAGGGCATCACCCCGGACAAAACCGTCGTCACGTACTGCCATACCCATCACCGCTCCGCTCATACCTGGTTCGCACTCAAGTACCTGGGTTACACCGCGCGGGGGTACGAAGGGTCCTGGTCTGATTGGGGAAATCAGCCTGATACCCCGATTGAGCTATAAAAGACTTAATGCGGAGGTCACAGGAAACCTGAAAACAGTAATTCACGGTAAAATTTAATGACTGTATTCGAATCATGGAACGCAGGAAGCGAGTCCTGATTACCGATGTGACCAGACCAGCACTCTAGCGGCCCCTCAACATCACCTTACGTTAGTAAGTTCAGAGCACAGCGCCAAAAAACATCCCCACCAATGCCGTCGCCGCCATGGCAAGCACTCCCCAAAACGTCACCCGAACAGCACCAAGTGTAATGCCGGCGCCACCTGCTTGCGCCGCCAGTCCCCCGGTCAGAGCCAGCGCAAAAAGGGCACCACCCGCTACCGCCGGGATGATGGCATCGTCGTCACCGAGCACAACCAGAAGAAGCGGCAGCAACGCTCCTAGGGAAAAAGTGGTGGCGGAAGTTATCGCTGCCTGGATCGGACGAGCGGAATGGACTCCTGAAAGTCCCAGTTCATCACGTGCATGCGCTCCCAATGCATCGTGCCTCATCAGCTGATCTGCCACCATCTGCGCCAGTTCAGCATCAAGTCCCCGCTGTTCGTAAATCCCCGCCAGCTCCCGGCGCTCGAACTCCTCGTCCTCCTCCAGTTCCCGTCGCTCGCGCTCCAGGTCCGCTCTCTCGGTGTCAGCCTGGGAACTGACCGACACATATTCCCCAGCCGCCATCGACATCGCACCTGCAACCAACCCCGCCACACCGGCCAGCAGAACATCTGCGCGCGCTACATCGGCGGCGGCAACACCAACAACCAGGCTGGCCGTAGAAACGATGCCGTCATTCGCCCCCAACACCGCCGCACGAAGCCAACCAACACGCTCTGCAAAATGTCTTTCACGCGGTCCCGGCATGATTGTTCCTTGGCTAAGTGCTGAAAAGAGTAAAGCACAGATATTGGCATACGACCATCAAGGGAAAAGACAGACAAGATTACCGCGCGCGCGGTAGAACAGAGGTGGCTTCGACGATTAGACTGTATTTTTGCGGTTAACCGGGGCGACACAGGCTCTATGCCACTCCTGCAGGGGGAAGGTAAGGGGTCACCATTCCCCTAGCCAAGCAACGGAGCCACACAAAAAAATCACTGATTATTAGCAAGAAGCGATAAGAAACAATCGATGCAGATGTGGTTTACGTGGAAGCACGTTCTCATCAGTGTCTTCGGTAACACCAGCGCAAGCTCAAATGAGTTCTGACAACACCACTAGCCCGGTGTGGGGCCTGTACCTTAACGAGAGTATTAGTACCAGCATTTTACAGTAAACAACATCCTGAGTTTCATTCCGCTCAGCCCCTCCCAAGCACCTCCTGTGCTCCCCTTAGTTCGCACATTTCAAGCCATCAGGAAGTCTGGTCACCTAATGGCGCGGTCAGCCAAACATTCTCTTCATAATTCCCTGGACCCAGGTTTCGTCCCCTTCCTCCTTGATGGCCTGGCGCACAGAAGCGACATAATCCTTGTCTTCACGCTTTACGTGGTTAGCTACCCAGCCCTTCAACATGGTGAGAAGTTCTTCGGCGACATCGTCCCCGTTCGCATAGCGCCCGCGAAATTCGGCCAGCTTCTTGATAAAAAGCTCATGCACCCGCTCATGAGCGCCATGAAACTCGTAACCCGCCTCCTCCATGAGTTTTTCCTCGAACAGGAAGTTGTTGACAGAAAAATCGAGCAACTCCTCCAGTACATAACCCGCTTTTTCACGATCTCCAGCGACCACTCCCTCGGCAAGAATATTGATAAATTCCCCGAGGCGGCGGTTTTGTGAGTCAACTTCTTCAATACCGGTGTTCAAATCGTCGGTCCAATCAAAACTCATGACTTCTCTCCCGCGGTGGTAATGTTATCTGGGCGCTCTACTCTCACCCATATATCGCGCCCTGTTCTTTAAGGATGCGTTCCCTGCCCCGGTTTATGCTTGGCTATCGCCGGAAATATCAGCATCAGACCAAGCCATATTTATTTATATAGCACCTATTTTCATTTTTGTGAACTAATTCAAGGTATATAAGCTAGGATTAATGCTTTGTTTTCGAGGTAGAAACAAAACCGAAACCTATTTTTCAACATAGTCATAATGACTAGGAAAAAGTACCAAAATGCTCAATTAGACGGGATTTCAATTGGTTACATCACCACGTGCAGCAACAACCCGTACCAGTTTCGCCGAACGAGGCCAATTGTTCCTGGTTTTGCGATAGAGAACTGTTTCCTGAATAAACCCCTGAATTTAGGGAGGCAATTAAGAAATTAAGAAATTACTTATTAAACACAAGTAACTTCAATGCTCGGGGAAAGCAACTCAGAGAGATAAATCTGCTGATTTTCTTTGTCTTAGTAGAAAAAATTAAAGCGGGGATTATTCTTTGCCGGAAGGATATTCATTGCCAACTGCTGCACTGCCAACATTCCTTAGATTTCCTGTCCGGCATACTTTCCAGCGTGTTCTGCGTTGCGATGAAGACGATAACGGCTTGCACGATTCATCATCACGCCTTCCGTCTCGTATGAACGGAACGAAATTGAAAAAAGCCGACCATATTCACACACTCCAAACCAAATAATTACTGTAAAGATCCCTCAGCGTCTGTCCGTTCCTGCAGTGAACAATTTTTAATCCGGCCGACGTATCACCCCGGTCACGATCCCCAGGATCTGCACCTCTTCGTTCTTGAGATAGATCGGATCCATTTTCGGATTGGCCGGCTGAAGGCGAATGCCGTCACGTTCGACATAGAATTTTTTCAGTGTGACCTGTTCGCCATTGATCATGGCGACCACGGACTGACCGTTCTCAGCCGACTCACACTTTTCAATGACGACGATGTCACCGTCCTGAATATTATCGTCCACCATAGAGTGGCCGCGGACCTTGAGGGCATACGTATTGCGACACACCATGTTTACAGGGACGGTGACGCGCTGGTTGTCCTCATAAAGGTCAACAGGCTCGCCGGCTGCGATCCATCCGAGCAACGGGATATCGGTCATGGCCCCAGCGGTCAGCTCTACCTCCTCGACACCCGGGATATGGATTGGACGTTCTTTCTTTGGGATCAGATAGGTGACAGAAGACATCACAGACTCTCCTTTATTATCATGGCTTAACTTACTCTGGCCAAAGGGATAAAGCAAACATACGGCATATGCCTCACTACCTCATCCGTTAGCGTCGTGTAATAATGGCGCCATGAAACGAAACCGAATCATCTCACTGACGACAGGGGTCCTCGCTATTGCCGCACTGGCTGCGCTGGTTTTGTATGTAGCATTGCCCAGGCCGACATCCCATCCTCTCCCACCTGAACTGAATAACATCCTACTGCCGGAAGCGCGAGAGCTGAACCCTTTCACACTCACAGACATGGACAACAAGCCATTCGACCTCAAGCGCCTGCAGGGCAAGTGGAGTTTCGTCTTTTTCGGCTATACCCACTGCCCCGACATCTGCCCCACGACCCTCAGCACCCTCAAGGGCGCCGCCAGGCACTTACAGCAAGCCGAGGGGAACCTGGGTGATGCACAGTTTGTCTTTATTTCCGTTGATCCTAAACGTGACAGCCTGGCGCACCTGAAGCAGTACGTCGCCTACTTCCACCCGGATTTTATTGGCGTCACCGGTGAGAAGGAGCAGATCGATAACCTGGCGCGCCAGCTTGGTGCCATTTACATGTTTGACGGTGACACCGCTAGCGATGATTACATCGTCAATCACAGCGCCGCCGTCGTGCTCATCGACCCCCAGGGGCGCTGGGTAGGACGTTTCAGCCCGCCACACCGCGCTGCGGTCATTGCCGACGATTTCCGTCGCGTGCGCGATTACTTTCTTAACAACTGAACTATCTGCAGGTACCTAACACCATGGCCGAAGCCCAATCGAACGCCAGTCTTATCGACTATCTCAAGGCGCTTCCCCAATACTTCATGCCGGGGCACCTTGTCTCGCGCCTGACCTACGCCTTCACACGCATTCGCCATCCCGGGGTCAAGAACCGTTTTACTGACTGGTTCATTGGCCACTTCAAGGTCAACATGGAGGAGGCGATTGAGAGCGACCCGCACGGTTATGAGCATTTCAATGCCTTTTTCACCCGCGAGCTCAAGCCTGGCGTACGCCCCATCGTCGACGGCACGGGTGAGCTTGCCTGCCCGGTAGACGGTGCGGTGAGCCAGGCCTGCCCGATCACCGACGGGCGCATCTTTCAGGCCAAGGGGCATGACTACTCGCTGGAACAGCTTCTCGGCGGATCCACAGAACGCGCTAAACCCTTCCACGGTGGGAGTTTCGCCACGATCTATCTCTCGCCCCGCGACTACCATCGCATCCACATGCCGGTGACCGGTACCCTGCGCGAGATGGTGCACGTCCCAGGGCGGCTGTTCAGTGTCAACCCGGCCACCACCCGCGTGATCCCGGGCCTGTTCGCCCGCAACGAACGCGTCGTCTCCCTCTTCGATACCGAGGTCGGACCCATGGCGATGGTCAAGGTTGGCGCGGTCAACGTAGGCAGCATCGAAACCATATGGGCCGGCGAAGTCACCCCACCGGCAGGCCGTACAGTGCGCAGTTGGCACTACGAAGGGGAAACAGCAATCACCCTGGAAAAGGGTGCCGAGATAGGCCGCTTCAACATGGGCTCAACCGTGATCGTAGTGTTTGGTCCCAATGCTGTGGAATGGGCTGAAGCGATCAAACCAGGCGCATCGGTCAAGCTGGGACAGTTGCTGGCTACGGCACTAAAGAAATGAATTCAACGCGTAGGATACAGAAGGACAAAACTGACTTTCGATTGTCATGATTCATTGGTAGGTCTGTTGAATTAAACTCATCCGAATTAGACAAATGGGACTCGGCCACATCCACTTGGACCCTTGAATTATCAGACTTTTCCTTTGCGTTGAAATCTTTATGGTTTCAACAGTTCTCGATAGTAAACGCCATCACTTCGGCGAGACTTTCAGCACCGAGGGCGAGCATGACCAGGCGATCAACGCCGAGAGCGACGCCTGCGCAAGGGGGAAAGCCCTCTTCCAGCGCAGCAAGCAGATGCTCGTCCATAGGCACCGTATCCAGTCCCTGCACCATTCTTGTCTCGAGCTCTGCGCTAAAACGCTTGCGCTGTTCTTCGGCATCCGCCAGTTCGTGAAAACCATTGGCCAGCTCCACCCCCTGATAGTAGAGTTCGAAGCGTTCAGCCACCTGAGGGTCATCAGGATTCAGCCGGGCCAGTGCGGCCTGAGAAGCGGGATAATCGTAAATAAAACAGAGTCCCTCGCGGCCGAGCTGCGGCTCCACTGCATGAGTGAGAATGAGATCCAGCCACACATCCCGATCACGTTCACCATCAAAACCGGTGATTCCCAAGCCCTGAGCGCATGCCTCCATCTCATCAATCGAAGAATCCAGCGGGTCGATTGACGCATGGCGGAGGAAGGCAGCACGGTAACTAAGTTTTTCGACCGGCTTGCCTTCCAGCCCGAGCAACGGTGCAACCAATGCGATGACTTCGCCCATCAGGGCATGGTGATCAAAGCCAGGCCGGTACCATTCCAGCAGGGTAAATTCTGGATTATGCCTGCGTCCCGCCTCACCCTGACGAAAAACCTT
>JBFEYJ010000076.1:0-12865 GCA_041562215.1 Thiohalomonadaceae bacterium | reverse complement strand
TTCTATCCACGGCAGGTCATTGTGCGGCTCTCGGACTTCAAGTCCAATGAATATGCCCAGCTTATCGGCGGGAAACAGTTCGAACCACAGGAAGAGAATCCGATGATCGGCTTTCGGGGCGCCTATCGCTACCCTTCGAAAGATTTCGCCAAGAGCTTCGCCCTCGAGTGCGCCGGACTGAAACAGGTACGCGAAACCATGGGGCTGGATAACATCGAGCTAATGGTCCCCTTTGTGCGCAGTGTGGCAGAAGGTGAAAAGGTCCTGGAATTGATGGCGCAGAATGGACTCAAGCGCGGCGAGAACGGCCTCAAGGTCTATGTGATGTGTGAGATCCCGGCCAATGCCCTGCTGGCCGATGAGTTTCTCGAACACTTCGACGGTTTCTCCATCGGCTCAAACGACCTGACGCAGCTGACCCTCGGTGTTGACCGCGACTCCGGTCTGGTCACAGGTGTGGACGAACGCAACCCGGCGGTATTGAAACTGATGGAGATGGCGATCGAGGCCTGCAAACGCCATGGTAAATATATCGGCATCTGCGGTCAGGCCCCCTCTGATTTCCCCGAGATCACAAAGTGGCTGGTGGAAAGAGGTATCGGCTCCATCTCACTTAACCCTGACAGTATCCTGCGCATGACCGAGGTGGTGCTGGAGATGGAGAAAGAAAGGTAACAGGTAAAAGGATTTCTACTCCTCTTACCTGTCAGCTAGTCATGCGTGAAGCCGATTGAGCTGCCGCGCGATGATGTCGTGGTTCAGCCACAGCACCGGACCGTGGGGGGCGGAGGCCTCATGGAACATTAACGGGCCTGTTCCTTCCAGCACCAGGGCACTGAGATGGTCGGTGATCAGGGCCTTGCGGTCCTTGTGCATCTTAGTGATCTCCTCGGAGGTCCCGACCATCACATCAGCCAGCTCGGCGGTGTTATCCATTGGCCAGGCGCCGAAGTTGCGGAACTTGGCGATGGTGGAGTCGGCGTTATACCGCTCGATTTTGTCGAGGATATCCTCCAGCTTGATCCCCTCTTCCAACAGCGCCTGGCAAATCGCCCACTGCTTATCGGCCCAGGTCCCTTCGCCGTTTTCCATCTTCAATGCATGCAGAAGCGGGAACAACGAAAGCTCGACGCCAACAAAAATATCACTGGAGTTGGTTCGGATCTCGGGACAGTTAAAGACAGTGGCCTTGATCCCTTCCTTCCATGCCGCTTCGGCATGGTCTTCCAGACGCATCTTGGCGTAGCCCTGAGTGTAATTGGTGTAAGTCTGCCACTGGTACTCGCCGTTGATCAGAATCTCGGTGCCGTGATAGCCGTAGGCGGTATAGCGAACCTGCCCACTGCTTTTTTCCACACGTTCACGGATCGCCGCGCTGCTTTCGATGAGGTACTGGAAGGTATTGGCCGTGACTTCGTCGAAGTTCATCAGCATGAACTTGCCCAGGTCGCTGTCGAGCAGCGCACGGGAAGAAAGGAAGCGATCACCACGCCCCTTGTAGACACGGTTGGCAATGGCAAGGAACACCTTGGTCTTGGGAATACCACCGGCCATGGTATGGGCGAAAAATACATTAGCGCCATCAGGAATGGCCTTGTCCAGTTCCGTCATCACCTGCGTGAGCGAGTCACGGAAACGCTGCACACCGACCTTCCGGCACGCCTCGATCTGATCCCAGTCAAGTTTTGCATCTTGCCAGGTAGTAAGCTTGAGATCCGCCAACAGGTCGGCAGGGGTCGGGGTGCCTGCAGGTGAATCAAGATCAAAACCGGCCATCAGGGGAACATTGATAATGCGTCCGCCCAGATTCGCCTCGGCAGCCTTGTGCTCCTCGTCGGTGAGAGAGCGTAGATTTTGGTCATCGTCGCGGCGGCCCACGGTAATACCGAGAATGGTCATGCCCGCTGCGCGTGCCTCATCAAGCAGGCCATTGACATAGCCGCGGCCGAACAGCTCACCGAAGAGCACAAAGACATCACCCTTGCGAAAGATATTTTGCTGAGGCATTTCACGTAATGGCGTAAGTACAGACATAGAAATCTCTTATTGTTAAATGCTCGAATATTCAGCCAATCCCTGTGGCCCGGGGAAAGACGCGCTTTCACTCAAGATGTCCCCAGGTAAGTCATCCGCGTAAACCGACTCGAATAACCCTTCCGGAAGCAGCTCACTATAAATCAAATTCTCAATTATATCAAAGGTTTGACTATCGATATTAAGTCCTGTTTTAAACAATTCTCAGGGCAATAAACAGATAGGATACAGGCCCTTACGATACATTTACGGACTTTTGTCTGAAATTGGCTAAGATTGAAACAAGGCGTCGAACCATCACCTGACAAAAGGGAGATCCGGCAATGAACCACCATCGCGTCGCCCCCCATATAACGCTAACTCTGCTCCTTGTCTCTCTCCTTGTGGCCTGCTCCGGTTGGAATCCACAAGAATCAGAGACCATATCGCTGGAGGTAACACAAACAATTAACCGCTTCACCCAGCGTGACCCAGGACTGCAGCGTTTCTTTGACGAAGCCTACGGCTATGTCGTCTTTCCCAATGTGGGCAAAGGGGCAATCGGCGTAGGCGGGGCCTATGGCAAAGGACAAGTATTCGAGCAGGAACACCCCATCGGCACCGCCAAACTGATCCAGCTCACCGTCGGCTTTCAATGGGGCGGCCAGGCTTACAGCGAACTCATTTTCTTTGAGGACAAAGCGGCACTTGATCGCTTCAAAAGCGGCAAGCTTGAATTCTCAGCCCAGGCCTCGGCGGTTGCCATAACACTCGGTGCCTCAGCCACCGCCGACTATGAAAACGGCGTTGCGGTATTCACCATGACCAAGGGCGGACTGATGTATGAAGCCTCCATCGGGGGGCAGAGCTTTAGCTTTGAGCCCTATTAACAATTTCACCGCAAAGACACAAAGAAAGGGATGAAAACCAATATCAGGAAAGAGCAACAAATAAATAAAAGGGCAGAAATACTGCCCCTCTATTCGTCAAGCCTGACAATTGTGTTGGTACCCTTCCGTTCTTCGCGTCCTTTATGGTTTACGTTTGTTTCTTACTCAGCAGCCTTGAGACAGTCCACCCGCTTATACATGTAGGCGTAGTACATCACCGGAATCACCACGAGGGTGAGGACAGTGGAAACGAGGATGCCGGAGATTAATGACACCGCCAAGCCGCTGAAGATCGGATCATCAAGGATGAAGAAGGCGCCGAGCATCGCCGCCAGCCCGGTCAACAGGATCGGCTTGGCGCGCACAGCACCGGAATTGATCACAGCACGCTCGAAATCAACACCCTCACGCACCTGCTGGTTAATAAAATCGACCAGCAGAATAGAGTTACGCACGATGATCCCCGCCAGGGCGATCATGCCGATCATGGAGGTGGCGGTGAACTGCTTGTCCGCCAGCCAGTGGCCGGGCATCACGCCGATGATGGTCAGCGGGATTGGCGCCATGATGATCAGCGGTACCACATAGGAACGGAACTGCGCGACCACCAGCAAATAGATCAGGAGCAGCCCCACCGAGTAGGCGATCCCCATGTCACGGAAGGTCTCGTAGGTGATTTGCCACTCCCCGTCCCATTTGAGGCTGTAATCGTAGGGATTCTGCGGCGGGTTGATGAAGTACTGCTCCAGACCTCGGCCGTCCTCCATCTCTCTGTCACTTAGCTCCCCTACCACCTGGAACATACCGTAGAGCGGGCTATCGAGGTCTCCGGCCATGTCACCGGTCACCATCACCACGCGCTGCAGGTCCTTGTGGTAGATGGCATTTTCACGAAGGCTCTCCTGCACCCTGGCGATCTCGGATAGCGGCACCAGATTGCCACTGGTGCTTCGCACGCGCAGTGCCAGCACCGACTCGATATCGGCCTTGTCACTGACGGCATATTCAAGACGTATCGGCAACGGATACTTCATGGTCTCGGCGTGCAGGTAGGAGACATCCTCCCCCGAAAGCACGGTGGAGATCGCCGCCACCACATTTCTCTGCGGAACGCCCAGTAGTGCGGCCTTCTGCTGGTCGACACGCAGGATGAGTTTAGGCGCTTCAGCCTCTACGCTGTCGTCCAAATCAATAATGTCCGGGGTCGCATCCATCACTTCACGAACCTCCTTGGCGACACCGATCTGGCCGTCGTAATCCAGTCCGTAGATCTCCGCCACCAGAGGCGACTGCACCGGTGGGCCGGGGGGCACCTCGACGATCTTCACGTTGGCATCGTATTCCCTGCCGATAGTCTGTAGCGGCTCACGGACGCTCAGGGCGATTTCGTGACTCTTGCGATCACGCAAGTGCTTATCGGTCAGGTTAACCTGGATATCGCCCACATTGGCGCTACCACGCAGATAATACTGACGCACTAGGCCGTTGAAATTGATCGGCGAGGCGGTGCCGGCATATACCTGGTAGTCGGTCACCTCAGGCACAGTCGCCAAATAACGACCGAGCTCGCCGAGCACTCGCGCGGTTTGTTCCGTGCTGGTTCCCTCGGGCATATCGACAATCACCTGGAACTCGGACTTGTTATCGAATGGCAGCATCTTCAACACAACCCATTGGATGCCGACGAGACCGACTGAAGCGATGATTAGCACCAGCACACCAATCCCAAGCTGGAGGCGTCTCTTGTGTCCGTCCGCCCCACACAGGAACGGACCGACCCATTTCTGGAAGAAGCGGTAAAGCCCGGCGCTGCCCTCTTCATGATGACCACCGTGGCTGTCCACTTTAAGCACCACATTGGACATCCATGGGGTAATAATGAAGGCCACTGCCAGGGAGATCACCATGCCGATGCTGGCGTTGATCGGGATCGGGCTCATGTAGGGCCCCATCAGACCGGTGACGAAAGCCATTGGCAATAACGCGGCAATGACTGTGAAGGTAGCAAGAATAGTGGGCCCACCGACTTCGTCCACCGCAAGTGGGATCGCCTCTACCAGTTTCTTGCCACCCATCTGCATATGGCGATGGATGTTCTCGACCACCACGATGGCGTCATCCACCAGAATACCGATAGAAAAGATCAGGGCAAATAACGAAACACGATTTAAGGTAAAACCCCAGGCCCAGGAGGCGAAGAGGGTGATAGCCAGGGTGATCACCACTGCCATTCCGACAATAAAGGCCTCACGATAACCCAGCGCCAGAAATACCAGGGCCACTACAGAGAGCGTGGCGAAGATCAACTTGCTGATGAGCTTTTTTGCCTTGTCATCAGCAGTGGCGCCATAGTCACGGGTCACCGTGGACTCAACACCATCGGGCACAAAGGTGCCCTTGAGCGCCTCAAAACGTTCAATCACCTGATTGGCGATCTTGACCGCATTGGTGCCCGGCTGCTTGGCGATGGCGACGGTTACCGCAGGAAACTCACCCTGAACAGTGACCCCCTTCTCTCCCGAGGCGGGTCCTGTGCCAAACCAGACATACTGCTCGGGTTGATCAGGACCGCGCCGAACCTCGGCGACATCCGCCAGATAGACAGGGCGCCCCTCATGCACGCCGACCACCAGCTCGCCGACCTCATCCACGCCACTGAGAAAATCTCCGGCCTGCACCAGAATTTCGCGATTATCTCTCACCAGCGCACCGGAAGGCCGGGTGGCATTTGAGAGTTGCAGTGCTGTACGCAAATCTTCCAGGGCGATGTTGAAACCTGCCAGACGCACCGGATCGAGCAACACATGTACAACCTGGTCGGGCCCGCCGATAGTGTAAACATCGCGTGTTCCCTTGACCCTTTTCAACTCCGCCTCAATCGCGTGGGCCACCTGCTGCAATTCATAGGCTCCCACCTCTTCGCGGGTGCTCCACAGTGTGAGGGTGACGATTGGCACATCATCGATGCCCTTCGGCTTGATAATGGGCTGACTGACACCGAGATTCGCCGGCAGCCAGTCCCCCTTGGAAAACATGGCGTTATACAGGCGCACGATGGCAGCAGTGCGGTCTTCACCCACCTCATACTGCACGGTGAGCACCGACATGCCCGGCTGGGAGACGGAATAGACATGCTTGACCCCCTCGATCTCAGAGAGGATCTGTTCTGCCGGTGAACTGACCAGGTGTTCGACTTCCACTGCCGAGGCGCCGGGGTAGGCGATAAAGACATTGGCAAAGGTCACATTGATCTGCGGCTCTTCCTCACGCGGAGTGATCATCACCGCGAACACCCCAAGCAGAAAACCTACCAGGGCGATAAGCGGTGTGATTTCAGTGGTCAGGAAGCGTTTGGCAATATTGCCCGAGATCCCCATTTTCTCTTTCATGAATCCTTCCCTGTACGCAGCTCCTTGAGCATCACACCGGCACGGATCGGTTCCAGCGCCACCTTCTCACCGGCGTCGAGTCCGGCCAGCACCTCAATCCGGCCATCATCGAGCGTTTTACCGACCCGAATTTGACGAAAGCTGATCTGCTGATCCTTGATCACATAGACAGCGGTAACCTCACTGCGATGAACCACCGCCTCAGCCGGGATCAGCAGCCGTTGCACTTCATCAGTGACAAAGGCCACCTTGGCGAACATCCCCGGGTATACCCCATGCTGCCCCTCGGGCAGATCGACCCGTACTTTGAAAGTATGGGAGATCGGATCGGCGTATGGGCTAATGGTCAGAGTCTCGCCCACGACACTGGCGTTTTCCTGGGTGGGGAAGATCACGCGTGCGCGCGCCAGCTTGCGAACACTGACGATATGGCTCTGCGGGACTTCGGCGATTGCACGCAGTTTCTCCAGCGAGATGCCGGTCATCAGCGGTTGCCCCGGACTGGCCGTCTCTCCCGGCTCCACATGGCGTTTAACCACGATGCCGCTGTAGGGCGCGCGCACCACGGTATGTTCGACTTGCTCCTGAGCCTGCTCTCGCGCCGCGTTTGCAGACTTGAGCCCCGCTTCAGCCCGGTCATACTCGGCCCTGGAAACCAGCTTGCGTGCGAGCAGATCCTTCATGCGGTTAAAACTGGAGCGTGCTTCCTCGGCACGGGCAACCGCCGCCTTGAGCGCCGCCTGCTGTTCCCGGTCGCGGAAACGGACAATGATATCGCCCTTATTGACGTAATCATCCACATCCACCATTACATCGGTGATCCTGCCGGAGGTCTGGGCTGACACGGTGCTCTGGTGAACCGCCTCGATCACCGAATCAACCACCTGCTCACGGGCAATCACACTCAGATTGGCCTCGGCGCTGCTCAATGCCACCGGCTCGGCTGCTACTCCGGCTCCAGCCCAGGCGACGCCTAGACAGCCAAAAACAAATAAACGCATCATGCGCATCACTATTCCCCTATGCTCTTTCTTGTGGATATTAGCAGACAAGAGTTATATTAGTATTCTCTAATATACACTCGTACGGAACATAAAGGAAGCCGCCGCCCATTTCAAGAACCCAGGAAAAACTCACCCGAGATTATCCTTGACTTGTTGCCTATCTAACATGAAATGCGCCAGAGAAGTTCATCTTGTGGCTACCGTTCGCTTGGATTATCAGGAAGGCGCCAAACAAAGGGCTTCCCCTTGCCACATCAGGGCAGAGGTCGGCATATATCGGAAACGATGTGCTTAAGCGGTCACTTTGCAGGCATTCAACTGGACAGGGATTTTGGCCTGTTTGACATTTCCTTGTTATAGAATTGGTAGTTGTTTTGCCGATGACCATGTGCAACTTTCATTGCAAGATTGGCATGAGCGATCAATGCCTCCCCCTCAACGCCATCATCGGGAAAGAGCGCAATACCAATGGCCGGAGAGAGAAATAATTCGTAACCTTCGGCCACAACAGGCTCTGAAAATGCCTGCAACAGGGATTTTGCCACCGCTTCGTAATCTTCAGTGTTGTCCAGATGTTTGAGAAGGATCACAAATTCATCATCACGGATCCGGGCAACGGTGGTATTACGCTCAAGGGCCTCGACAAGCCTTTGTGCCGCCTTTTTCAACAGTCGCTCACCCAGTACCTTTTCCTGCGCTTTACCGAGCAGTTCGGAAAACTCCAGACCCACGCAACCCACACCCAACGTACCACCCTGGCGCCTGGCCTGCAGGATAGCCTGAGTCAGTCGGTCCAGCAGCAGCACACGATTGGCCAGGCCGGTTACCGCATCATAATGCAGCAGACGCTCCAGCCGTTCCTTCTCCTTGAGGCGATTGGTAATATCCTTGCCGGTAGAGACAAAATGAGTCAAAACACCATCAGCGGAACATACCGGTGTGATGGTTTTTGCCTCGAAATAAAGCTCACCATCCTTGCGCCGGTTAATAAAAATGTCAGTAAAAGGAAGACCGCTGGTAATGCTCTTCCACATGGAGCGATAGAAATCATCATCCTGCATTCCGGACTTGAGGAGATTTGCTTTTTTACCGAGCGCCTCTTCCCTGCTGTAACCGGTGATATCCTCGAAAGCCGGATTGACGTAAACCATGTCACCGTTCTCGTCGGTGATGACCACGGCGTCGGCAGACTGCTCCAGAGCGCGTGACATCATTTCCCTCTCCTCTTCAAGCCGCCGGCTGCGACTGACATCGATGGAAAGACCGCCAATCCGGCAGACCTCGCCGGCCTGGTCACGGATCGGGAAAGAGCGTGTATTAATCCAACGGGTCTGGCCATCCGGCAACAGGATGCGGTACTCCCCGGTAAAACCCTCCCAGCCGGCATCGGCCAGTTGCGCCTGCACCCGATGAAAATCTTCCGGATGGACGGTTTCCAGCAAGCGCTCGGGGTTGGCGATTAACCACTCACAGGGACGCTCCCACACCTCCTCAAAGGCGGGACTGAGGTAAAGAATACCTTGGCGGCCGGCGTCAAGCAGCCAAAGCACCTCACCAATATTATCGGTCAACTGGCGAAAACGCTGTTCGCTCTCGCGTAGCGCCTGCTCTGCAATCTGGTGGCGACGACGAATCTCCAGCTCCTCCAGTTCCCGCTCGATCGCAGGAACCAGTCGGACCAGATTGTGCCGGGTGATGAAATCGTGGGCGCCTTCGTGCATCAGCATCACCGCCATATCCTCGCCAACGGCATCCGCCACAACAATGACGGGAAGGTCCAATCTAGTCTGTCGCACCTGTTTAATCACCGCCAGCGCAACCTCTTCACCCGGATCGCAAGCGCTAATCACCAGATCCCACTCACCCTTATCCAGGAGTTGCTGCAAGCCCTTCACACCAACAAGGTGATGAAACTCCGCATTGAGACCACCCTGACGCACAGAATCCATCACCAGGCGGGCATCTTCAGCAGAACGCGCGACCAGAATTATGCGTAGTGACTGTGCCATTCAAAAACCACTCTTGAGTCATCCTTTTTTAGACGGTTACAGCAACCCACATCCTATTCCCGGTGGCCGGGCGAAACAAGCAGCATTCATGCAGGAAGGTGAAAGCTTCTGAGTGATTCCAACCGCGACAGGAGCTTTCTATCAGGCACACCCCAGCAAACAGCCACTCTTCCACTTTCCCCTACGAACTGAAAGACTGCCCGAAACCACTGCGTAAAATGTCGACTGACCATGTAGTTAGTCTCATGACCTCCCCTACCCGATATCGTACTTTTGTTTGTAAAGGGCTGCCCGGCGTATAATAACGACCATTTCCTTTTACCTGAATGTGTGGAGCAATATGGCGCAGTACATCTATACCATGAACCGCGTAGGCAAGATCGTGCCGCCGAAGCGGGAAATCCTAAAGGATATCTCTCTCTCTTTCTTCCCTGGGGCCAAAATCGGTGTGCTCGGCCTCAACGGTGCCGGCAAATCGACCCTGCTGCGCATCATGGCCGGTATCGATACTGAGATAGAAGGCGAGGCCCGGCCACAGGCCGGTATCAATATCGGCTACCTGCCTCAAGAGCCCCAGTTGGATGAGAGCCTTGATGTGCGCGGCAACATTGAGCTGGCGGTTGGTGAAGTAAAAAACGCCCTCAAGCGCCTCGATGAGGTCTACGCCGCCTACGCCGAACCTGATGCGGATTTCGATGCCCTGGCTACTGAACAGGCGAAGCTGGAGAACATCATTCAAGCCACTGACGGCCACAACATTGACCGTCACCTGGAAGTCGCCGCCGATGCCCTGCGCCTGCCGGCCTGGGATGCAAACGTCAGCAAGCTCTCCGGTGGTGAAAAACGCCGTGTGGCACTCTGCAAGCTGCTGCTGGAAAAACCGGACATGCTGCTGCTGGACGAGCCTACCAATCACCTCGACGCCGAGTCTGTAGCCTGGCTGGAACGCTTCCTCCACGATTACGAAGGCACCGTGGTGGCAATCACCCATGATCGCTATTTCCTCGACAACGTCGCCGGATGGATCCTGGAATTGGATCGCGACCAAGGCATCCCATGGGAGGGCAACTACTCCTCCTGGCTGGAGCAGAAAGAGAAGCGCCTGGAGCAGGAGCAGAAGTCCGAGGCCGCCCGGGTCAAGGCGATGAAGCAGGAACTGGAGTGGGTGCGCTCCAATCCCAAGGGTCGCCACGCGAAATCCAAGGCACGTTTGGCACGCTTCGATGAACTCTCCTCGAAGGAGTACCAGAAGCGCAATGAGACCAATGAGCTGTTCATTCCGCCAGGGCCGCGCCTCGGTGATCTGGTGATCGAAGCGAAGAATCTGAAGAAGGGATTCGATGATCGCCTGCTTATCGACGACCTCAACTTCAACTTACCGCCCGGCGGCATCGTCGGTGTCATCGGCCCCAACGGCGCCGGCAAGACCACCCTGTTCCGCATGCTGGTGGGGCAGGAGACCCCCGATAGCGGCGAACTGCGCCTGGGTGATACGGTGAAGCTGGCCTACGTCGACCAGAGTCGAGATGCGCTGGATCCCAAGAAGACCGTCTGGGAAGAGGTCTCCGACGGCCACGATAACATGATGGTCGGTGATTTCGTCCTGAACTCCCGTGCTTACGTCAGCCGCTTCAACTTCAAGGGCTCGGACCAGCAAAAGCGGGTAGGCGATCTCTCCGGTGGTGAGCGAAACCGCCTGCATATGGCCAAATTAATCGCTGCCGGCGGCAATCTGTTACTGCTCGACGAACCGACCAATGACCTCGACGTAGAAACCCTGCGTGCGCTGGAAGAGGCTCTCCTGGAGTTCCCCGGCTGCGCCGTGGTGATCTCCCATGACCGCTGGTTCCTCGACCGCATCGCCACCCATATCCTCGCCTTCGAAGGCGAGTCTCATGTGGAGTGGTTCGAGGGCAACTTCGCCGACTACGAGGAGGACAAAAAACGGCGCCTCGGCGAGGAGGCGGTACAGCCGCATCGCATCAAGTACAAGAAACTGGCGTGAGAACAGGATATCAGGTGCCTTTTGCAACCAAGAACGGGATTCCTGCCCCGTTTCCCCGGAGGGGCGGCTTCCAGCTGAGATAGAAAGGAGGCGCCCGCAAATCGCAGGGATGCCATATTGATGCTTGCCAACGTTGAAACTTGAACCTCAAACATAAATGATTGAACAATTAAAAGGACTCTTCGAGCATGCGGAACGACTGCTGCTGCAACTGGAGCAGCAGTTGCCTCCCGTTCCCACCCCGACAGACTGGAGCGCCCTCGCTTTTCGCTGGCACTCCCATCCCCATGGCGGCTCACTCCGGGCCATTCGCCATCCCCACACCCTTCGACTGGATGATTTGCAGGGCATCGAACGGCAAAGATCCATACTGTCACAGAACACCCGCCAGTTTATCCGCGGCCTCCCGGCCAATAATGCCCTGCTTTGGGGTTCGCGCGGCACCGGCAAGTCATCACTGGTAAAGGCGCTTCTCAACGCTCACGCCGAAGAGGGACTGCGCCTCATCGAGGTCGATCGCCATGAGCTTATCGATCTGCCACAGATTGTGGACCTGATACGCGAACGCCAGGAACGTTTCATCCTGTTTTGCGATGATCTCAGTTTCGAGGCCGGAGATCCCGGTTACAAGGCACTCAAAGTGGCTCTGGACGGCTCGCTCGATGCAGCACCGGATAATATCCTGATTTACGCCACATCCAACCGTCGCCACCTTGTTCCTGAGTTCATGAGCGAAAACCTTGAGGCCCGGGTAGTCGATACCGAGATCCATTTCGGCGACAGTATTGAAGAGAAAATCTCCCTATCGGAACGGTTCGGGCTATGGCTCTCTTTCTACCCCTTCAATCAGGACGAGTACCTGAATATCGTTCACTACTGGTTGCGCCAACTGGGTATCGTGCACTTCGATGAACAGGCAAAAGAGGAAGCACTACGCTGGGCCCATGCACGCGGCTCACGCAGTGGCCGTGCCGCTTGGCAGTTTGCTCGCGACTTGGCAGGCCGCACTCGAATAGACGATTGATTTCACCCCGTCTGGGGATACACTTGTACAACAACACTGACAAAGGACCGCCATGACTTCAGCCAGACGAATCGAGGCGAATGCCCTTGCCAACCGCTGTCCCCCGGAGAGCTTCGAATTCGAGACCACGGATGAGCTGGAGGACCTGAGCGAGATCATTGGCCAGGCTCGTGCCGTTCAGGCAGTTCACTTCGGCATCGGCATCCAGCGCGAGGGTTACAACCTCTATGTGATGGGTCCCCCGGGGATGGGAAAACACACGATGGTGCGCCAGTTCCTTGAACAAAAAGCCAGCGCACAATCCCATCCACCCGACTGGTGTTACGTCAACAACTTCAAACAACCTCACAAACCCAAGGCCCTGAAACTGGCGCCAGGAAGAGGAGAGACGCTCCGCAGGGACATGGAGCAATTGGTAGAAGAACTTACCACGGCAATCCCCGCTGCCTTCGAAAGCGACGACTATCGCAGCCAGATACAGGCCATGGAGGATGACCTGAAAGAGCAGCAGGAAAAGGCCTTCAGCGAGCT
>JBFEYJ010000075.1:0-13086 GCA_041562215.1 Thiohalomonadaceae bacterium | reverse complement strand
CAATTTTTCACATGGTGCTCCCGATGAGCACATCGAACGTGCGGAACGGGTGCGTAACCGTGCCCGTGCCCATGGGCGCCAAGTAGGTGTACTGTGCGACCTGCAGGGGCCGAAGATCCGTATCGAACAATTCAAGGAAGGAAAGGTCTCGCTGACAGAGGGTGATACCTTTACTCTTGACGCGGGCTGCCCGCCTGATGGTGGTGACAAAGAGCGTGTTGGCATCGCCTACAAGGAATTACCGGACGATCTCAGTCGTGGTGACACCCTGCTGCTCGATGATGGTCGACTGGTATTGTGGGTTGATCAGGTTGAAGGTAAGCGCATCGTTTGCCGTGTTGTGGTCGGCGGTGTGCTCTCTGATCGCAAGGGTATCAATCGCCAGGGTGGTGGTTTATCGGCACCGGCATTGACTGACAAGGATCGCGAGGATATCAAGACGGCGGCGAAAATGGAGGCGGACTATCTGGCAGTCTCCTTCCCGCGAACTGCCGCAGATGTCAATGAGGCACGTGAACTGTTTCGTGCCGCAGGTGGTAACGGTGCAATTGTCGCCAAGATTGAACGCGCCGAGGCGCTGGACGTCGTCGAGGAGATCATCGCTGCCTCCGACGTGATTATGATCGCCCGTGGTGACCTTGGCGTGGAGATCGGTGATGCCGCACTCCCTCCGGTGCAGAAGCAGCTGATTCGCCAGGCGCGTAGCATGAATCGTGCAGTGATCACCGCTACTCAGATGATGGAGTCGATGATCGAGAACCAGATCCCGACCCGCGCTGAAGTGTTCGATGTGGCCAACGCGGTCCTCGACGGTACCGATGCCGTCATGCTGTCTGCGGAAACGGCGACTGGCAAGTATCCGGATAAGGCCATCGGTGCTATGCACCGTATCTGCCTCGAAGCTGAGAAGCAGCGTATAGCCATGGTCTCGGACCATCGTATCCATTCCGAGTTTACCTACATCGACGAAGCGATAGCGATGGCGGCGATGTATACCGCTAATCACCTCAAGGTGAAAGCGATCGCCGCTCTCACAGAGTCCGGTTCCACCACTTTGTGGATGTCGCGGATCAGCTCGGGGATCCCCATCTATGCGATGACCCGGCATGTAGCCACCCGTCGCAAGGTGACGCTGTTCCGTGGCGTATACCCGGTGAGTTTTGATGTCACCACTACCGATCACGCCGAACTCAATCGGGAGGCGATCGACGAGTTGCGTCGTCGCGGTGCCGTGCGTGACGGTGACCTGGTCATTATCACTAAGGGGGATCTGATGGGCGTACATGGTGGTACAAATGCCATGAAGATCGTCAAGGTCGGCGATTTGGTTTAGTTGTAGCCACTGCCCCTGGTTAACAAACGATTTATTAGTTCTGAACGATAACTGAAGGAGGTCGAAATGGCCCTTGTATCCATGCGTCAACTTCTGGACCATGCCGCTGAGCACGGCTACGGTCTGCCCGCATTTAATGTCAACAACATGGAGCAGGTGCATGCCATCATGCAGGCTGCCGATGCTGTTGACAGCCCGGTGATCCTGCAGGGTTCTGCCGGTGCCCGTTCCTATGCTGGTGAGCCCTTTTTGCGTCACCTGATCCTGGCCGCTGTCGAAATGTATCCGCACATCCCGGTAGTGATGCATCAAGATCACGGTGCTTCCCCGGCCATCTGCGCCCGTTCCATTCAGTCCGGTTTCTCTTCCGTAATGATGGATGGCTCCTTGATGGATGACGGCAAAACCCCGGCCTCCTTCGAGTACAACGTTGACGTCACCCGTCGCGTAGTGGAAATGGCACATGCCTGTGGCGTATCTGTCGAAGGCGAGTTGGGCTGCCTGGGTTCCCTGGAAACCGGCATGATGGGTGAGGAAGATGGTCACGGTGCAGAAGGCAAGCTGGACATGGACATGCTGCTGACCGATCCTAATGAGGCCGCCGACTTCGTTAAGAAGACCGGCGTTGATGCGCTGGCGATTGCCATCGGTACCTCACATGGGGCTTACAAGTTCACTCAGGAGCCGACCGGCAAAATCCTGCGTATTGACCGCGTCAAAGAGATCCACGAGCGCATCCCCGACGTGCATCTGGTCATGCACGGTTCCTCATCTGTGCCTCAGGACTGGCTCAAGATCATCAACGACTTTGGCGGTGACATGGGTCAGACCTATGGCGTACCGGTTGAAGAAATCGTTGAAGGGATCAAGAGTGGTGTTCGCAAGGTCAACATCGATACTGACCTGCGTATGGCTTCGACCGGCTCCGTTCGCAAGCACCTGGCTGAGAACAAGGCCAACTTCGATCCGCGCAAGTTCCTTAAGGAAGCCACCAAGGCAATGGCCGGGATCTGCAAGGCTCGTTACGAGTCCTTCGGTTCTGCCGGGATGGCATCGAAGATCAAGCCAATCTCTCTGGAATCCATGTTCCAGCAGTACGAGACTGGTTCACTGGACCCCAAGGTTAAGTAAGGCCTGTCCGGTGACATGAAGAAGGCGGCCACACGGCCGCCTTTTTTGTATGTTTGGTCACGGAACACACGGAATAGTCGGAAAAGTTAGACTCCATAGCGATGTCATTCAAGGCAAATCGGCTGCGACTAATGTTGGGATGATAAAATCTTAGAGACTGTGGACTCCTATTTACATGTCCGAGTATTCCGTGTGTTCCATGGCCATTTCAACGTAAGACAAGCATGCGTTAACGTTTGATGCGCTGTGCCTTCGATAGCAAAGGGAAACGCGACCCCAGCGAAGTGGCGGCCTCATTGAGGAGGAAATCCTTAAATGCCTGTGCGGTGGCAGACAGGCGTTTTCCCTTTCGGTGTACGAGATACCAGTAGCGCAGGATAGGAAATTCCTCGATATCGAGAATCGCCAGCTTGCCCATACTGAGTTCAAGTTGTACGGCATCCTGAGACATCATGCCTAAGCCAAGACCTGCCTGAACGCTCTGTTTTATTGCCTCATCACTACTGACCTCCATGCTGGTGGTGATGCTGATTCCGTGCTTATCGAAGAAGCGTTGCATGGCTATTCGTGTACCTGAGCCGGTTTCACGTACCAGAAAGACCTCTTTCTCAAGACGCTTGAGCGGGATCCGCTCCTGCCCGGCCAGTGGATGCTCCTGCGGCGCAATGGTCACCAGGGGGTTGTCCATGAAGGCGGCGGCCTCCAGGTCCATCTCAGCCGGGGGCTGCCCCATGATGACCATATCGACTTCGTTTTCGCTAAGTTGGTGCAGCAGTGTCTGTCTATTGGTGACGTTAAGGATGACGTTGACCCCGGGATAAAGTTGGCAAAAGGCAGCCAGCAGGTGCGGAGCGAAATAGTTGGCCGTGGTGGCTACCGAAATCCGCAGCTTGCCATATTCCAGACCTTTAATATTGGCCAGGACGGTTTCCAGCTCATCCAGTTGCTGCGAGATGAGACGACTGTAGTGGTAAACCTCCTCCCCGGCTTCAGTGAGATAGATCTTCTTGCCCAGCTGTTCGAATAGCGCACTGTCCAACTGCCCCTCCAGTTGCTTCACCTGCATGGACACGGCCGGTTGGGTTAGGTGCAGCTCTTCTGCGGCGCGGGTAAAGCTCAGGTGTTTTGCAACCGAAGCAAAGACTTTGAGCTGACGAAGAGTGATGTTCATGGTTGTTATAATCTTTTCTTATGAAAAACGTGATGTTAATAAGCTCATTAAAGCACATTTTCCTTTAAATGGCAGAGCGGTCGTATTTGACTGTGCTCAAGTGCATGAAGCGGCCATAATAGGCACTCTCTTAATCATCCCGGAAATGTAATGGATACCAAGGCTTTTCTCGCCAAGCTGCGCCAGGACATCGTCTTCAGCGATGAGCTGTGCGGTCAGAAACTGACTTTTCACACCACTTGGGGCATCTTCTCACCCCGCGAGGTCGATGAGGGTTCACGCATGCTCCTCGATTTTATGGAGATTGAGGAGAGTGACGACTGCCTTGATCTGGGGTGTGGTTATGGACCCATCGGCATGACCATGGCACGGTTGGCGCCGAAGGGCCACACGGTACTGGTAGATAAGGATTTCGTGGCGGTAGAGTACGCCAACAGGAATATCGCGATTAATCGTATCGATAACGCCGAGGCGATACTAAGCAACGGCTTTGCCGCCTTAGGCGATCGGAAATTCGACGTCATCGCCTCGAACATCCCGGCCAAGGTTGGCAACGAGATGCTCTATCTCTTTCTCTACGACGCACTGGCCCATCTGAAACCCGGTGGTCGATTCTATGTGGTCACCATTACCGGCTTGCGCCAGTTCATAAAGCGGAGTTTCAACGAGGTGTTCGGCAATTACGACAAGCTTAAACAGGGAAAGACCTACACGGTAGCAGTGGCGAAAAAACAGGCTTGAGGCCAGGCCAGTGGGCATCGGATGATCTAATTGCTGCCGATGAAAATCCCAACCGAAGAGTACTGGTTCTTATCTAATACGGTAACGCAGGTTAAAGATAGATAAGAGAGAGGCTATCATAATGAAATGCTTATGATAGTAATCACTTTATTTTAATTTCCTTATGTGACCATTGCCTATATATTTGCCTTCCTGCTGGCGCAAGCATCTTTCAGCTGCTGCAGCGGGATTTGAGCAGACCGCGGTTTATTATGATGTCCGCGGCACGATTTCTTTAACTTGCAATGGGAGTGATTCAAATGGATCAATCTGCACGTTACGCTGACCTTTCCCTGAAGGAAGAGGATCTGATCGCAGGCGGCAAGCACGTACTTGTTGCTTATAAGATGAAGCCAGCAGCTGGTTACGGCTATCTTGAAGTGGCTGCCCACTTCGCTGCCGAATCCTCTACTGGTACCAATGTTGAGGTTTCCACCACCGACGACTTCACCAAGGGTGTTGACGCGCTGGTTTACCTTATCGACGAAGCCACCGAAGAGATGCGCATCGCGTATCCCATCGAGCTGTTCGACCGCAACGTCACTGACGGCCGTGCGATGCTGGTGTCCTTCCTGAC
This sequence comes from Thiohalomonadaceae bacterium, assembly GCA_041562215.1. Taxonomy (GTDB): domain Bacteria; phylum Pseudomonadota; class Gammaproteobacteria; order Thiohalomonadales; family Thiohalomonadaceae; genus JBFEYJ01. Next base: position 8,094 of record JBFEYJ010000075.1, on the reverse strand, counting down.
TCTGGTCATCGGTAACAACCAGGGTATGGGTGACGTCGAGCACGCCAAGATGTACGACTTCTACATGCCCGAGCGCATGATCCAGCTGTTCGACGGTCCGTCCAAGGACATTAGCGATATGTGGCGCATCCTTGGCCGTCCGGTTGAGAACGGTGGCTACATCGCCGGTACCATCATCAAGCCCAAGCTCGGCCTGCGTCCCGAGCCTTTCGCTCAGGCGGCTTACCAGTTCTGGCTTGGTGGCGACTTCATCAAGAATGACGAGCCCCAGGGTAACCAGACCTTCTGCCCCACCAAGAAGGTAATCCCACTCGTTGCCGATGCCATGAAGCGTGCCCAGGACGAGACCGGCCAGGCCAAGCTGTTCTCCGCCAACATTACCGCGGATGACCATTACGAGATGCTGGCCCGTGCCGATTACATCCTCGAGACCTTCGGTCCAGACGCCGACAAGGTTGCGTTCCTGGTTGACGGTTACGTCGGCGGCCCCGGCATGGTGACCACCGCGCGCCGTAACTACCCCGGTCAGTACCTGCACTACCACCGTGCCGGCCACGGTGCCGTAACCTCTCCTTCTGCCAAGCGTGGTTACACTGCGTTTGTCCTGGCCAAGATGTCCCGTCTGCAGGGTGCTTCCGGTATCCATGTCGGCACCATGGGCTACGGCAAGATGGAAGGCGACGCCTCAGACAAGATCATCGCTTACATGATCGAGCGTGACGAGTGCCAGGGGCCGGTCTACAACCAGAAATGGTACGGTATGAAGCCTACCACCCCGATTATCTCTGGTGGTATGAACGCCCTGCGTCTGCCCGGCTTCTTCGAGAACCTGGGCCACGGCAACGTCATTAACACCTCTGGTGGCGGTTCCTATGGCCACATCGACAGCCCGGCTGCTGGCGCGATCTCCCTGCGTCAGTCCTACGAGTGCTGGAAGTCAGGTGCCGACCCGATCGAGTTCGCGAAAGATCACAAAGAGTTCGCTCGCGCATTCGAGTCATTCCCGCACGACGCCGATAAGATCTTCCCCGGCTGGCGCGAGAAGCTGGGCGTGCACAAGTAATCAGCACACCTTGCTATCAAGCAAGAAAAAGCCCCGCATTTGCGGGGCTTTTTTTGTTGACTCGTCGACGGATTTAGCCCACATGCTTCGTTGCTTTCACTCACTTGAAGATGAAGTGATGACACTGGACGATAAAACCTATCTCAAGTAATTCGAACAGCGTGCGCTGAGCCCGGAACATTTTGACATGTGGGGCATTAGCGCATGGCGTGGCTGTATCGTGGTTCACGATGGCTTGAATAAAGGCAATGTGCGTGTCTGTTACGGGGAAGGAAGCAGGCAACAAAACTCCGTGCACCTGAGAAGTTCAACCATACCCTTACCGAGGCGTTGACACTGCAGAACGCCATGCTGGAGGATTTTGAGCTGTTCGTGCGATCTAATCCGGAATTGGTGAGCGACACCGAGGTGGTGTTGGTTCGCTATTACAGCCAGGAGCACCTGGCTTCAGCAGAGGCAAAGAGAAATTGGGTTGAGCCCGACTAACACTGCTATGCTGTCTGCCCGGTATCTTGAATGATTGATGGATAAGTAATAGATAAGTAATAGCTTATGCATCAAATCAGAAAACGTGAATTCAGTTTATAACTGTGCCTGACTATAATGCTTCGAATTTAATCACCGACCAATCTTTCGGGAGTTGTCCATGAGCATCGAGAAGGATCAATACGTTATTAAGGAAGAGCCGTTCTACCAGGCTCAATCCGATGAGGTAGAACTCTACGAAGCGGCCTATCAGGCTCGCCTGCCGGTGATGGTGAAGGGGCCTACAGGTTGTGGTAAGTCACGTTTTGTCGAACATATGGCCTGGAAACTGGGCAAGCCGTTAATTACCGTGGCCTGTAACGAAGATATGACTGCCTCGGACTTGGTTGGTCGCTATCTGCTTGATGCAGACGGTACCCGCTGGCTCGACGGCCCGCTGACCACCGCTGCGCGTATCGGCGCCATCTGCTATCTCGATGAGGTGGTCGAGGCGCGCCAGGACACCACCGTGGTGATTCACCCGCTCACCGACCATCGCCGCACCTTGCCCCTGGACAAGAAAGGCGAGCTGGTGGAGGCGCATCCCGACTTTCAGATGGTGATCTCCTATAACCCCGGCTACCAGTCACTGATGAAGGATCTTAAGCAGTCGACCAAGCAGCGCTTCGTTGCCATGGACTTCGACTATGCATCCGCAGAGACAGAGGCCGGCATCATCAGCAAGGAGACCGGCATCGACGTGAATGTTGCCGGTAAACTGGTGAAGATTGGCGAGACCGCCCGAAACCTTAAGGGACATGGCCTGGATGAGGGGATCTCCACCCGACTGCTGGTGTATGCAGCCAGCCTTATCGGTAAGGGGATCAAGCCACAGGCTGCCTGCCGCATGGCACTGGTGCGTCCGATCACCGATGATAAAGACATTCGCGACACGCTGGACCACGCCATCGACGCGATTTTTGCCTAAAGACTCAACGCCAAGGGCGCAAAGGACGCAAAAGAAGAACGGTACTAAATCGTTTGAACCAGCCATTCTCTCGAACCAACCGATGACCCCGATGGGTTACGGATGGGGTAACTTACAATCACTTTGCGACCTTTGCGTCCTTTGCGGTAAAGGGTTTTTCATACCATGCCTTTGAATGACGAACAGATTCAGTACTTCCGCGAGCAGCTCTCTTGCGGCTTTCGCGATCTTGATGAGTTCTTTCCCCATTGCATGGAGGAGGCGCTCAAGGTCCTCTCACCCCAAGGGCTTAAGGATTACCTCGACGGCGCAGGCCTCATCTGCAAAATTGGCCGTGGCTTCGAGCCGGTGTTGGTCTACCTGGAGGAAATGCCTGAAGTGGCCACTCGGCTCGGTGAGTCGACCCTCAATGTCGTCTCGCAGGCGGTGTGGAAGATGTCTCGCACCCCCAATGGCAAGGCGATCCCGCCTTTCCTGCAAACCATCGGAGAGGCATCGCGTCGCCTCGGCAGCGAGGAGTTGCTTACTGGCTATATCGACTTGGTGTTCGATTTCATGGAGCGCACCACCGGTTCGATTCACGGTTTCCAGAAGACCATTCCCAGCCCCGGTTTGCCCGAGTTTCTCAATCAGGTCCCGGTATTGTTCCGCAGCCTCTCCTGTGCTGGAGTGAGGAACTGGGTTGAGTATGGCATTCGTAATTACGGCAACCACCCGGAGCGGCAGAAGGACTACTTCAGTCTGCAGTCTGCCGATAGCCGCGCGGTGATGCAGCGCGAGCGCCACGGCACGCTGTTTATGGACCATGAGCGGAAGCTGGATCTCTACCTGCGCTCGTTATGGCAGGAACATGATCATCTGGTGCCGTATTCCAGCGCCTTTGATGAGTTGCGCAAGCCGATGCCCTATTACGATGCCTACGGCATCCGTGTGCCCGATGTGTATGACGACAAGAACGGCATCCGCGGCATCGATCGTTACCGTATATTACTGGCACACCTTGCCGGGCACCGGCGCTGGACTGGGGCGATCGTCGCCGACAACTATAGCCCGTTCCAGCGCGTGGCAATCGAGCACTTTGAGGATGCCCGTATAGACCGTTTGGTGATGGAAACCTATCCGGGACTACGCTTGTCATTGCTTGCGCTGCACCCTCGCCCAGGTGAACACGACTGTGACCCGGAAAAGGCATCGTGCATCCGTCACCGCTTGGCGATGTTTTCCTACGCTGTACTCGATGCCGACCACGGTTATGAGAATCCAGACCTGCTGGAGTTTGTCGAGCGCTTCAATGAACTGATGGCCAGTGGTGAGCACTCGACCAGTGCAGTAGCGAGCCTTGCGATCTCCTACATCGCCCGTACCCGCCGACAGGAGGATCAATCCGCCAACATCTACTTCGCCGACACCGAGGTGGACTACCGCGACGACAACCGCCATATGTGGCGCTTCATCGAAGAGGGCGACGAGGAGGAGATGTTCGAGGAGGAGCGCAAGCTCAACCCTGAGGAGAAACAGTCCGATGGATTGCCGCCGCGCCTCTACAAGGAGTGGGACTACAACACCAAGACCTACCGTCCCGATTGGGTCAGCCTCTACGAAAGCCTGCACACCTCAGGCGATGCAGGCAAGATCGACCGTTTGCTGTCAAAGCACGATGCTCTGGCCAAGCAGCTCAAGCGCATCCTTGACCTGCTTAAGCCGCAGCAGTTCGTGCGTGTGCGCTATCAGGAGGAGGGCAGCGAGCTCGATCTCGATGTGGCGATTCGTTCGCTTATCGACCACAAGGCCGGCACTCAGCCCGATCCCAGGATCAATATGAGTCATCGCCACGATGGTCGTGACATCGCTGTGCTTCTGCTCCTGGATCTTTCCGCTTCGCTCAATGATGTGCCGGAGGGCTGCGAGCAGACCATCCTTGAACTCTCCCAGGAGGCGGTATCATTGCTGAGCCTGGCCATCGAGGGCCTGGGGGATGATTTCGCCATTGCCGGTTTCTCTTCCAACACCCGCCATGAGGTGTTCTACCAGCACATTAAAGGCTTCTCTGAGGGCTGGGATGACACGGTCAAAGCGCGCCTGGCGGCGATGGAGGCAGGATATTCCACCCGCATGGGGGCGGCGTTACGTCATGCCTCTCATTATCTCGGTGCACGCAAGGCTGACAAGAAACTGCTACTGGTGCTGACCGACGGTGAACCCTCGGATATCGATGTGGATGATTCGCAGTTACTGATCCGGGACGCGCACAAGGCCGTGCAGGAACTGGATCAGGACGGCATCTACACTTATTGTATTAATCTTGATTCGCGTGCCGATGAATATGTTCAGGATATCTTCGGCAAGCAGTTCACGGTGATCGACCGTATCGAACGCCTTCCGGAGAAACTCCCGCAACTCTTCATGGCGCTGACCAAGTAAGTCTTGCAAGGAAGACCGTGCTATGGATGTGCTACCGAGATTGACGGTATTGCCGGCGGGCTCCGTATTCCCCTCATGACAGATGCCTTGCGGATCCCCCCATCTGCAGTAGCGGGATTTGACAGCGGTAAAACCATCCGGCTAATGTGTCGAAATTATGGTTCGAATCCACTCATCGAAAGCGATCCTTGTGCTCGTTGCTCTGTTGCTCCTGCAGCCGCAGTCTTACGTAGGCGTGGTGGTTGCCGATACTCAGGCGCCTTGTACCATGCAACAGAATCAGGGCTCGGGCATGCCGGCAATGATGAGTGTGCAGGGAGAACATATCTGTGAAGAAGGATCGCCATGTTATGGCGACTGTCAAAACTGCGCCGGTTGTACACATTGTCAGGCCGGCCCGCTACTGTCCCTCCATATCCCTCCTCTCTGGTTTGCCTCGTCGCTTTATCCATTAGGGTCAGCGCATACCTATTCCTCTGTGACCTTGTTTAGGGACCCCCCTCCTCCCCGCATCATGAACGCGGCTTAGTCACTTGGCGAAATCATGCTTTGGCATGGGACGTCCTGTTGAGTAATGACGATCGTTTTTATTGTGTGATGTCCGGAAAGGGGCCTCACATTGTGCAGGCAATGGGAGAACAATCATGAGTAAGCGTTTGCTATTGATAATGGTGTCACTGGGACTTTTGAACGGCTGTAGTGATGATTCCGACTCGACGACGGCACAGGCTCAGGCCATGTCGTGGAGCCCTGTGACAAGGACAGTGGATTCATCATCGGTCGCCCGGGGCGGAAGGTTATACCAACAGAACTGCGCAGAGTGCCATGGTGAAAAAGGCGAAGGAGCGCCTCACTGGCGACAGCGCGATTCAAATGGCATGTTTCCTCCGCCTCCGCTTAACGGTACCGGCCATGCCTGGCACCACCCCAAGCCGATGTTGCACTACGTGATCGCCAATGGAAGCCCAGGTGGGCAGGGTAAGATGCCTGCCTGGAAAGAGAAGCTCAATAGTGATCAAATAGATGACATTATCGCCTGGTTCGTTTCCCGGTGGCCTGATGAAGTGAATGAGGCATGGCATGAAATAAACCGCCGAGCCGGGCAGGGAGGTTAGCCATTGTCAGTCGTGTAAAGAGGAGAGCCCCAGGAAGAACTGGTTGACAGAGGACTTCGCTCAACTACGTTCATTGTATGCGCCGGCATCTGTTCCGGCTTTATGGTGGCGCCCCACTGCAAGCTCGTGTGGCCGGGTATGTGCAGTGCTGTGAGCTACCCAGGAGGAACCATGCAATGAACAAGGTAATGGTTAAGACGATTGTTGCCTCTGTACTGACCCTGTCTGTCTGGTCGGTGAATGCCGCAGATAGCGATGAGCAAGCACCGGCGGCCTCGCCGCCCAGCGGGTATGGGTATGGTCCGGGCATGATGTGGGGCCCGGGTTATGGCGGTCAGATGGGGCCGGGATACGGACCGGGTTATGGCGGTCAGATGGGGCCGGGATACGGCCCGGGATATGGCGGTCAGATGGGGCCGGGATATGGCCCGGGGTATGGCGGTCCGATGATGGGGCCGGGGATGTACTACGGACCGAGGTATCACCAGGGTAATGGACCTATGACGCAAGAGGAGCGGCAGCGCTGGCTCGAGCAGCACCGTGAAATGTACCGCTACGGACCGGGAATGATGTACGGACCAGGGCCGTACTACCGTCGCTGAGGACGAATGCTGGCAGTCGGGCTTTGCCGGATTCATTGTTTCCCGCTAGTGTGGCTGTTATCGCTATCCCTCCAGAGTTCGCTTAATGGGCATGAGGTTGGGGGAGAAGAGTGCATCAGTTGGGCCGCGAAACATCGCTGCGTTATTCATCACTGGAATAACGATTGCGATGGCGGCTTGATATCGTCCTGGTATACCCACATCATTGGAGCAGCGGCATTGCTCGGTCACGGCACTTGTTGCTGAGTGTTTAGTACCGTAAAAATTCACTTCATGCCATCCGTTGGCTATTCAATATCGTTTTTCGTGATTTTGCGGATACCTATTGATTCGGGTTAAACGCTGTCGTTTAGCCTGTTCCGCCTTGCCATGATTAGCCTGACCGAATTTTCAGCAACATCCAACCAACAACAAGTAGGAGCGAACATGTACGGTTTTACTGTGACAATGAACGGGAACTTTGACGATATCGTCGCCAGGGTTACTGAAGCGCTTAAAGGAGAGGGATTCGGAGTGCTGACCGAGATCGATGTCAAGGCCACCCTCAAGGCCAAGCTCGGCATCGACAAGCGATCCTATAAGATCCTCGGTGCCTGCAACCCTCAGCTGGCGAATCAGGCCATTGATGCTGAGCCGGATATCGGTCTCTTGCTTCCCTGCAATGTGGTGGTGCGTGAAGCGGAGGATGGGACGATGGTCGTCGGTTTCATGGACCCGGCTGCCGTGCTGGGTCTGGTGGGGCGTGAAGAGCTCCAGGTGCTTGGCGCTGAAGTTCGCGCCCGGCTTGAGCGTGTGCGGGATGCCCTGGCGGCCTGATTTTTGGCCCGCTACGGGATACGCGGACCTGGACCGGGGAATTGAGTGTGTTTTGCGGGACGTTTGATATCAAGAATCACGAGCGCCCCGCGAGGACCTTCCTCTGTGTCTTTGTCTGAGCGCCTGCCCTCGATATAATGCTTCAATGACAAACAACTCCCCTTTTCTGCCCGATAATGATGCGGCCTACCGGGTTTGGCGCGAAGCGAAACTCGCTGATTATCCCACCAGAGCTGCAGAATTGATCGTCGATGTCGCCGATCCACTCCACCTTAGGGAGAGTGAATTCCAGGCTCTGCTGCAGCGTCTGCGCAAGACCAACATGGCGATCTATCGCACCGGACTCGGTGACAATCCGGACAAGGTGTTTCCCCGCGCCCTGGCTGAGCGTTTCGGTCTGATTCATCTGGACAGTAACTTGCTGGCTGACGACGATGGCTTGACTTCGATCACGGTCAATCCGGAGGGGGAGCACCCGCGCTATATCCCTTATACCAATCGCCCCATCAACTGGCACTGCGACGGTTACTACAACACCGGAGAGCAACAGATCCGCGGCATGCTGTTGCACTGCGTGCAACCTGCTGCGGAGGGAGGGGAGAACCAGTTGCTGGATCATGAGAT
>JBFEYJ010000074.1:0-13395 GCA_041562215.1 Thiohalomonadaceae bacterium | reverse complement strand
GGGTGGTGATCCTGACCGCCAGCCCGGGGATCTTCTCGGCCATCATGATCGGTGTCGGTCGTGCCGTGGGTGAGACGATGATCGTGCTGATGGCGACAGGTAATACGCCGGTGATGGATTTCAGTATCTTCCAGGGGATGCGTACGCTGTCGGCCAATATTGCTGTTGAAATGCCGGAGTCGGAGGTGGCAAGCAGTCATTACCGTGTGTTGTTCCTGGCAGCACTGGTGCTGTTCCTGTTCACCTTTGTTTTCAATACGCTGGCTGAGATCGTGCGCCAGCGCCTGCGCCGCAAATACAGCAGCCTGTAACGGATACGCGTTCATGAAGAATAATCTCAAAAACTGGTTCCGTAGCGGATCGCCCTGGGTGTGGCTCAACGCCGGTGCCGTCAGCACCAGCATCATCATGGTGGCGGCACTGCTCATCCTCATCGCTTCGCGCGGTCTCGGCCATTTCTGGGCCAAGCCGATCATGGAGGCGGACTATCTCGAGACCGATGGCAGCGTCAGCCGCCTCATCGGTGAGATCCACGGCAGCGAAATCGTGCCTGCGGCCCGCCTGCGTGAGGGTGGGATGGTATTGCCACAAGACATTGATACGGTAAAGCGTCTGCTGGTAAAGACTGGAAACCGCGATACGGGTGGGCTGGATTTCCGCTGGGTGCTTGAGCGCCAGCTTCGCGATGTGGGTACTCCTGAAAAACTGATGACGCTGGAGCGCTATGAGTGGGGGAACTTCTACGGTTATCTCAAAGAGGTGAGCAAGGGCGGTGAAGCGATCGCCAGCGGCGATGCGGCGTGGGAGGCACTCCAGCCGCTTATCGAGCGTGTGACGACGCTGCGTGATGAGATCAAGCGGATAGAGCGAAATGAGATCGGTGCGATCAACTATCAGCTGGAAAGGCTGCGGTTGGCTGAACGACGTCTCGAACTCGATGAGGTGGACCGTGACGATCCCCGCTACGCAGAAATTGCGGCAGAGCGTGCGGCACAAGAGCTGGAGTACCAGGGTTTGCAGCAACAGCTGCATGATCTCTACCGGGAAATCGGGCGCGACAGCCTCACCGGTATCGTGATGGACGGCAGGGAGGTCGTGGTGCCGCTGTCCAGTGTGGTGCGGGCTTATCGACCCAACGAAATGGGGTTTTTTACCAAGATCGGTTTCTATTTTGCCAAGCTGTGGGAGTTCGTCAGCGATGACCCGCGTGAGGCTAATACCGAGGGCGGTATCTTCCCGGCGATATTCGGTACCGTGCTGATGGTGATCCTGATGTCGATCTTTGTGACACCCTTCGGCGTGGTAGCAGCGGTCTATTTGCGCGAGTATGCCAAGCAGGGGCCACTGACACGACTCATCCGTATTGCGGTGAATAACCTGGCGGGTGTTCCCTCCATCGTCTATGGCGTCTTCGGGCTCGGTTTCTTTGTCTATTTCCTTGGCGGTAACATCGATCAGCTGTTCTTCCCTGAGGCGCTGCCGGCACCCACTTTCGGCACCGGCGGGTTGTTGTGGGCCTCGCTGACCCTGGCCATCCTTACGGTGCCAGTCGTTATCGTTGCCACCGAAGAGGGGCTGTCGCGGATTCCGCGATCGATCCGTGAAGGCAGCCTCGCTCTGGGCGCCACTAAGGCCGAGACCCTGTGGCGTACGGTACTGCCGATGGCCAGCCCGGCGATGATGACCGGACTTATCCTCGCCGTAGCCCGTGCCGCCGGCGAGGTGGCGCCCCTGATGCTTGTGGGGGTCGTTAAACTGGCTCCATCGCTGGGGCTGGATGGCAACGCTCCCTTCCTGCATCTGGACCGCAAATTCATGCATCTGGGCTTTCATATCTACGACGTCGGCTTCCAGAGCCCCAACGTCGAGGCGGCGCGCCCGCTGGTCTATGCCACGGCACTGTTGCTGGTGGTAGTGATCATATTGCTCAACCTGGCGGCGATCGCTATACGTAATCACCTGCGCGAGAAATATCGCGCCCTCGAACATTAAAGGAAGAGCGATGAACGACTCAGCAGTTTCCACTCATGGCGTCGATATCAGCGCACTGGATCGAGAGCCGCGTCACCTGAGCCTGAAGAGTGAGAGCATTACTCTCCAGGTGAAGGATCTCGATCTTTATTACGGCGAGAAGCAGGCGCTGAAGAACATCAATTTGGACATTCCCAAGCAGCGTGTATCCGCCTTTATCGGCCCGTCCGGCTGCGGCAAGTCGACGCTGCTGCGCTGCTTTAACCGCATGAATGATTTGGTTGATGGCGTGCGCATCAAGGGCACCATCGAGCTGGACGGTGAGGATATGTATTCACGTCACGTCAACGTGGCAGAGCTGCGTCGGCGTGTCGGTATGGTCTTCCAGAAGCCGAATCCGTTCCCCAAATCAATTTACGAGAACGTGGCCTATGGCTTGCGTATTCAGGGTAAACGCAGTCGCCGTGAGCTCGATGATGTGGTGGAGAATGCACTGCGTGGCGCCGCACTATGGGATGAGGTCAAGGACCGCCTGCACGATTCCGCACTGGGTCTTTCAGGCGGTCAGCAACAGCGTCTGGTCATAGCGCGTTCGATCGCGATTGAACCGGAAGTGTTGCTGCTTGATGAGCCGGCTTCGGCGCTGGATCCGATTTCGACACTGAAGATCGAAGAGCTGATCTACGAGCTAAAGGATCGATATACCATTGTCATCGTGACTCATAACATGCAACAGGCCGCGCGCGTCTCTGACTATACCGCCTTTATGTATATGGGCGAGCTGGTTGAGTATGGTGATACCGATACGCTGTTTACCAATCCTGCAAAAAAACAGACGGAAGACTACATTACCGGCCGCTACGGATAACCAATGAATTTAGTGCAGTGGAGAATGCATCATGGATAAAATGAATATCGGACAGCACATTTCCCAGCAGTTCAATGCGGAGCTGGAGGATATCCGTAACCGGGTGATGGCGATGGGCGGCCTGGTAGAGCAGCAGCTGGTGGATGCGGTGAGCGCCATGGTTGAGGGTGACACGGCGCTGGGGGAGAAGACCATCAGCGGCGATTATCGTGTCAATGCCATGGAGGTCGCTATCGACGAGGAGTGTAGCCGTGTGTTGGCGCGCCGTCAGCCCACGGCCGGTGATCTGCGTCTTGTTGTCGCGGTGATCAAGACCATTACCGACCTGGAGCGGATTGGCGATCAGGCTGAGCGTGTCGGCCGTATGGCGGTACGCCTTGCGGATGCGGAGATGAACAAGAGCCAGTTCGTGGAGTTGCAGCACCTGGGCAACCACGTGCGGCAAATGCTGCACGATGCTCTCGATGCTTTTGCCCGCATGGATGTAGAAGCGGCGCTTAATGTGGCGCGGGAGGATATCAAGGTCGATAAGGAGTACGAGTCGATCATGCGCCAGCTCATCACTTTTATGATGGAGGACCCACGTACCATTACCCGGGTGCTGGATGTGATGTGGGCGGCGCGTGCGCTGGAGCGAGTGGGTGATCATGCCCGCAATATTTGTGAGTACGTCATCTATCTGGTTAAGGGTAAGGATGTGCGCCACACCAGCCTGGACAAGATGGAAGAAGAGGTTCGAGGCAGGCGTTAATCGGAGCGGTCAGGCAGAACGATAAAACAAGGGGCTTCAAGGCCCCTTGTTCGTTTTCAGCTTGGTACAGGTAAATACTTGTTCGACAGTGGGATGGTATTGTCGCGAGTATGCACTGAGTGTTTTGGGGGGATGGCTATATTGACGGTGGTTTGCCTTTCAAAATGATTATTGAGTTATGACGCGCGGTCAACCAGTAGAAATTCGAGCAACGCCTTTTGCGCATGCAGGCGGTTCTCGGCCTGATCCCAGACGACACTCTGCTTACCGTCGATGACCGAGGCGCTGACCTCCTCACCACGGTGAGCGGGTAGGCAGTGCAGGAATAGGGCATCGGATTTGGCGCATGCCATCACCGCATCATCGACCTCAAAGTCGGCGAAGGCCTTTTCGCGGATTTTCTGTTCCTCCTCCTGCCCCATGCTTGCCCATACATCGGTGGTCACCAGATCGGCTCCCTGCGCCGCTTCGTGGGCATTGTGTGTGATTGTGACATGCTTCCCGGCCCTGGCGACCAGCGTCGCATCCGGCTCATAGCCTGCCGGGCAGGCGATATTGAGGTGAAAATCGAATTGCATGGCGGCATTGATGTATGAGTGGCACATGTTGTTGCCGTCGCCGATCCAGGCCACAGTGCGATTGGTGATCGAACCGCGGTGTTCGATGTAGGTCTGGACATCGGCCAGTAACTGGCAGGGGTGATACATGTCAGTGAGGGCATTGATCACCGGCACCCGGGAGTGGGCAGCGAAGGTCTCGATCTTTTCGTGCTCGAAGGTGCGGATCATGATCACATCGACCATGCGTGAGAGCACCCGGGCGGTATCTTCCAGCGGCTCGCCGCGCCCGAGCTGGGTGTCACGGGGTGAGAGGAAGATGGCGTGGCCGCCGAACTGGGCCATACCCGCCTCGAAAGAGACGCGGGTGCGGGTCGAGGATTTCTCGAACACCATCCCGAGCACCTTGTTCCTCAGCGGTTCGTAGATCTCGCCGCGCTGTTGCATCGCTTTGAGTTCGATGGCGCGGTGGATCAGCGTGTTCAGCTCTTCGCTGGATAGGTCGTGCAGGGTGAGAAAGTGTCGCGTAGTCATAAACAGTTCCATTATTTGCCGGTCGTGGCGATAAACTCGGCAATCAGCTCGGCCACACGCTGTACCAGATGATCAGCATCGTCGTCGCTGAGCACCAGTGGCGGCAGCAGACGAATGGTGTTGCCGGCGGTGACGTTAAGCAGCAGTCCGCGCTCCAGCGCCATGCCGACCAGCTCGCCGCAGGGGCGATCCATCTCGATGCCGATCATCAGGCCAAGGCCGCGAATGTCGCTAATGTACTCCTGATCGCCCAGTGCCAGTTCAAAGGCCGTAAGCATGCGCAGGCCCAGTTCTTCGGCGCGTGCTGCCAGTTGTTGCTCCTGCAGGGTGTCCACCACCGCCAGCGCTGCGGCGCAGGCAAGCGGATTGCCGCCGAAGGTCGAGCCGTGGTTGCCGGGCTGGAATAATTCAGCCGCTTCGCCGCGGGCAAGACAGGCACCGATGGGCATGCCGTTACCCAGGCCCTTAGCCACGGTAATTACATCCGGCTGGAACTCTTCGTGCTGGAAGGCGAAGGGACGTCCGGTGCGGCCCATGCCGGTCTGGATTTCGTCGAGCATCAACAGCCAGTTGTGCTTGTCGCAGAGCACGCGAATGGCGCTGAGATACTTGTCTTCGGGGATGTTTACACCACCTTCACCCTGCACTGGTTCGACCAGGACCGCGACCACTTCAGGGTGGTGCCTGGCGACGTTCTCAATCGCTTCGAGGTCGTTGTAGGGAACGCGTAGGAAGCCCTTTACCAGCGGCTCGAAACCGGCTTGTACCTTTCGGTTGCCGGTGGCGCTCAGGGTGGCGAGGGTTCGCCCGTGGAAGCTGTTCTCCATCACCAGCAGGGTGGGATTCTCGATCCCTTTTTTATGGCCGTAGAGGCGAGCCAGTTTAATTGCCGCTTCGTTGGCTTCGGCACCGGAGTTGCAGAAGAAGACCCGGTCCATGCCTGCCAGTGCTGTAAGCTTCTCGCCAAGAGCCTGCTGATTTGCGATGCCGTAGAGATTGGAGGTATGCACCAGTTTACCGGCCTGCTCGCACAGCGCATGGGTTACCGACGGATGGGCATGGCCCAGATTACATACGGCGATACCGCTGATGGCATCGAGGTATTTTTTGCCTTCGGTATCCCACAGCCAGCACCCTTCACCTTTCTCAAAGGTAACAGGCAGGCGTGCATAGGTGGTCATCAACGCATTCGACATAGGCCGTCTCTTGTGATGTGCTGGAAAATTTAATCAATCCAAAAAAGCAAAATGGCAGTCTCGCATGAGACTGCCATCTCCAAATAAGCGCCGATTTTACTCCCAGGTCACAAACTAGGCAAATTCCCAAGGGAATACCCGTTACATCCAGGAGCAGTGTTGCTATCAGCCGCCGTAGTTCTGGTTAATGAAATCCCAGTTAACCAGGTTCCAGAACGCTTCGACGTACTTCGGGCGCAGGTTGCGGTAGTCGATGTAGTAGGCGTGTTCCCACACATCGCAGGTCATTAGCGGGGTTTTGCCGTCGGTCAGGGGGCAACCGGCGTTGGAGGTGTTGACGATCGCCACAGAGCCGTCGCTGTTTTTCACCAGCCAGGTCCAACCGGAGCCGAAGTTTGTCGCGGCGGAAGTGCTGAACTTTTCCTTGAATTCGGCGAAGGAGCCAAATGCTTTATTGATGGCATCGGCTACGCCACCGGTGGGCTCGCCGCCGCCGTTCGGGCTAAGGCAGTTCCAGTAGAAGGTGTGGTTCCATACCTGAGCGGCGTTGTTGAATACACCACCAGCCGGGGCCGAGGTGATGATCTCCTCCAGGCTCTTGCCCTCGAATTCGGTGCCGGGAACCAGATTGTTGAGGTTGTTCACGTAGGTGGCGTGATGTTTGTCGTGGTGGTACTCCAGGGTCTCTGAGGAGATATGGGGTTCCAGGGCGTTTTTGGCGTAGGGCAGTTCAGGTAGTTCGTGCTTCATTCAGGTGTCTCCTTGTTTATTCAATGGGTTGAATCCACTGTCTGGCGCATCGCGTTTTTGCGGACCTCACAGAGGTCGGTCCACATCTTTAAAATGAAAGGACCGCACAAATCGCGGCCCAATAACCTATATATTTAGTAAAGAATACAAATTTTCAAGGGCTTTGTATAGCGTGGAAATAACAGTGGCTCATAATGTGGGGATTTCAAGGTATCAGGCGTTGGCGCGTCATGAGGTGTGGTTTCGGGGAAACTTTATGCGCAGTAACAGAAGCGCCAGCAGAATGGCGGTATAGATCAGCGGCTCAGTGGTGTCTGCCTTGATCAGCATGTAGTAATGCAGCACACCGCCGATGGCTATGGGGTAAACCAGTCGGTGCAGCCGTTGCCAGTTTTTGCCGAGCCTTCGGATCCAACTGCGGGTTGAGGTGACGGCCAGCGGTATGAGCAGCAGGAAACTGATCATCCCAACGGTGATGTATGGGCGTTTGATGATATCGGCCCAGATCTCAGGCCAGTAGAAGAATTGATCCAGCACGATATAGCTCAACAGGTGCAGGCTGGCGTAGAAAAAACTGAAAAGGCCGAGCATGCGCCGATAGCTCAGAAGCCAGCGCAGGCCGGTGAAGCGGCGTAACGGAGTGATGCTGAGAGTGAGCAGTAAAAAGCGTAACGCCCAGTCACCCAGTGAGCGGGTGATGACCTCGATGGGGTTGGCGCCGAGTTGATCACTCAGGGCCGCTACCAGTAACCAAGATACCGGTATGAGGGCGGCGATGAAGATGAGCGACTTGATCTGTTTTGCGGTTATTTTCATGGCAGTCGTTATAAAGGTTACAGGCTTCAGGTACCCAGTATCGGAATATGTGTCGATTTACGGGTAGGTAGCAAATTCAGCGTGGACTATGTTCGTCAGCCTGATAAGCGCAACAGGGAGTTTTAAATCCTGCAACCTGGTACCTATAACCCTCTTTCCAGAGTCTCAGTGATCGGATTGAGACCATTAGTAATATTTTTTCAGATCCATCCCGCGATACAAATGTGCAACCTCATCGGCGTAGCCATTGAAGGGCAGGGTCTCACGTTTGAAAAACTCGCCGATCCGCCTTTCGCGTGCCTGGCTCCAGCGTGGGTGGCTGACTTGTGGGTTGACGTTTGAATAGAAACCGTATTCCCCTGGATTACTGCGGTGCCAGGAGGTCTCCGGCATGGTTTCACGAAAGGCAATCTTGACGATAGTCTTGATGCTTTTAAAGCCGTATTTCCACGGCACCACCAGCCGTAATGGAGCGCCGTTCTGATTTGGCATTTCCTTGCCGTAGAGACCGACCGCAAGAAGGGTCAGCGGGTGCATCGCCTCGTCTATGCGCAGAGCCTCCACATAGGGCCAATCGAGCACCTTGTAGCGTTGTCCCGGCATTTCATCGGGATTGTAGAGGGTGGTGAATTCAACAAACTTCGCTTTGGACGTGGGTTTGAAGCGCTTGATGAGATCAGCCAGCGGAAAGCCGACCCAGGGGATCACCATTGACCAGGCCTCGACGCATCGCAGACGGTAGATCCGCTCTTCCATGGTGTGGGGCTTGAGAATATCTTCGAGGTTGAAGTGTCCGGTCACCTCCGCTTCGCCGGCGATCTCCACCGACCAGGGATGCGTGGTGAGCATGTGCGCCTTGCGAACCGGATCGTTCTTAGATGTACCGAACTCGTAAAAGTTGTTATAAGTGGTGATGTCTTCATAACTGTTAGGTTTTTCGTCGGTACTGAAGGTACCCTTTTTTAGATCGGGAAAGGCTTTGAGTGACTCCGGCTTGGCCAGGGCGTTGACGGCAGGCAACAACATGCCTCCCCCGGTTATTGCCGCGGTACCCAGTGCGGCTATGCCGAGAAATCGGCGACGTTCGCGATAGACGCCCTCATCGGTGATCTCGGAAGATTGGATCGTGTTGGCTTTTTTGATCAGCATGACGGCACCTTAGCTTGGTGGAGTTGAGGGGAGAAAGCGCTGGCGGATCCAGTAATCGATACTGGCATATTTACCGGCGCCGATGAAGAATAGGCTGAGCAGCATGATGAAGTAGGTCGCGGCGAATTCGATGCCGTTGTTCAGTACCACGAAATTGCCATGTTGGCTGAGCCAATCATAGTTACCGTATTCGTGCAGGATCTCCTTGGCCTTGTCCAGTCGCTCGACCGCGCCGATGGTGCGCTCCGAGGCAAACAGTGAGGCCGGTCCCTCGGCGATAGCGAGCCAGCCGTTTTGCCAGTGCACGGTCACGGCAGCTACTACCATGGTTATCATTAACGGAATGGAGATGTAACGCACAGCCAGGCCGACAAGGAGCATGACGGCACCAAGGGTTTCTGTGAGCGCCGCAAGCCAGGCCAGCAGAACAGGGAAGGGCAGGGCCAGCCCCCAGTCGGGGTTGCCGAACCACTCGATGGTGCTGTCCATATGTAACAATTTATTGCTGCCTGCCATCCAGAAGACCGGAACCAGGTAGAGACGCAGTGCCAGGGGGCCCAGAAAATCGAATTTTTGGCTTTGGTCGAGCCGTTTCCGGATCGCGTTGAATAGATTCACCGTCTATCACCCTGCTTTTCTGTTCCGAGAATGACATCTCTTGCACGAAGGTCCAGCAAGATTTGCAGACCGCCTGAGAGCACGGTATCGGCATTAGGATGTTGCATCTCATCGGCGATTTCACGCAGAAGTATCTCACCGTTTTTGGTCTGGTTTGTTTGTAAACGTTCGAGAAGCAGGGCGGTTACCAGGTTGAGTTCGAGAAAGCCGACTTCATTGTTGCGATCGCGGTAGACCACCAGGTGCGTTGGTGTCACGGGGGCCTCTTCAGGAATGGCGTCAGGACCGATACGGTGTACCGCAAAGCGGTAGACGCCGTGCCATATCAAAGGTGAGAGTATCGGTATGCCGAGCAGCAGATCACCCTGCGGTTCAATGACCCTGTCATCGATGTTTAACTCACTGATGCTGAGCGCCAGTTCCGCCCACTCGTAATGGGCGAGCTCAAGCAGGAAAGGAAAATCATCGAGGTTCGTCTCGCGCTCCTGTTCCAGGTAGAGTAGAAATTCGCGCGGCATTTGGGGAAATAGCGGTGTCCTTGCGCGGTGGTGGACGAAAAAATCACGCACCAGGCTGTGCCAGTAGACGTCGCTGCTGATCCGTCGCAGCACGGGAAAGGCATTGGCCAAAAAATCCTCAACGTTGTTGTAGACGAGCTCGCGGTAGACGGCAATCCTCTCTGGGGCCACATCCGCAGGGGGCCCTACGTTTTCCGGGTTACGCAGGTGTGCGGTAAATTCATACTGCCGCGGCATAAAGCCGGGCAGTTCAGTAAAGGCGTGTGCACTTTGCATGGTGTTGGCTCCAGCTCTTCTGATAAGTGGCGATAGTGTCTACCTCGCACAGCAGTTCGGGTAACGGCGGCAGGTTGAAGTCCCGTTCGAGCAGGGTAGGGATCACGCCAAAGTGTGCGTATGTGGATTCCAGCAGTTGCCACACTGGCTCGATTACCGGTGCTCCGTGGGTGTCGATGAGCAGGTCTTCAGTTTCGACATAGTGGCCGGCAATATGCAGATAGGCGATACGATCGCCGGGCAGACGGTGCAGGAATTCTTTGGCGTCGTAGCCGTGGTTGATGCTGTTGACGTAGATGTTGTTCACATCGAGCAGTAAATCGCAGTCGGCTTCACTGATTACAGCATTGATAAAGTCGATTTCCGGCATCTCCTGTCCTGGAGCGGCGTAATAAGAGACGTTCTCGATAGCAATTCGCTGGCCGAGGATATCCTGTGTAAGGCGAATGCGGGCGGCGACGTGCTGTACGGCTTCCGAGGTGAAGGGGATCGGCATCAGGTCGTAGAGCTGGCCGTCGTCACTGCAGTAACTGAGGTGTTCGCTGTAATGATGAATGGCGTGTTGTTGCATGAAACGTTTCAGTTGCTTCAGAAAGTCTTCATCCAGTGGGGCGGGGCCACCCAGATTCAGGGTGAGTCCGTGCAGGACGAAAGGGTAGCACTCGGTGATGGCGCGAAACTGCTTGCCCAATGCACCGCCGAGGGCCATCCAGTTTTCCGGTGCTACCTCCATGAAGTCCACATTTGCCGGCGACTGTTCGGTGAGCGGCCCCAGTAGGGACCGCCGCAGGCCGAGGCCGGCGCCATGGAGTGGGTTTATTATCGTTTCCATGGTGCTGTACCTGCGAGTGACTTACTTGTTAGTGCCGCACTTGGCTTCGCCGCATTTAGCTTCCCTGACAGGCTTGGCCTGGGACGCTTTGTTGGCACCGCACTCACCCTCTTTAACGGTTTTGGCAGCACCGCACTCGCCTTCCTTCGCCACCTTTTGCGCGGCCTGCTCTGCACCACACTTTGCCTCATTGACGTTCTTGCCGGCGCCGCATTGGCCTTCACTGCCCTTGGCGGCGGCAACCATATAACCGCTTGAGAGTGCAGTGACGGCGAACGGATTAACGTCAGCTTGCACTCCCGGGCTAGCGGCAATGCCGGCAGCAAAAGCGGCGCCAATGGCCAGGGTGACTGGAGTGGTGCGGGATTTATTTTTCATGCTGATATATCCTCATGCTGTAGTCGTTATGAATCGACGGGTCATACGGGTCATACGGGTATTGCGGGATTATTCCTGCAATGAAGCCGAAGGGATTATCCGTTCGGCTTGAGGATAATAATGACAGCAGGCTTTCACATGCGCTTCACGTATTGTTCACATTTTTATCACGTGATAGAGGTCGAGCCGGTTAAGAGGATTAGGCGCGGAATACACAGAAGAAATAATTGATTGTTCGTGTTTTCTTAGAAGCGGGTACGATGATAATAATTTGTGCGGATGAGTTATAGGTGACTCTGGACAATTATCTGCCTTCCGTGCCAATTCCCAGTGGTTTTTGAGAGTTTATCGTGGAGCGTAGCCGAGCTCGCCTTGCCACTGTCCGTTCTCATAGTCGCTATTCAACCAGTGAGGAATGTAGGTTCCGCATGGATTATGGGGAACTCAGTCAGCGGCGTCTCGTCGCCTTTGTATTTAGTGCGGTATTGGGGTGTCGTGACCGGGCGAAAACAGAGTGAAAGGCTGGCGGTGAATGGTGTGCAGTCAAATGTTTCTGTTTCATAAAACGTAACTACCTGGCGAATACGGCTGCTGAATAAAAGCTCCATCTCCGCGAGCCGTGGCGTTTGTCGTTGCGCCAGTGCAATTTTAGCCGCAGGGGTAAGAGTTAAGTCGCTTCTTCGGTCATTACTTACTCTCCAGGCAAGCCAACCTCCCTGCATGGCCTGCCTTCACTGTGTGCTGTAAGTCAGCACGTGCTATTTTTCTCGGCTATTTTCAGCTCATCAAGAGTGACATACGAATTGAACGGATCGCCGATAAGTTCGCTCACTTGATTGACACAGATTTCGCCTACCTCGATCTCATGAGAAAGTATATAGGGGTTGTAGATGTCCGCCATTCGCTCGTCAGTACGGGTTTTCATTGATTGGACTGCGCTAAGCTCATCCACCGTGACATACGGGTCATAGATGTCGGTCGGCCCGGCAGCCATGGCTGTTGCTGACAGAAACATGCCTGCAATGGCACTCGTCAGTAATGTGCGTTTCATGTTCATGACGTGTACTCCTCTTCTGCGAATAACCTTTTCGCTTGCAGGATCAACAAGCGTTAGCGGCAATATGTGGATCACTTTGTCGCTTAACAGAAAGGATGGTCGGCGGAGATCACTTTCGGGTAACGCAATGGTCACTTTTTTATCACGAATCACACTGCAATTTGTCGAGAAATTTGACGGTGTTATTGAGCTCCCTGCCAGCTTTTGAGAAGAAAACAAAAGCAGGTCAGTCGGCCGGGCATACTCTCCACTTCGATGTTGCTGCCATGCAGCTCCAGAATGCGCCTGACGATAGCCAGCCCCAACCCTGCGCCGCGGCCGTGTCGCTTCTCAGGGGCTTGATAGAAACGTTCGAAAACATGGGGCAGGTCCTCCGGGCGGATTCCCTTTCCGCTGTTGCACAGTGATAGTTGCACCCCGCTGCCGTATCCCTGCAGCTCGATAGTGACATTACCCTCTGTAGGTGTATGGGCCAATGCGTTGCCCAGCAGGTTTTCCAGGACCCGGTCGAGCATGGCGATATCGGCGCAGACAAAGGGCAGCCCTTTGGGAATACGGAGCTCCAACCGGATGCTGTTTTTCTCTGCCTGCAGCTTGTACTTTTGCACCACGTCCATCACCAGCTCGCCGAGTGCGACCGCTTCAAACTCGGGTTGCGTCTCGTTGGCATCCAGTTTCGAGAGTTCGAACAGCTCGCCGACAAGCTTGGTGAGGCGCTGACTCTGCTGATGGGCGATGCCCAGGTAGTGTTTGCTTTGTTCCGCATTGAACTCGCCGGTCTTGAGCTGGAGGGTCTCCAGGTAACCCTGCAGTGAGGCAAGCGGGGTACGCAGGTCGTGAGAGACGTTGGCGATGAGATTACGACGCAGGCTGTCTTTTGTTTCGAGCGCCTGCATCTGCTCGATAATACGCTCGGCCATGGCGTTGTATGACTCCCCCAGCGTGTCGATCTCGTCGTGCAGTGTGTTGTGTTGACTACTTTGATAGGGGTCGTGCCGTTTGAAACCGCTCTGGCGGAACTGTTCGATATGTTGTGACAGGCGGAACAGGCGTCTTGTCAGCTGATTAAACAGGAATAGCCCGAGCAGCAGACCGAAAATCACACTCGCGCCAATTGCCAGGGT
>JBFEYJ010000073.1:0-13686 GCA_041562215.1 Thiohalomonadaceae bacterium | reverse complement strand
GCGATGCAGTAATCAGCGTGAAGCCGGTTACTCTTAACTAATATTCTCCCAGCGGACTGGGTTCCTCCGTTTTTCCGCCACGAGTTATCCCTTTGTGCCCCTTTTCGTAGGATTAACCGAAGGAGCCCGGCTTGTGTCGGTGAATGTTCACTCAGGGGACCGGGCTCCGCAGTTTTTTGTCACAGTGGTTTTACCTCTGCTCCTTTTGCGTTTAATCTCTAATCAGGTGATCACACTCGGTTTATTACGCCCAGTGCGTTCGCCAAGCTCTGCCAGTTCCACCGCAAGGTCGATCAGCGGCCACAACGCCTGCTGGGTATCCTGATTCTGTTTGGCCACCTCGGCCTCATACTTCTCGATGTAGATGTGCAGGGTAGCGCCGACAGTGCCGGTACCGGAGAGGCGGTAGATGATGCGTGAGCCGTCTTCGAAGCCGATGCGCAGGCCCTGGTTGCTGCTGATACTGTGGTCCACCGGGTCGGTGTAGCTGAAGTTGTCGGCGTAAGTGATCCTGCCGCCGGCCAGTTGTTTGCCGATCAGACCATGAAGCTGTGATTCCACATGGACCATCAGTCCCTTGGCGGCTTCCAGATCGATGCCTTCATAGTCGTGGCGGGTGTAATAGTTGCGCCCGTATTCTTTCCAGTGGCCTTTGACGATATCGGCGACGGGCTCCTTGCGCACGGCGAGGATGTTGAGCCAGTAGAGGACTGCCCACAGACCGTCTTTTTCGCGCACATGGTCCGAGCCGGTACCGAAGCTCTCCTCGCCGCACAGTACGATACGCTCGGCATCGAGCAGATTACCGAAGAATTTCCAGCCGGTGGGGGTCTCGAAGCATTCGATGCCGAGCTTCTCGGCCACCTTGTCGGCAGCGCCGCTGGTGGGCATAGAGCGGGCCACGCCATTGAGCCGTCCTTGGTAGCCGGGTACAAGATCGGCGTTCGCTGCGAGCAGTGCCAGCGAGTCGGAAGGGGTGACGAAAAAGTGGCGTCCCAGGATCATGTTGCGGTCACCGTCGCCGTCGGAGGCGGCGCCGAAGTCTGGGGCGTTGTCGCCGAAAAGTTCGTCGACCAGTTCCTTGGCGTAAGTCAGGTTGGGGTCAGGGTGACCACCGCCGAAGTCGGGTAGCGGTTCGCCGTTGATCACCGTGCCGGCCGGTGCATCGAGGCGACGCTCAAGGATCTCAAGGGCGTAGGGGCCGGTGATTGCACTCATGGCATCGAAGCGCATGCGAAATCCGCCATTGAAGAGTGCGCGGATCGCCTCGAAGTCGAACAGCTGCTCCATCAGGTCGGCATAGTCGTTGATGGGGTTTAGGATTTGAATCCCTGTATCGCCAATGTAGAAGACACCTTCTTCATAGAGCGGAATATTCGGGTGGTCGACAATACGATACTGGCTTATCTCCTTTGTCCGGGCGTAGATCGCTTCGGTCAGTTGCTCGGGGGCTGGACCGCCGTTGGCGGCATTGAACTTAATGCCGAAGTCGCCATCGGGGCCGCCGGGATTGTGGCTGGCTGAGAGGATGATGCCGCCTTGGGTAGCGTATTTTCGGATCACTGCCGAGGCGGCGGGGGTGGATAGTAATCCGTCGCGCCCTACCAGCACACGGCTCACGCCATGCGCTGCAGCCATACGGATGATCGTCTGGATCGCCTCGCGGTTGTAAAAGCGGCCGTCGCCACCAAGGACCAGGGTGCCACCCTTGAGTTCAGGCACCACATCAAAAATTGCCTGAACGAAATTCTCAAGGTAGTTGGCGGTCTGGAACTGGGTAACAGTCTTGCGAAGCCCTGAAGTACCGGGACGCTGGTCTTCGAAGGGGTGGGTCTTAACGGTATTGATTTCCATAGTTCCCTGTTCTTGGTAAATTTGCGATGACCACATTCAAGCACAGACCCCGGCTTCCGGCCAGCACTGGGCTTGAATTCAGGGTACAATACCCCTATTTTTCAGCCTGATTATTTCGTTCTTATTAACTGGAGGATTCAGTTAAACCATGACTGTTGAAGCGCAAAAAGAGACTTTGGGATTCGAGACAGAGGTCAAGCAACTGCTGCACCTGATGATCCACTCCCTTTATTCCAACAAGGAGATTTTCCTGCGGGAGTTGATCTCCAACGCCTCCGATGCCTGCGACAAGCTGCGGTTCGAGGCGCTTTCGGACGATGCCCTCTATGAGGGCGATCAGGAGCTAAAGATCCACGTGGCTTTTGACAAGGAGGCCCGCACTGTCACCATCACCGATAACGGCATCGGTATGAGCCGTCAGGAGGTGATCGATAATCTGGGCACCATCGCCAAGTCCGGTACACGTGCCTTCCTTGAGCAACTTACCGGCGATCAAAAGAAGGATGCTAACCTAATCGGTCAGTTTGGTGTGGGCTTCTACTCCTCCTTCATCGTCGCGGATAAGGTCAGCGTCACCACCCGCCGCGCCGGGCTAACACCAGAACATGGCGTGCGCTGGGAGTCGGCCGGGGAAGGCGACTATACCCTGGAGAATGTGGACAAGGCGGGCCACGGTACCGAAATCGTGCTGCATCTGCGTGAGGGAGACGAGGAGTTTGCCGACGGCTGGCGCCTGCGTTCCATCATCCGCAAGTACTCCGATCACATCACCTTGCCGATCCTGATGACCAAGGAGGAGGTGCCGGGCGAAGAGGACAAGGAGAAGGACGAGACCGTCATCCCCGAGGAGGAGACGGTCAACAAGGCTTCCGCTCTGTGGGTCCGCTCGAAGAGCGAGATCTCTGATGAGGAGTACACTGAGTTCTATAAGCACGTCAGCCACGACTGGGAAGAGCCACTTTCCTGGAGTCACAACAAGGTGGAGGGCAAGCTTGAGTACACCTCGCTGCTTTATGTGCCGAAGAAGGCACCGTTCGACCTCTGGGACCGTGAGCGTCGTAATGGCATCAAGCTTTATGTGCGTCGTGTTTTTATTATGGACGACGCGGAGCACCTGATGCCCAATTACCTGCGTTTCGTACGCGGGGTGATCGACTCCAACGACCTTCCGCTCAACGTTTCGCGTGAGATCCTGCAGCACAACAAGATCACCGACACCATGCGCGGCGCTTCTGTGAAGAAGGTGTTGGGCTTGCTTGAGGGCATCGCCAAAAACGAGCCGGAGAAGTATGCTGAGTTCTGGGAGCAGTTCGGCAAGGTGATGAAGGAGGGGCCGGGCGAGGACTTCGCCAATCGCGAGCAGATCGCCGGCTTGCTGCGCTTTGCCTCCACTCACAATGATTCTGATGAACAGAACGTCTCCCTGGCCGACTACCTCTCTCGCATGAAGGAAGGTCAGGAGGCGATCTACTACATCACTGCCGACTCCTTCGCCGCAGCGAAGAACTCACCGCACCTGGAGATCTTCCGCAAGAAGGGTATCGAGGTCATCTTGATGTATGACCGGGTCGACGAATGGCTCGCTTCTTCATTGACCGAGTTCGACGGTAAGCCGATGAAATCGGTCACAAAGGGCGAACTCGACCTTGGTGAGCTGGAGGATGAGGAGGAGAAGAAGCAGCAGGAGGAGACGGCAAAGAACTTTGAGGAGATGGTGAAAAAGGTGCAGGAGACCCTCGGTGACAAGGTCAAGGAGGTGCGCATCAGCCACCGTCTGACCAACTCCCCGGCCTGCCTGGTTACCGGCGAGCACGAGATGAGCGCCAACCTTGAGCGTATCCTTAAGTCCGTCGGCCAGGACGCGCCGAGCATCAAGCCGATCATGGAGATCAATCCGGAGCATCCGCTGGTCGGCAAGCTCAAGGGAGAGGAGGGTGAGCGTTTTGATGATCTCACCAATATTCTCTTCGATCAGGCCCTGCTCGCCGAGGGCGGCACCCTCGATGATCCGGCCAGCTTCGTTGCGAAACTCAACAAAATGTTGCTGGAGATGAGTGCCTGAGTGTGTTGTTTTAGATAGACAGGAAAGCGGCCTCCGGGCCGCTTTTTTTTTATTTACCAAAATGGTTGTGGGTAGCGATTTTGTGGATACGCGGACCTCGCAGAGCACAGGAACACCCGGTGGCTTCTCGAGCGTCCGTGTGACGTGCGAGGCTTATTCGCCCCAGACCTTACTTATTTATGCTTCTGGTAGGTCCCCACCAACTCCGCTCTTTCCAGCAAATGTCCATCCATCGCCTTGAGCAGAATATCCTTGGTTGGCGGTGAGAGTTCATCGAGCTTGCTATCAAGGGCATAGAGCTTGAAGACATAGCGATGACGGCCGATGGGGGGGCAGGGACTGCCATAGCCGGTTCGGTTGGAGTCATTCATTCCTTCGTGGGTGCCGTCGGGTAGATGAGATGGCTGGACTCCTTTTGGCAGGCCTGATGTTGCGATGGGAATATTGTAAAGTACCCAGTGAACCCAGGTACGTTTTGGCGCCTTGGGATCAGGGGCGTCGGGGTCATCGACGATCAATGCCAGCGATTGGGTGCCCTCTGGTAGACCGGACCACTCTAGCGGCGGTGAAGTGTTTTCGCCGTCACAGGTGAACTCGGCGGGGATCACGCCGTTGTTGGTGAATTCAGGCGATGTAATGGCTAGCGGCATAACGTAACTCCCGGTCAACTTGTTGTTAAGTGGCAGTGTCTGAAAAAGTGTAGACGCCGCGCCGAATTCTTCGATTTTTGTGCCCTGTATGTAGGGCTCCGTGTCCATTACCAGTGATATCCAAACCGGACCATGGAAAAGTTGATACCCGGATTTGGCTCTCGAATGCCGGCATTGGAAAGATGTTCGATGCGCCAGGCCAGGTCGTATTGTTCATGGCTACCGAAGCGGGTACCGAAGCCCACATGGGTTCCAAACTGGAGGGTGCTGCCGAGGTTTCGAGTGCTGATGTGCTTCTTCGATAGCAGGTGGATACCCAGGCCTGCCTCCAGGTAAGGGTGTCCCCAGCCCCATTGATGTTCACGTTCCAGGCGGAAGTTGGGGGTAATCCCCGCTTCAAGCAGTTTCTCTTCACCTCTGAGGTTTTTGTACAGATACCAGTAGCTGAGGTTCCCCTCCCATGAACGGCTCCAATACCAGCCGTTGTTGGCAGAATAGCGCCGATCATCGCCGATGGAGATGTTCAGACGAAGCAACCTGGTGTCCTCCATCCCGTAACCGCTGTCGATGGTGAGGGTGTTGTCGGCGCAAGCCTGATCGAGCTGGAGTAACGCCCATAACAGGCCTGTACTGAACGCCGTCAGTATACGAACGGGAGATGTGGGTGAGGTTCTCTCCAGCACCTGATGCGTTCTCCTGGGGGGCTAGATAACAGTTTTAGACGGTTTTCCAGGAATTATCATCAGAGGTGCATGGCTAGCTGCCTAGCAGTCAGCTTAGCGAGAGTGCACAGTACGGTTCAGGTATTCTCATCCTTCGGCCCGACCCAGAATAATGGGTTATGGGCAACTTCCCAAAGGTGACCGTCGGGGTCCTTGAAGTAGCCGGAATAGCCACCCCAGAAGACCTTCTGTCCCGGTTTAACGAGGATTGCTCCCGCGGCCACGGCCTCTTCCAATAGCTGGTCGACTTCGGTCTTCGAGTTCACATTGTGAGCGAGGGTAAATCCGCCGAAGCCACTGCCCTCGGCGGAAACCATCGCATCGTCGGCAAGCGCTTCGCGGGAGTAAAGACCCAGCCATGTGCCGTTGAGAGTGAAAAAGGCTACCTCAGGCGGAGATTCCATTTTTGGAAAACCCAGCCCTTGCTCATAAAACGTTACAGCCCTCGTTAAATCTTGAACACCTAGCGTAATCATGCTGATTCTGGGTTTCATTGGTGCTCCTTTCGGTGATGTCTCAGGGTGAATGATGAAAAGTAGTGATATGTAAGAAAAGATAGTGGCGCCATAGTTGAACAGGGTCTTTCATATTCCTTTCAGCCGAACGGTTTAATGGGTGTCGTTGTAACTAATGTATTGACGGGTGTCTGGTTTGCGGATAGATTTTGCGCGCCCTAATCCGGGGTTTTTTTGCGTGTTGCGTTCATGCGGCTCGTTACCTTTAATGCCTTGCGTTGTCTCGATATTCCGGGTGCCCATTATCTGAAACCGGATCACTATTTTCGCGAAATCGATACGGTTCGCGGCGCCGAATGGGTGCTTTATCCTGAATTCTGGCAGGTGAACAGTATTGTCTACGGATTGGGACGGCGGATCTTTCCCAGCCTCGCCACGTATCATCTTGGTCACAACAAGATTGAACAAACCCGCGCTTTCATGGCGGTTGCGCCCGAAAATGTTCCATTGACCGAGATCCTTCCTTCCACACCATCATCTATAGAGCAGTTGCTGGCGTGGTTCGATTTCCCGTTTGTCGCCAAGGTGGTGCGCAGTTCTATGGGTAGCGGGGTGTTTCTCATCCAGTCAGGGGAGGATCTACAGCACTATGCCGCGCAGAACGATATTCTCTACGTACAGGAGTACCTGCCGATCCAGCGCGACTTGCGTGTGGTGTGGGTTGGCAACAAGGTGGTAAGCGCCTATTGGCGGGAACAGGGTGACGGTTTTCACTTCAACGTGGCCAAGGGCGGGGTGATCACTTTCGATCTGGTACCCCCTGCAGCGCTGGAACTGGTTGCTGATGTGGCGACGGCGCTGGGTATCGACCACGCGGGTTTCGATGTGGCAGTAGTGGCTGGGCACTGCTATCTGCTTGAGTTCAATGTGCTGTTCGGCCTGGACGGCCTTAACCGGCAGGGAATTCGGGTTGGTGAGCATGTATCGCGTTATCTGAATTTTGGGGATAACCATCCCATCAAGCCGATTCGGCCACCTTCGGTCGCGGCGTAAAGCTTTATAACACCAATGTGAAAGCAGAAATCGAGGAGGTCTTAACTCTGCCCCTTTGGTGAGTCAGGTCATAAACGTTAACCTTTCTGTTTACTCGATGATACCGCAGGGGAGTTTCATGCCTTGACGTCACCAGTGGTAAGGGCCTTTCAGGCAGTGCAGGGGGCTCGTCTCAGGCGTCTCTTCAGCGGTGACGTGCCAGTAGTGTGACAGTCTCATTTGGCAGGAGGGTCTGATTGGGGCAAGCTATCGGGAAATCATAGGTCGGCTCTTGAGCAAATGAAGGCGCTTTGCGGTGCTCTGCGGCAATTGGCGGCAAGGAGGGCCCATGATTCGAAAAGTTGCAACCGGTGAGTGAGGTAAAATGAAGTTTAAAGCCTGGGGACACTGCTTTGACTGCCACTTCGAGGGCACAATTGAGTATAGCTATATCGAAGGCGAGGATTATGACGATGTCGAGGCCATTGGGGTGATGCTGGTCCAACACTGTCCCTCCTGCGATACCATCGAGCATGCCTTGATCCCGATCGATTACTATCAG
Source organism: Thiohalomonadaceae bacterium (assembly GCA_041562215.1). Lineage (GTDB taxonomy): Bacteria > Pseudomonadota > Gammaproteobacteria > Thiohalomonadales > Thiohalomonadaceae > JBFEYJ01. Next base: position 6,349 of record JBFEYJ010000073.1, on the reverse strand, counting down.
GAGATGATGGAGGATTTGCAGGCGCAACAGGAGATCGAGGAGCAGGAGTGATGCGATGAAGCCGGTAGGGGAGTGTGACAAGGTCAGGCTCGACAAGTGGCTGTGGGCAGCCCGCTTTTTCAAGACCCGAGCCCTGGCCACCGAAGCGATCAATGGTGGGCATATCCATCTCAACGGACACCGCCCCAAACCTTCCCGCACAGTGGCGCCCGGCGATGAGCTGACTATTCGCCGTGGTCAGGACGAATACCGCATCACGGTGCGAGAGCTGTCGGAAAAACGCGGTCCGGCCAGTGTGGCGCAGCAACTCTATGAAGAGAGCGAGCAGAGCCGCGTGGAACGCGAGCGGTTGGCCGATCAGCGCCGTCTGCAGGCCGCTGCTGAACCGAGACCGGCGAAGCGGCCGGACAAGAAGGGAAGGCGGCAAATCATCCGTTTTACCGGCCGTGAAGGTTGAATCCGGGAAATTCCCACCCTATTTGTGTATCATGGAATGCTAATGCAGGCTGAAACCTGATGTCCAACGGTTCAAGCTCTCGCCAGAGGCGATAGAAGCTTGGTCCGCACCCGGCACCAGCTAACGGCCTGCTTAATTTTTTTCTGCCCCCACTGCCGGATCTGGCGGGCAACGAGACTTATCAGGAGAACAATCATGGCGACGGTTGAACTGACAAAAGACAATTTCGATGAGGTGGCGGGTAGTAACGATTTTGTTATCGTGGATTTCTGGGCGCCCTGGTGCGGACCGTGCCAGTCCTTTGGCCCTGTCTACGAAGAGATTTCCGCCAAGTACCCCGACATCGTCTTTGCCAAGGTCAATACCGAGGCAGAGCAGGAGCTGGCCGGTCACTTTCAGATCCGCTCCATCCCCACCCTGATGATCCTGCGCGATCAGATCGTGATTTACTCCCAGCCTGGAGCCCTGATGGGCGGCCAGTTTGAGCAGCTGATTGAAAAGGCCAAGGAGCTGGATATGGACGATATCCGCCGCCAGGTGGCTGAGCAGCAGGCAGGCGCCCAGGAAGGCTAGGCCTGGCCATGCCACGGCCTGAAACCCCGTTGTTGGCGGTCGATATCATTATCGAACCGGCAATGGCACCGGGCCGGATCATTGTTATCGAACGACTTAACCCGCCCTACGGTTTCGCCCTGCCGGGCGGTTTTGTCGATATCGGCGAGAGCTTGGAACAGGCGGCTGTGCGTGAGGCGTTGGAGGAGACATCGATGCAGGTGACTCTCAAGGCGCTGCTCGGCTGCTACTCCGACCCCGGCCGCGATCCTCGCGGTCATACCGTCAGCGCCGTTTATATCGCCGCGGGTAGCGGTGAGCCTCTGGCCCGTGACGACGCCAAGTCACTGCGGCTCATCGATCCGAAGCATCCCCCCGAACCATTTGTTTTCGACCACGGACTCATCCTGCAGGATTACCTACACTATTTGGAAACAGGGAAAGCGACCCCACTTCGTTAGTTAAGTGAGCGTCGTTCCAGAGAGCCGAAATTTTGGTTTAATCCTGACAAAGATGGTAAACTATTCGACCCAGTTTTAACTTGAACGATTAAATCCACGAAACAGGAAAGGCCACAGGGAATGCCGGGAAAAGCAAATTAATGCCCATGAACCAGGTGGGTCTTTTTGTTTACGGCCGTGTGTTCAGCGTGTTCCTCGGCCATTTACCTTGGTTTCGTGATGTTTGTCTGAAATAGATAATGAAGGTGAGCGTGCATGCGTCCTGCGCAGATTGCGAATGTTCTCGAACGTGAGTTTCTCAGTACCCGTGAGGGTCATCACACCCCGGTAATGTTGTGGGGGCCGCCAGGCGTCGGCAAATCCATGATGGTGCAGCAGGTGGGCCGGCGCCATAGCGCCCCGGTGATCGATATCCGTTTGTCACAGATGGAGCCCTCTGACCTGCGAGGTATCCCGTTTCGTAATGGCGAGCATGTTGAGTGGGCGGTACCGGCGATGTTGCCCGATCCCGAGCGCCATGGCAGTGAGGGGATACTGTTTCTGGACGAGGTAACCTCCGCGCCGCCGAGCGTCTCTGCCGCCGCCTATCAACTGATACTCGACCGCCGCCTGGGCGAGTATAAGGTGCCGGACGGCTGGGCTATCTTCGCCGCCGGTAACCGGCAGGGCGACCGTGGTGTGACTTATACCATGCCGGCGCCGCTTGCTAACCGTTTCGCGCACTTCGAGGTGGAGACTCACCTGGATGACTGGGTGACCTGGGCCTATGCCAACGGTATCGATGAGCGGGTGATCGCCTTCCTGCGTTTCCGCCCCGAGTTGCTGTTCGACTTCGACCCGGCCCACAATCCGGTGGCCTTTCCATCGCCGCGCTCCTGGGAGTTCGCACATCGTGCACTGCAGAAATTCGCCAATAGCGGTAGCCTGCTGGTCAATACTCTGCAGGCCTGTGTCGGTCCCGCTGCGGGAATAGAACTTGGCGCATTTGTCGACAATCTGGACAATCTGCCGGATTTGGATGCGATCATCCGCCGTGAGCCGGTCTCGATGCCCAAGGAGATCGATCTCCAGTATGCAGTGGCCTCGGCGCTGGTCGGCCGCGCTCTGCGTGCCAGGAATGAGAATCCTGCCGAGGCCAAAGATGTCTACGGCGCCATTCTCGAATTCGCCGGCCGTTTCCGTGAGCGTGAGATGGGGGTCATGCTGGTCTCTGATCTGCATCGTGCTATCGGTCAGGAGATCTTCTCTATTCCCGAATTCTCACCGTGGGCACAGGCCGTAGCGGAAGTAATGTTGTATTAATTGTGCATCGCAGGAGTTGTTGGGATGGTGGAGGTGTTTTGTCACTGTGAGCGTAGCGAAGCAATTATGTATGTTCCATCTGAGATGGCTTCGTCGTTATCACTACTCGCATTGACAGATTCAAAAGTTACCGATGGTGCTTCTCCTTGCCGCTCTCTGCGTTCTTTGCGTTGAGTACTGTTTGATATGTCAGGCGATTGCGAAACAAAACTCAGTGCCGCGCGCACCAGGCTGATCCTGGACAAGCCGTTCCTCGGCGCGCTGGTGTTGCGCTTGCCGATGATCGAGGCGGATTCGGAGTGGTGCCGTACAGTGGCCACCGATGCCCGCGCTTTTTATTACAACCCCGAGTACATCGATGCGCTGTCGGTCGACCAGGCCCAGTTCGTGCTCGCCCATGAAGCGCTGCACTGTGCGTTGTCGCATTTCGCTCGCCGCCAGCACCGCGACAAACATCGCTGGGATCTGGCCTGTGACCTTGCGATCAATCCGCTACTGATTGCCGATGGCCTGCGTCCTTGCCCGGATGCTCTCTACCTGCCGCAGTTCGAGGAGATGACCGCTGAGGAGATCTACCCATGCCTCGACGAGCACGAGAACCTCACACCGCACGACGATCATGTCTACGACGAAGACAACCAGAGTGGCGGAGGTCGGCAGGGTGCAGGGGGCCAACACGACTCCAGTGAAAAGGGCTCCGAGGGCGGCGACCAGCAGCAGAAACAGAGCCCTGACAATAAGGGTGGACGCGGCGACGCACCGAAAAAGGACAAGACCAGGCAGGAGCCCGGCGAGGGCCGGCAGCAACAGGAACAGCCGCAGGAGGGGAATGGCAGCGGACAGGGCGCCAAGCAGCCGCCACCGCTCTCCAAGGAGGAGATGGACAACCTCTCGGTGCAGTGGCAACAGCGCATGGCCGGTGCCGCGCAGCAGGCCATGCAGGCGGGCAAACTCAGTGGGCCGCTACGCCGAATTATCGATCATCTGTTGCAACCGCAGCTGCCTTGGCGCATGTTACTGGCGCGTTACCTCAACGCCACCGCCCGCGATGACTACAACTACTCACGCCCTTCGCGCCGTGAGGGTGATTACATCATGCCGAGCCTTAAGAGCCATGAGTTGGATGTGGTGGTGGCGCTCGATACCAGTGGTTCTGTGACTGACAAGGAGATGACCGAGTTCGTCTCCGAGGTAAACGCACTGAAGGGGCAGATCCGGGCCCGTGTCACCCTGATGGCCTGTGACTCGGATCTGGTCGGTGACGGCCCATGGACCTTCGAGCCGTGGGAGGAGTTCGACTTGCCGCAGGAGTTCAAGGGCGGCGGCAGCACCGATTTTCGCCCGGTGTTCAACTGGACCGAGCGGGAGAACCGACGCCCCGATGTGCTTGTCTACTTTACTGACGGGATGGGCAACTTCCCCGAGCGTGAACCAGCCTTCCCCACCGTCTGGCTGATCAAGGGCAAGGTCCAGGTGCCGTGGGGCCAGCGGATTCAATTGAACTGAATATTTGGCAACGCAGAGATCGCAGAGGTTGGCAAATCAAGACCGAAATACGCTTGTCATTGCGAGGAGTGAAAGCGACGAAGCAATCAGTTTTGAGTTTTCCAGTGATTGCTTCGCTTTGCTCGTAATGACACGGGATTTGATATTCTGGATTCTTTAAAGCTCGGTGAGCTCCGCCCCCGCTGTGTTGAAAATGTTTTCTTTGAGGTAAATGTCATTGGAACTGAGTAGTGAAGATGCACTGCGGTTGAATGTGTTGATCGCCAACGCCGAGGCGGTGCGCATCGATGAGAACAGCATGACGGTCTATGGCTTGAACGGTGAGCAGGAGATGAAATTTCCGCTCAACCCTACAGGGCGTAGTGATCAGTACCTGCAGGCGGTGCGCTCTATGCTCTCCAGCGCGGTACTCGATTCCCCCGGAGGCTATCCGATTTTCCTGCGCCGCTGGACACGCATGGGCCAGATCGACAATGACCAGTTGGATCGCCTGCTCAAGCTTGGCGAGCCGGAGGCGGTGATGGCGGTGGTTTGTGCGCGAAATCTGTCCGATGAGCTGGCTAGACGCGCCTGGTGGTGTGCACCCTATTCGGAATATGCACGGCGCATGCTTGAGAGCAAGCTGGTTGTTGAGGGCGAGATGGGCAAGCTGCTCTCCCAGCATCTGATAGAACACCTGCCGTTCGAAACAGAACCGCGCGATATGCTCAACACCGTGCGTCTGGTGCTCCAGCCAGGTCTCATTGACGAGGAACAGAAGCAAAAGCTGTGGGAGAGCGGAGAGCGCAATAAGAGCTACCGCATCGGCTTTCTTGAGACCCTGCCGCACGACCTGCCGGAGAAACAGCCGCCGCGCGCCGACATCGAGCAGATTCGCGAAAAGCTTGAAGGGCTGGAGCATAATCTCATTGCCCGGCGTCTGTTGCAGATGCTCGATGAGGCGGGTCAGAGCTTCCTCGCCATTGCTGAGGAGGTGATGCTCAATCCGGCCGATCAGGATGTGGCCAGCGCGCTATTCAATTCCCTGGGCCGCTACCTGCGCGAACTGCGAACGGTTGAGGCACTGCGTGATCTGGCAGAGATAGAGATTTTGATCGAGCAACGATTGTCCGAGGAGGTGATGCTCAGAGAAGTGCAAGAAGCCGCTCCGGAGCTGAGTGAAGAGTTGCGCGCCATACTCACCCTTGCACACGTGAGCGAATACCTGCTCAATCCCATCTTCGGCCAGACAGATGCGGTCGGCACCGTTATGAACGAGAAGATTGAACCCCTGACTCTGCCCCTGCGCCGGGCCATGGCGACTCTTCGCGGGCTGAATCCTGACGAGATGAGTAGTGGTCGCCGTCGCCGCTCGCGCCGTCGCTGAATCCCTCAATTTTTTATTATCCCAGGACCATTATGTCTGCCCGGATCGAAGTTTATACCGTTGCTGCCAGTCTGACTCTCTCAGTCCCCGAAGAGGTGATCGAGAATAGTGTAGGCTTTTTACCATGGGTGCTGGGGGAGAACCTTGCAGGTCAGGTGGATGCCTTCGTGATGGAGCAGGGCATGGGTTATTACCCGGCACTGGATTATTTTCGTGATCATCAGGAGGCGGTGGATCCGGCGCTACTCGTTTTGATCGATGAAGTTGCCGCCTTCTGCACCGCTTATGCCCGACGTGAGCTACGTCAGCGGCTCGCACGTGCCTTTTCCAGTGTTAAGATTGAGCAGGCACAGTGTCTCGCTTACACGATGCCGAGGGTACGTCCATCGCGAAGTGGCGCACCGACTGACCTTGCGGCCCATTACTCCCCTGCTGCGCTGAAGATGGAGCTGATGCTCAGCTCGATTCAAAAGGGTGGCTTCGATGGTCTTGAGCGGCTCTCACTGGACAAGCTGGCGCGCTGGGCGCGCGAGCCCTTTGATATGTTCCAGCTTAACGGTTCACAGCTACTGAAGCCCACGGCCTGATAAATTCCCCGCATTGGCCCATTCATAGTCTTGTTTGCTCTTGGTGACCGCCACTCGGCATAATCCACCGTTGAAACTCGGTATATCACAATCATAAGGAGCTCAAGATGCGCCTGAT
>JBFEYJ010000072.1:0-13849 GCA_041562215.1 Thiohalomonadaceae bacterium | reverse complement strand
GATCAGCTTGAGCTCGTGCAGACACTCGAAGTAAGCCATTTCCGGAGCATAACCGGCCTCGACCAGAGTCTCAAAACCAGCCTTAACCAGCTCGACCGCGCCGCCACAAAGAACGGCCTGCTCACCGAACAGGTCGGTCTCGGTCTCATCCTTAAAGGTGGTTTCAATGATACCGGTGCGGCCACCGCCAACGCCGGAGGCATAAGACAGGGCAATGTCCTTGGCCTTGCCGGAGGCATCCTGGAAGATGGCAATAAGGTCAGGGATACCACCGCCTTTGACGAACTCGGAACGCACTGTGTGGCCCGGCGCCTTGGGGGCGATCATGATCACATCGAGATCCTTGCGCGGCACAACCTGATTGTAATGGATGGCAAAGCCATGGGCGAACGCCAGCACCCCACCCTGTTTGATGTTGGGCTCGATTTCATTCTTGTAGAGCTGGGACTGGAACTCGTCCGGGGTCAGGATCATGACCAGGTCAGCGTCCTTGACCGCCTCAGCGGTATTCTTCACCTTGAGACCGGCCTTCTCGGCCTTGGCGGCGGTGGTCGAACCTTCACGCAGTCCGACGGTAACATCGACGCCGGAATCCTTCAGGTTATTGGCATGGGCGTGCCCCTGGGAGCCGTAGCCGATGATGGCGACCTTCATGCCCTGGATGATGGAGAGGTCGCAGTCTTTGTCGTAATACATGTTCAGTGCCATTTAAAGCTTCCTTTAAGCAAACTTGAATTTCAGTCGTCAATCATACTTGAGCTAGATGTGCAGCGCCTTTTCACCACGGGAGATGCCGGTAATGCCGGAACGCACGGTTTCGAGAATATCAGTGCTCTTCAGTGTACCGATAAAGGCATCCAGCTTCTGCACATCACCTGTCAACTCGATGGTGTAGCAGGTATCAGTGACATCGATGATGTTACCGCGGAAGATGTCGGCCAAGCGCTTGATCTCCTCCCGCTGGGCGGAGGTGACTGCCTTGACCTTGATCAGCATCATCTCCCGCTCGATGTGCGGCCCTTCAGTCAGATCCAGCAGCTTCACCACATCGACCAGCTTGTTCAGCTGTTTGGTGATCTGCTCGATGATCTCTTCCGAACCGCGGGTGACCAGGGTCAGGCGGGAGAGCGAAGGATCCTCCGTGGGGGCCACGGACAAGGATTCGATATTATACCCACGTGCGGAAAAAAGTCCCGCTACGCGTGACAGGGCTCCAGCCTCATTTTCCATCAAAATCGAGATAATGTGTCTCATATCAGGATCATCTCATCTAGTCCGGCACCAGCGGGAACCATCGGATAGACATTTTCCTTAGGATCAGTAAGGAAGTTCATAAACACCAGGCGATCCTTAAGCTTGAAAGCCTCCTTGATCGCCCCTTCCACATCTTCCGGCTTGTCGATCTGCATACCGACATGTCCATAGGCCTCGGCCAATTTAACGAAGTCCGGTAGCGATTCCATGTAAGAGTGCGAATAACGCTCCTCATAGAAAAACTCCTGCCACTGGCGAACCATCCCCAGAAAACCGTTATTGAGACAGAGGATCTTAATCGGCAGGTTGTGCTGCAGACAGGTGGAGAGTTCCTGGATGTTCATCTGGATGGAGCCCTCACCGGTAATACAGGCCACCTGCGCCTTGGGATGGGCTAACTGTACCCCCATCGCCGCCGGCAGACCGAAGCCCATGGTGCCGAGACCACCGGAATTGATCCAGCGGCGCGGCTTGTCGAATTTGTAGAACTGCGCGGCCCACATCTGATGCTGCCCCACGTCGGAGGTGACAAAGGCATTGCCCTTGGTGACTTTGTAGAGGGTGTCGATCACTCCCTGCGGCTTGACAACCTTGGAGGCGCGGTCAAATTTGAGGCAATCCTTGGCACGCCATTCCTCAATCTGCTGCCACCAGCGGGCCAGCGCTTCACCATCGGGACTGCGCCCCATCTCCTTAAGCTGCTCGATCATTGTCTTGAGCACGGCGTTCACATCGCCGACGATGGGGACATCAACCTTGACGTTCTTGGAGATAGAGGCCGGGTCGATATCAACGTGGATGATTCGGGCACTGGGAGCGAACTTCTCAATCTTGCCGGTGACGCGGTCATCGAAACGAGCGCCAATCGCAATAAGCAGGTCACAATGCGAGACGCTCATGTTGGCCTCGTAGGTGCCGTGCATTCCCAGCATGCCGACACACTGCTTATCGGTCGCGGGGAAACCGCCGAGGCCCATCGAGGTGTTGGTCACCGGGAAGCCGAGCTGGTGAGCCAGATCGGTAAGCGCTTTGGATGAGTCGCCCAACACGACACCACCACCGGTATAGAAGAGCGGTCGCTTGGCCGACAACATCATGCTGACGGCTTTTTTAATCTGGCCGGCGTGCCCTTTCACCACAGGATTGTAGGAACGCATCGTCACCTTCTTCGGGTAAACATAGCGGGTCCGCTCGGCAGTGACATCCTTGGGGATGTCGACCACCACCGGTCCGGGGCGGCCGGTAGTGGCGATATAGAAGGCCTTTTTCAGGGTAACCGCCAGGTCAGCGACATCCTTGACCAGGAAGTTGTGCTTGACGCAGGGGCGGGTAATCCCGACGGAGTCGACCTCCTGGAAAGCGTCGTTGCCAATCAGGGTGGAGTTGACCTGACCGGTGATCACCACCATCGGGATAGAGTCCATGTACGCGGTGGCGATCCCGGTAACCGCGTTGGTCGCGCCGGGGCCGGAGGTGACAAGCACCACGCCGGGCTTGCCGGTGGAACGAGCATAACCGTCCGCCGCATGGGTGGCCGCCTGCTCGTGACGGACCAAAATATGCTTCACCGCGTCCTGCTTGTAGAGCGCATCGTAAATATGCAGGACGGCGCCACCAGGATAACCGAAAAGGTGATCGACACCTTCGTCCTGGAGAAAACGCGCTATAATTTCGGCACCGGTCAATTCCACCTTGAGACTCTCCCGTAATCTCCAAAGAAAAAAATACCCGTATCAACGGGCCTGCCTGAATGTTTCATAATAAATGTGCATAATGGCCGCTCTTACACGCGACAATCTAGAACATACCTGTACGTTATCGCGCAGGTTATTGGCCAGGCAAGGAATTATCCGACAGAGTGGTGAAATTATTCAAACACCAGATGGAGAAAAATTTCTTGCATAGTCAAGCGACAAGCGAGGGCATACAGTTTATGAAATATCCGGGCTTGATGTGAATGCAGTCGCAAAGAAGGGGAAAATTACTTGCATTCGCGCCCAAGGTCAAGCGATAACAAGATCTTACGGGCAAGCAACCGCGTATTCCCTGCACTATACGGAAACAGGCCCGCCATGCAACACTATCGATTAACTGAAATCACTCCCCCCTACATATGGGGCTAACGCCCATGGAGATCCCGATGAACTGCGTAAGAAATTATGCACTGCTATTATCACTGGTACTGGCACCCGTAGCAGTTACTCAGGCTGCAGGCCTTTATAAATGGACCGATGAAGAAGGCAATGTTCATTATTCGCAAATTCCGCCCACCGAACGCCCCTCCAAGGTCATCACTGCAGAACACCCCTACTTGCCCCAGTCTCCTGCTGCTGACAAGGCCGTCAACAAAACCAACGCCCAGCCCGCCCCCGAAGGTATGACCAATGCCGAAGATGCCGAGGCGCAACTGAAACGCAAGAATTGCGAAGCGGCACGGACAAATCTCGCCACCTATCAATCATTCGAAAAGATTGTTCAACCAGACGGCACAGATCTGATACTCAGTGCAGAGATGCGTGAGTCCAAGATCAAGGAAACCATGAAACAAATCACGTTTTACTGCGAATAACGGCAAGCCACAACACCCTGCCGGCCAGCTCGATCGCACGGCAGGGCAGCGCACATGTATTGAGCGCTTGTCGTCTTCAAGCCAATCTTAAAGAACCCTTCTCAACAGGGGAGAACCATCTCCTAAAGCTTTATTGCCTGATACTCTGTACTGCCGACCCGCGCTGCGCCTACAATAACCGCCCATTACCTCATTTGCAGCAGCCAACCGGAAGAATCTCTGTCATGCGCGTATCTCGATTTCTACTTGCCACCGTCAAGGAAACCCCTGCCGACGCCGAGGTGATCAGCCACCAGCTGATGCTGCGGGCCGGCATGATCCGTAAACTGGCCTCCGGCCTCTACACGTGGCTACCCTTGGGACTGCGGGTACTGCGCAAGGTCGAGACTATTGTCCGCGAAGAGCTGGACCGCGCCGGCGCACAGGAAGTACTGATGCCGGCAGTGCAGCCTGCCGAATTATGGCAGGAATCTGGACGCTGGGATCAATTCGGTCCAGAGATGCTGCGCATCACCGACCGCCATAACCGCGAGTTTTGCTTCGGCCCGACCCATGAGGAGATCATCACTGATCTGATCCGTAACGAGCTTCGAAGCTACAAGCAACTGCCGGCCAACTTCTACCAAATCCAGACCAAGTTCCGCGATGAGCGCCGCCCCCGTTTCGGGGTTATGCGCGCCCGCGAATTCCTGATGAAGGATGCTTACTCCTTCCATCTGGACGAGGCCTCGCTGAAAGAAACCTACCAGGTAATGCACGAGACCTATAGCCGCATCTTCACCCGCCTTGGACTCGATTTTCGCCCGGTACTGGCCGACACCGGGGCAATCGGTGGTAGCGGCTCCCACGAGTTCCATGTATTGGCCGAGTCCGGGGAAGACGCCATCGCATTCTCCACTGAAAGCGATTACGCCGCCAACGTAGAAAAGGCCGAGGCACTGGCGCCACAAGGACAACGCCCTGCACCTGGTAAGGAACTGGCGGCGGTGGATACTCCCAACCAACACAGTATCGAAGAGATTACCGGTTTCCTTAAAGTTAACGCTACCCAAACGGTTAAGACCCTGGTGGTGCACGGCGCCAACAACGAGGGCGAAATGGAAGGGGTGGTCGCCCTGGTGCTGCGCGGCGACCATGAGCTCAATGAAATCAAAGCGGAAAAGCTGCCACAGGTACTAAGCCCGCTGAGCTTTGCCGGCGATGAGGAGATCCGGGCCGCCGTCGGCTGCAACCCAGGCAGCATCGGCCCACTCGGCATCGGCATTCCGGTCATCGTGGATCGTGACGCGGCCCAACTGGCCGATTTTGTCTGTGGCGCCAACGAAGACGGCAAACATCTGACCGGCGTCAACTGGGGCCGCGACCTGGCCGAACCTGAAGTAGCCGACCTGCGTAACGTGGTCGAAGGCGACGCGAGTCCGGACGGTAGAGGCACTTTGACCATCAAGCGTGGTATCGAGGTCGGCCACATCTTTCAATTGGGAAACAAGTACAGCAAGGCGATGAAAGCAACCGTGCTGGATGAGAACGGCAAGGCCGTGGTCATGACCATGGGTTGTTACGGCATCGGTGTCTCCCGTGTAGTGGCCTCGGCCATCGAACAGAATCACGATGACAAAGGTATTATCTGGCCCGATACCCTGGCCCCCTTCCAAATCGCTCTACTGCCACTTAACATGCAAAAATCAGACGCCGTGCGGGAAACCTCGGAGAAACTCTATACCGACCTCACCGCCGCGGGCTACGAAGTGCTGTTTGATGACCGCGGCGAGCGCCCCGGTGTAATGTTTGCCGATATGGAGCTCATCGGCATTCCGCACCGTGTGGTGATCGGCGAGCGCGGCCTCAATAGCGGCACCATCGAATACAAGGGGCGCCGGGATAGCGAAAACCAGGACATTCCGCTGGTGCAGCTGATGGATTTTCTCAGCGAGAAAGTTACGCGCGGCTGAACCGAAGGTTGCAGGTTGCAGGTTGCAGGTTGCAGGTAAGACTAACCCTGCACCTCAACCTGTCATCTTCCGCAGGAATGGCTTCAAAGTTCAAGGTTCCCAAGATATTTTCTTGCCCCTGTCCCCCTGTAGTTATTGCACAAATTGCCTGCGCCAGCCCGCAACGCCAAGCAACAACGCAACGCCGGCAGCACCACCGATAGCGCCATATAGATGTGCATCGACGACAACAGTGTAACCGATACTGGCTTCGCTTCCCGGCATGGGTCCGTAGAGCTGCTCCCATGCCAATTTCACTCCTAATACAATGAGCACCGGCAGGACATCACGCCGGTCCCCCATCAAACGCACTATCAGACCGGCCAGCAACAAACCGTGCAGTATGCCTGAGAGCCCGACGTACCACTGTAGCTCAGGATTGAACAGCAAAAGTCCTACTGACGTGAAGAGGGCGCAGAACAAGAACAGCAGCCACCATCCGGAAGCTGATAGGGTATCTCCTGCGATAGCCCAAATCAGCCACAACCCGGCAAGATTAAGCCACAGGTGTGTCCAACCCAGATGCACCAGATGGCCGCTAAAAAGTCGCCAGAAAGCACCATCCAGGATCGACTGACGCTGGTAGCGCAACAACTCGGCAACATCATCGCCCAACACCATCACCGTAAGTGCTACCGCGCACAATATCAGCGGCATGCTCCAATGCCTCGAGGGTGGCGGCCGGTCTCTCCCGTCATAGATTTGCATTCATACAACTTCCCTTTTTATCATGCACTAATGATAACTCACTTTCCCAAGGATACCGCCGCACTATCCGCCTGGCCAAGGTCTGAGACAGCATCCATTATTCACCGGCTCTTTTGCCTGTTCCTGTTGATCACACCATTGTCGCTGCAGGCGGATCAGGGGGTGCCGGTAGATAATGCACTCAAAATGCGTCTGATCGAGGCTCTGGCGGATAACGCCGGATTTGGCGACCGGTTCGATGCCGAAGTATGGTTAATGGATATGGCCGAGCGTTTGAGGAACCGCCTACCGGATCAGAACGAACGGTTGGTCCTGCTACAAAATATTCACGACGAAGCAATGCGAGCCAACCTTCCTCCCGAGCTCGTACTCTCCGTGATCCAGGTGGAAAGCAACTTTGACCGTTTCGCCATATCGGAAGCTGGAGCTCGAGGGCTGATGCAGGTGATGCCCTTCTGGCTCGAGGAACTTGGGCGCCCGGATGCCAACCTGTTCGACCCGCAGACCAATCTACGCTTCGGCTGCACAATCCTGCGCTATTACCTTGATATGGAAAAGGGAAACAAGGTCAAAGCCCTTGCCCGCTACAACGGAAGCAAGGGAAGTCTGCGATATCCCAACCTGGTCTTCGCTGCGTTGCGTAAAAAGTGGTATCGCTGAGGGCGTAAATTAACTATCTGAGGCTTGAGGTCTGAATCAGATATTTTTTAACCTTGAACACACTGAGTAAGGTAGTTACTTTGATGTAAATCTGCCAGGCAGGTTTTCCTCGACTTCGCTGCAAACCACCTCATCAACTCTGGCCGCGCTTGGGCCTTGCCACAACCAAGCCCCCAACTCAGAGAGCGCCGCTTCCTCACCACAGGCCAGCACTTCTACACGACCATCTGCAAGATTCCTGACATAACCGTTTAGCCCCAGTCTCCTTGCCTCTTCTGTGGTTGAAGCACGGTACCAGACGCCCTGAACCCTTCCGCTGATATAACAGTGTATGCAGTGACTCAAGGCTCGCTCACCTTCGCTGCCTGCCCGATAAGCATGAGATCGCCGCTGTTAAACAATACATCTACCGGATAACGCGCGCTTTCATTGACGATTTCGGGCTCATAACCAACAGCGGACAGCTCGCCGGGATAACGCTGTCCGGCCACTTCAACAGTAACCCCATCGTTACTGCGCAGACTTTCCAGTTTAGTCGACTCGACAAAAATCCTGACTCGCATTTGTGTCGTTGTGGCCAGCGTTAATAACGGTTGCGCTTCACAGCGACTGACTACCGTCTGCGCAGGCCGGATGTTTCGCGCCAGCACAACCGCATCGTAGGGTGCACGTAGTGAACTATTGTCGAGAGTCTCTTTAGCCTGACGATGATCGGCCCGGGTTGTCTGGTAAGCGGCATCGGCTTCGGCATAGGCGATCTTCGCCAGATCCAGATCATGATCGGCCAGGAGAGTTCGGGCATACAGTTCCTCAGCGCGCTCCAACTCCTTGCGAGCCTCCTCCCTCATCAACTTCTTGTGTTTCATTTCCGCCACGCGCTGCGCCAGGCGTGCCTGCAGAGCCCCTTGCTCAAGCTGCAACAACAGTTCCCCCTTCTTGACTCGATCCCCCTCCTTGACTGCCACCTTGGCAACAACGCCACTCAGTGCTGTGCCCATGTCAATGCGTTGTGCCCAGTCAACAACCCCATCCCAGGATGACGCAAACCCCGGCAAGGAGACCATGCCCAGCAGCAAGCCCACACCAAATAACTTAACCATGAACCTTCCTACACTATTCATTCTGCTACACTCTTTGCTTGGTCCGGCACCCTGTCAGCAGTAGCCCCGGTCAGCGCATCCATCCTTTCCCAGGCGATGGCCAGTTGGTATTCCGCCTGCGCCAAGCCCAGCTGAGCCTCACTCAGCCGCACCATCGCATCACCCAGATCGGCCGTAAACTCCATCTCGTAATTGGCACGACTGCGGTCAAGATAGAGCTCACGGTAATCCTGTTCACTATAGGCTCTCTCACGCTGCAAGCGCAGATTTTGCAGCTCCAGCCACAGCTCAAGCACGTTTTCACGCAAATCATGGCGCGCCTTCTCAAGTTGTGCCTGTACCGCATACAGCTGTGCACGCTCTCCGGCTACCGCCGCATCAATGCGTCCACCGCTATACAAGGGAACCTGCAGCGTCACCCCGGCTCGCCAGCGATCATAGGACCCCAACTCCCGGGAGTACGCTGATGCCTCCAGTTCTCCATCGAGACGCGGCCTCTGTTCAGCACGTGCGGCTGCAATGCGCTGTTGCCTCGCCATGAGCTCTGATTGAAGGGCCAGGATTTCGGGATTGACGCGCATCGCCTGCTCCAACAAGACTTCAAAGTCGGGCAGATCACGGTTCTCATAATCGAGTCGAGGTTTACTCAACTCTGATGGCAACATTCCCGGGCGGTTAAGCAGGTTGGCAAGGCGGGCACGGGTTGCACGCTGCCTGGCTTGACTCTCGGCAAGCTGATAGCGCACACGCTGGTACTCCGCTTCCTTCTCCAGGACTCCGATATCCGACGCCTGTCCAAGTTCCTGGCGGTCACGCAGGCGATCAAGAGCAATATAGGCAACGGCCAGTGCCTCATTGTCCCGTGCGTACTCCATGTCGCTCAGGAGGACATCAAAGAAGGCCTGCATAATGGCAATAAGCCGATTGTCACGTACTGCCTGATAGTGCTGCTCACGCCCCAGCGAGGACTGCTGTGCGGCACGTCGGAGCGCGTCGCTGCGGCCAAAGTCATACAGCGGTTTGCGAACATACAGACTCAGCTTGTGATCCTCTACCACATCACCATTATCAACACTGGGGGGATCGACCCAGCGAGCACGGCCCTCGATACTGATATCCAGGGCATTACTGGCATCGATTCCTTGGAGCCGTGCTGCAAGGAGCGCCTGCTCGGCCTGTTCCGTCAACAGTTCGGGGTGTGCTTCATCGACAAGTGAGAGGGCGTAGTCCAGTGTTAGAGGCTGAGGTAAGGGCTCGGCGGTCGGCTCTGAAATTTCTCCATAAGCGGCAGCTTCCAGGCATGACACGAGCAATAGAGATAATGCCAGACGCTTCATCTCGACGCTCAGTGACTATTATTGACGCTGTTCGCGTTTATATCGCGTAAAGCGGGTTTTATTGTAGTGTCCTTCTGCCACAAACTTGCCCATCAGCATGAATTCCTCCGTATCGGAGGTACGTCCGGTATGGCGATGAACTTGCTTGCCACCCAGATCATAAAACGCAATCACCGGAGTCGCACGGACCCTGTTTTCCTTAAAGGAAAAATCCTTCTGTGACATCGAAACGCCTGCAAAATTGGTGATCTCCACATCCCCTTCGATATCCACCGGAAAGAGCAGGAAATGCTCTCGGTAATAAGCCTGCACAGCGGGATCGTTAAGTACATTCACCTTCATCCAGTGGCAGAAGGGGCACTCATCCATCTCAAAAAAAACCATCACACCCTGTTTGCCCTGCTCCCTGGCATTCACCAACTCTTCTGAAAAATCACCGAAGGTCTCATTGAAAAAATAGGCATAGGGATCACGTGCCGTCTCGGCAACGACATTAACTGTAAAGAGCGAAACCGCGATGAGCAAAAAGCTTCTCAAAATTGTTCTCATTTTTGTCACCTCTTGGTATCTCAACGCACGGAATTATATTTTTCCATGAAATCCTCGATCATTTCCTGAGTGATCTGCCCGACCTGAACCGCGGCCGTTTTCCCGGTCGGGTCCAGTAGATAGGTCGTCGGCAAGCCAGGAATATTACCCAGCAACGGCATGTCTTCACTCATCGGTACTACCGGATAGCTCACCATGTAATCGTCAACAAACTCGCCCAGCGACTTGTTGTCCTTTTCCTCCATATTGATACCGATGACCACGGCATCCTTATCCATGTGTGTATCGTGAAAATTAACCAGTTCCGGTATCTCCTCCAGGCAAGGTGGGCACCAAGTTGCCCAGTAGTTCACTACCACCCATTTGCCGTGGTAGTCGGACATACGTACGGGATTTCCCTCCAGGTCATGGAAAACGTAATTATCGGGGCTAGCCTGCGCAGCTGCCACTCCCAGCAACAAGGTAATAAGGAGAGACTTGATTATCTGGATCTGTCGTTTTTTCATCATAATGCCTTAAAGGAATCCAACTGTGCTTGGCTTTTCCGACCCTGTCTTCGGCGGAAAGTTTCCGGTCAATGAGATTCACCGCCACTGGTTTTGTGCTCTGCGGCATGCGAAAGATAAAGTGCCAGACCTAACAGTGCGATGCCACCGGCGAGGTAAAGCAATGCCTGGGGAGTATCGAAGCTGAGACTGATTGCATGTTCGAAAAATTTAACGATCAGGATCATTAGTATCACCTTGGCCAAGCGGCTTTTCAGGTCATCCAGGCTGCTGATCAACAATACATTTGAAGAGGTCTCAGACGCCTCAGCCTGATCGATCTTACTGATAAACAGCTCGTATAGACCCAAGGCGAAGATCAACAGTACCGTTGCCAGCAGATAACCATCCACAATTTCCACAACATGGGTGATAGTTGAACTGCGCAAGGCATAGCGTGAGGCCGTGTCCAGCGTAGGAGAGGCATACTCCAGCAAATGGCTCAGCATGTACCATGCATCAACGGTGGCCATAAAAAACATAGCCAAGGCTGTGAGCAAGCTGGCGATAACCGCAAAAATAACGACAAAACGGCTATCCCAGAGGAGGCTCTCAAAGATTCTTTCGACGTTCTTCATCCAAATTCGTCCGCGGGAAATGCACTACCGGCTAACGCCGAGAAACCACACTTATAACGATATTCGGGACAAAAGAAAAGGGCTCCCTAAGGAGCCCTTTGCATACAGTGATGTTCCGAGATATCAGCGGGCCAGATAGGCCATGTCAGAATCTTCAACTACGCCCAATGACCAGGCTCCACGAGTGCGTGCATGCTCAATGGCGGCATTGATATCGGCAGAGCTGGCACTACGGTCGATATCCAACTGCTGGCCGGGGTAGATCAGGTCAGCATCCTTGATTTTGCTACGGTTGGCCTTGTAGATCAGCGGCCACTGGTAGGGGTTGCCATAGACTTCGCCCCTGCCGGAGATGCCCCACAGGCTGTCGCCACGGACAACGGTATAGCTGTCCATAGCTACTTCTTCAGGCATCTGGCTCATGCGTGCTTCTTCTTCGCGCTTCTGCCTGAGGGCGTTTTCTGCCTGCAGACGTGCTTCGTTAGCCAGCTGAATCGCACGACCGGTATCACCTTCCTCGAGGGCTGCTTCAGCCTCTTCAATAAGAGCCTGGGTATCACGCCATTCCGCACCGGCAGCCTTTGCTTCCTCATTGGCGGCCTTAGCATCGGCAATTGCTGCCTGAGCCATAGCTACCGGGTCCTCTTCAGGCACTTCTTCCTGAGGGGTGGTGGCACAACCAACCGCCATGCTGAGAACAAATGCAGCAAGCGCCGTGAATTTTATTGCTTTAAACAGTTTCATTGGAGGACTCCGCCTTATTCATTTTTTAAGATTAAACCTAATTGAAGATCAAATTTTTTGTTTCTGCAAGCCACGGTATCACTTGGCACAAAAAACTGTCAAGGTCAATATTGTGACACAATTCTCAAGAATTTCACTACCTTAGGACACTATCTTCATACCTATCTGGACGCGGCGGCAACGGCGGCATCTCTGGCCTTGATCGCCAAGGCCTTGGCAACAGTAGCCGCCATTCGGGCGGCCTCGTACTCACCCTGTTCCAGTGTCCTGGTGGCCAGCTCCATCGAGTCCTCTGCACTGCGGAGCTTTTGGGGAGCATATTGATTGGCCTTGGCTTCGTGCGCCGCCTTGATTGCCTGCCGTGCATCGCTCATCTCTTGTACGGGCGGCATCACGGCACAGGCCGAGAGCAGCAAGAGCACTCCTGCAATAGCTTGTATTGGCCGGATTTTTTTAAGTAATGTGGTGACCAGATGCACTTCCGCAGCCTGACAATGTGTATTGGGGCAAGCTATCATCCGCCCTATAGGCTGTCAAGGAGAGAGCAGGTAGAATTAGAGTACCCTATCACAAAGGATTCCTTCCCCTATGTCTGTCAAGATTTACCATAACCCAAACTGCAGCAAGTCACGCCAGACTCTGGAACTTCTTCATGAACGGAACATCGATACCGATGTTATCGAATACCTCCGAAACCCACCGAGCAAACAGGAGCTTGAACAACTTCTGGAGTTGCTCAAAATCGAACCACGCCAATTACTGCGCAGCGGGGAGAACGAGTATACGGAGCTTGGACTGGATAACGAATCGCTCAGCCGCGACACCCTGATCGAGGCCATGGTTGCCCACCCGAAACTCATTGAACGACCCATCGTTGTCTCCAACGGCAAGGCAGCCATCGGCCGACCGCCTGAAAAAGTGTTGGATATCCTCTGATGGCTGATATCCTGGTACTTTACTATAGTCGTCACGGCGCAACGGCGGCCATGGCCAAAATTATCGCCCGCGGCATAGAGGAGGTGCCCGGTATGCAGGCGCGTCTGCGTACCGTGCCTGACGTTTCCGCCGTCAGTGAAGCCACCGCTGAGAGCATCCCTGCCGAAGGCGCTCCCTATGTCGAACTGGATGATCTCAAAGAGTGTTCAGGACTTGCGCTCGGCAGCCCGACCCGCTTCGGTAATATGGCCTCTGCGCTGAAATACTTCCTCGACAGCACTAGTCCCCTATGGCTTTCCGGCAGCCTCATCGGCAAGCCTGCGGCCGTATTCACCTCCAGCTCAAGTTTGCATGGTGGTCAGGAAAGCACCCTCCTGTCGATGATGCTGCCATTACTTCACCACGGCATGCTCATCACCGGCCTGCCCTACAGTGAAACCGATCTCTTGCACACAAAAACCGGCGGTACCCCATACGGGGCTAGTCACTTTAACGGTCCGGACAACAATCTGCCCCTGAGCGAGGAGGAGCACCACCTCTGCCTTGCCCTCGGCAAACGACTGGCCGAAACGGCAAGGGCGCTAAAAGAGTGCAAGGTATGAACAGGACCCGTATTGCTTATTGGGTTGCGCTTGGTGGTTATTTCGGCCTGTTGATCCTGCTGATGGCCTGGCTGGGCTGGATCTCGCCTCCGCGAGTGCTACCCATTTCGGTCGCCCTATTCTTCATGACAGTGCCACTGTTGTTCCCACTACGCGGCATTCTTTACGGAAGGCCATACACCTTTGCCTGGGCCAGTTTTCTGTCTCTGTTCTATTTTATTCACGGTGTAGTCGAGGCGTATAGCAGCCCCGAGGATCGTTATCTGGCACTACTTG
>JBFEYJ010000071.1:0-13974 GCA_041562215.1 Thiohalomonadaceae bacterium | reverse complement strand
TGCTTGCAACTGGGGCACTGCCAATGCATGCTTTTTGAGCTAAAACCACAGTTGTTACATCGATTAACCGGCTTTGCAGACAGCAGTTTTCCCATAATATCTTTGACAATGCCAACCTCCCCCTTCTGCGCAGACTCATCATGATTTACGCGTAGTTCAAGCAGGTACTCCAGTGCCCGCAATGAAGGGCGTCGCTGCAAATAGTTTTTAAGCAGGTCAATGGCTTGCTGCTCCTCACCACGCTTGTGTAGCTGTTGTGCAAGGGCAAGCACCAAAGAGATACTCTCACGCTTGTCAACAAGACCACGCAAATACTGGACAAATTCCACCATCTTCCCAGTCTGTTCATAACTTCTCTGCAACGGCTCGATGATCAGTGGGAGATAATCCGCATCCTGCTGCTCAATCTTTTTATAGGCTCGGATCGCATTTCCGATCTGTTCATTTCGCAGCGCGATATCGGCATCCAAAATACTGGCGCGGACACTGTTTTTGTCTTCTTTTATAGCACGTTTTATTAACTTCTGCGCCTCTGCGCTATCACCGTTTTTTAACGCCAGTTCAGCGAGTTCACAATAATAGTGAGCAATCATCGGTGCGACACGAGCACCGTTCACGTTTGAGAGTTTGCGGGCCACATCAATGGCCTTTTGCCATTCCTTTTCCTGCTGAAAAATATCAAGGAGTTGACGCTTGCTGAGTGAACCATAATTTGAATCGTTCGCCAGATCCTGAAACAGACTTTCGGCACGGTCCAGCAATCCGGCACGCATATAATCCAAAGCAAGCTCATACAAAGCCTGATTACGATGGGGGCGCGACAGTACGGGCCGGGCGATGAGATTCTGATGAATTCGGATTGCCCGATCGACCTCACCTCGTTGCAGGAATAGACTGGCAAGGGCAAACTGAATATCGACAGTCTCATTATCCAACTGCGACATTCGAATGAAGACTTCCAGCGCCTCATCGGGTTGTTCATTTAGAATAAAATTCAGCCCTTGAAAGAGTTCACGGGACAGGGGTGGACAATCCACAGAGCTTTGATTTGTCCTAAATTTTTTTCGCCCGATTAACCAGCCGCTAAACACAGCAACAGGCAGGAGCAAAAACAACAGCTCCACAACCATATCAATATGGTCCTTTTATAGGAAGCTCACGCAGATTCTTTATCTCCTGTTCACACAATTTCAGGCGTTTGCGAAGTCGTGAGCGATCATGGCGTATCGTCAAAACAAAGCCAAAACTCAATAGCACACCAGCCAAGGCTCCGATACAAATCACAATAAAAATCAGCACCGCCAAGGGCAGTGTAATGCTTGAGAAATAATAATCGAAAGTGACTTCGCCGGCATTGAGAGAGGCAATACTTGCACCTATCAGGGCGATCAGAAGAAGAAAAAGTATTATGACCAGACGTTTCATAGTGACTCCACTCTATCAGCTCTGTGATATTACTGGGAATCAGTGAAGCAGCCAACGGTAGAAACAGAAAGCCGGAAATGAGTGAACGGCGATGTAAACCATTCAGCCATGCATCCTGTGTACTCAGGCAGTTTCTTGCTGAATCTCGTTGCCCTGGATCAGACCATCATTGACCCGCTCACGCAACTCCTTGCCCGGTTTGAAGTGAGGGACATATTTTGGACCGAGTGCAACGGCTTCGCCGGTCTTGGGGTTACGCCCCATGCGAGGTGGGCGATAGTGAAGGGAAAAACTGCCAAAACCACGAATCTCAATCCTCTCACCAGTGGCCAGAGAGTTTCCCATGGTCTCAAGAATAGTCTTGACCGCAAGTTCTACATCTTTGTATGCCAATTGTGCTTGTTTGCGCGAGAGTATTTCGATTAATTCTGATTTTGTCATGGCGCTTCCCGAAAGCGTAGGCAGGGCTCGCCATCGGCGAGCCCTGATACGACATTAGTCGTCCTTATTTTCCATCTGCTCCTTAATCAGATCACCCAGAGTCGGGTTCACCGGTGCAGAGCGCCTGTAGTCCTGAACAGCTTCATGCTCTTCATCGCTATCCTTCGCCTTGATGGAGAGATTGATAGTGCGGTTTTTGCGATCAACACCAATAAACTTGGCCTCGACCTCTTCACCCTCTTTCAGCAAGCTGCGGGCATCTTCCACACGATCACGAGAAAGCTCGGAAGCACGCAGGTAGCCTTCCACACCATCGGAAAGAACAACAACGGCACCCTTCGCATCGACTTCACGCACAGTACCGGTAACGATACTGCCCTTCTGGTGTGCGCCGACGAAGTCGGAAACCGGATCCTGTTCCATCTGCTTGATGCCAAGGGAGATGCGCTCACGCTCGGGATCGATGGCCAGAATGACCGCCTCCACTTCATCACCCTTCTTGAAGGTATGAACAGCCTCTTCTCCTGCTTCGTTCCAGGAGATATCGGACAGGTGAACCAGGCCGTCGATACTGCCATCAAGTCCGATGAAGATACCGAAGTCGGTAATCGACTTAATATTGCCGGAGACCTTGTCACCCTTGTTATGAGTTGCTGCAAACTCTTCCCAAGGATTGGCCTGGCACTGCTTCATTCCCAGTGAGATACGACGACGCTCGGCATCGATATCCAGCACCATAACTTCAACTTCATCACCCAGCTGGACAACCTTGGAGGGGTGGATATTCTTGTTGGTCCAGTCCATTTCGGAGACGTGAACCAAGCCCTCTACGCCCTCTTCGATTTCCACAAAGCAGCCATAATCGGTGAGATTGGTCACCTTACCGAACAGACGGGTGCCTTCAGGATAACGACGGGTGATATCTTCCCACGGATCCTCGCCCAGTTGCTTGAGGCCGAGGGAGACGCGGTTACGCTCACGATCGAACTTAAGCACCTTGACATCGATCTCATCGCCGACATTGACGATTTCATTAGGATGCTTGACGCGCTTCCAGGCCATATCCGTGATATGCAGCAGCCCGTCGATACCGCCGAGGTCAACGAAGGCGCCGTAATCGGTCAGGTTCTTGACAATACCCTTGACGACCTGGCCATCCTGCAGATTGGCCAACAACGCTTCGCGCTCTTCACTGGACTCGGTTTCAACAACCGCGCGACGGGAAACAACAACATTGTTACGTTTGCGATCGAGCTTGATCACCTTGAATTCAAGGTCCTTACCTTCCAGGTAAGCGGTGTCGCGAACAGGGCGTACATCGACCAGGGAGCCAGGCAGGAAGGCACGGATATCCTGCAGTTCGACAGTAAATCCACCCTTGACCTTGTCGATGATCCGACCGGTAACGGTTTCGTCTGCATCGTGCGCCTTTTCCAGGCGGGTCCAGGACTCGGCACGCTTGGCCTTCTCGCGGGAGAGGCGGGTAGCGCCGAAACCGTCTTCAACGGCTTCCAGGGCAACATCGACTTCATCACCGACAGCAACCTCAATCTCGCCGCTCTCGTTACGGAACTGCTCGACGGGGATCATGCCTTCGGACTTGAGTCCGGCATTAACAACGACCATGTCGGAGCCGACAGATACAACGATTCCGGTGACAATGGAGCCGGGACGCATTTGGGTGGCGCTCAGGCTCTCTTCAAATAGTTCTGCAAAGCTTTCGCTCATCGCTTGGTAACCTAAAATAGAAAAAGCCGCATTACCCTGAACTGCAGTAAGGCGGGTTGTTGTTCCTGCAATTTGTATGTGCCGTCAGCGGCATATACCCCATGGTTCAGCCGATGAACTCACCGCAGTGCGCAAGCACCTCGGCAAACACCTCTTCGACACCTTTTGTCGAGGTATCGATGGTAACGGCATCATCGGCCGGCCTGAGCGGGGAGGCACTGCGTGTACGATCTCGCTCATCACGCTGTTCGATCTCCTCGATCAGATTGACCAGATTAGCATTGAACCCCTTTTCTTTCAACTGCTTATAACGTCTTTCAGCCCGCTCCTGTGCTGATGCCGTCAAAAAGAACTTCACATTGGCCTTAGGGAAGACCGTCGTGCCCATGTCGCGGCCATCGGCGATCAGCCCGGGTAATCGGGCAAAATCGCGCTGGCGTTGCAACAAGGCCTCACGCACCGCCGGCAACGCCGCCACTTTCGAGGCGTTATTCCCTGCCTCTTCGGTGCGGATCTCGTTACTAACATCCTGTTTTTCCAAGATAACCTTGATACCGTCCGTCTCTTGAGCCAGAAATTCGACATCCAGTGTAGCGGCCACCGAAGCCACCCCAGCCTCGTCATCCAGCGCTATCCGATGGCGCTGGGCCGCTAGTGCCGAGAGACGATATAGCGCGCCGCTATCAAGGAAGTGCCAGCCAAGCCTGCGCGCAAGCAAGTGGCTGATTGTGCCCTTGCCCACGCCACTGGGGCCGTCAATGGTGATCACGGGAACAGAATAGTTACTCATAATCAGACCTCGGCGGAGGAGATATTCAGACCGGCGTCGGCAGCCAGCTGCACGAAACCGGGGAAGGAGGTGTTGACGTTAGCGCAATCCAGAATGGTGATCGCACCTGAGGCACGTAGTCCTGCCATAGCAAATGACATAGCGATCCGATGGTCACCATGGCTTTCGACAGTACCACCGCCAATCGCCCCCCCCTGGATCACGATACCGTCGGGAGTCGCGCGGGCATCAGCGCCGAGAGCCACCAGGCCATCGGCCATGACCTGAATACGATCAGACTCCTTTACCCGCAACTCCTCGGCGCCGGTGAGCACAGTCTCGCCCTCGGCACAGGCGGCGGCAACGAACAGGGCCGGGAACTCATCGATGGCCAGTGGAACCTGCTCCTCGGGAATCAGGATCCCCTTGAGCTTGCTGGAACGGACACGGATATCGGCCACCGGCTCACCGCCAACCTCACGCTCGTTGATTACACTCAGGTCGGCGCCCATCAAGCGCAGAATATTGATCACACCGATACGCGTGGGGTTGATCCCGACATGCTCCAGGGTGACGTCAGAATCCTCGGCGATAGCCGCACCGACCATAAAAAAAGTGGCCGATGAGATATCCGCGGGCACATCGATAGTCGTCGCACCAAGCTTGCCTCCCGGCTCGACACAGGCGGTCGCCCCATCGACCTTTACCGGATAGCCGAAACCTGCCAGCATGCGCTCGGTATGGTCACGAGTCGGCGCCGGTTCGGTAACGCAGGTTGGCGAATCGGCATAGAGCCCGGCCAGTAGCAGGCAGGATTTCACCTGCGCCGAGGCCACAGGCATGTGGTAGTCGATACCGTGCAGTTGCTGGCCGCCGGTTATCTTCAGCGGCGGTGTACCAGCCCCGGTTGTCTCAACCTTCGCCCCCATTGCGGCCAATGGCTCGGTTACCCGCTTCATCGGTCGTTTGGAGAGCGAGGCATCACCATGCATCTCCACATCAAAGGCCTGGCCCGCCATCAAACCGGCCAGTAGGCGCATGGAGGTACCTGAGTTACCCAGATCCAGTGGTTTCACTGGTGCTTTGAGCCCATACAGGCCAACACCCCGGATCGTCACCCTCCCCTGCTCAGGCCCCTCTATTTGCACACCCATGTCACGGAATGCCTGCAAAGTGGCCAGACTGTCGTCTCCTTCGAGAAAGCCGCTTACCTCGGTGACACCTTCAGCCAGCGAGCCGAGCATAATGGAACGGTGGGAGATGGACTTATCGCCGGGCACACGCAGTGTACCGCGCAATCTGCCGCCAGGTTGAATGCTAAACGTAATGATCTTGTCAGAGCTCATGGCTTATTCACTTAACAGTTCTTTTCGCAATAGGCATCACGCGCGCTCTTGGCACGCTGGAAGGTGGCAAGGATTGCCTCACTGTCACTCTTCTCGATAGCCGTGGCCAGGGTAGTTAGTTCAGAGGTAAAACGTTGCACAATCTTCAGCAGGGCATCACGATTGTTGAGACAGATGTCGTGCCACATCTGCGGATTGCTGGAGGCGATGCGGGTAAAGTCCCGAAATCCACCGGCGGCAAACCGAAAAATGTCATCGTGATCTTCCAGGCCCGCCAGGGTATCGACCAAAGTAAAAGCCAGCATGTGAGGCAGATGGCTGGTGGCAGCCAATACCTCATCGTGGTGCTCGACCGACATGTCGATCACCTCGGCGCCGGCCTGTTGCCACATGCCGCGCACCGTCTCTAGAGCCTCATTATCAGTACCCGCATCGGGGGTGAGGATCACGCGGCGCTTCTGAAACAGCTCGGCAAAGGAGGCCTCTACTCCACTCATTTCAGTCCCGGCAATGGGATGGCCGGGCACGAAGCGTGGCGGCAGCTTGCCGAATACCTTAGTGGCGGCCTCGACCACCGAGCCCTTTGTACTACCTACATCGGTGAGGATAGTCTGCGGTTCGAGATACGGCTGGAGTTCTCCAAGCACCGTTTCCATTGCCCCGACGGGCACACCGAGCACAATCACGTCAGCCCCCCTCACGGCGACAGCGATATCTGTCTCTGCGCGGTCGATAACACCCAGCTTCAGCGCCTTCTGCAATGCATCTGCATTGCGCCCGTAACCGACCACCTCGACACACTCTGAGGCGGCCTTCAGCGCCCGTGCCAATGAGCCGCCGATCAGTCCGACACCAATAATGGTCAAACGTTTGATCATCGGTTCAGACGTCTCGGCCGATAGCCTGGGCAATCATCTTTAACTGCCCCATCAGATCCTTGAGTTCCTGCGGGTCGATCGCCTGATCGGCATCACACCACGCCTCACACGGCTTGGGATGCATCTCCACCAGAAGGCCGTCAGCCCCCGCCGCCACGGCGGCGCGAGCAAGTGCAGGGACCATCCAGGCTTTGCCGCCGGCATGACTCGGATCCACGATGACCGGCAGATGAGTCTCCTTCTTCAACACCGGAATGGCGGTGACATCAAGCATATTGCGGTAATAGGTTTCAAAGCTGCGCACACCACGTTCACAGAAGATAATGTTGTGGTTACCGCCGGCGGCAATATACTCGGCGGACATTAGCCACTCAGAGATAGTGGCCGACATGCCGCGCTTGAGGATCACCGGCTTGTGGGTGCGACCGACCTCCTTGAGCAGATCGAAATTCTGCATATTTCGTGTACCGATCTGAATCACATCCACGTCGTGCTCAAGGAAGGTATCGAGCATGCGGACATCCATCAGCTCAGTAACGATCGGCAGATTGTGCTTCTTCGCCGCGTTGCGGAAAATCTCCAGCCCCTCGACCCCCTTACCCTGGAAGGTGTAAGGGGACGTGCGTGGCTTGAAAGCACCTCCACGCATCAGCTGACAGCCTGCCTCGGCGACATATTTGGCCGCTTCATCCATTTGCTCCTGGGTCTCGACCGAGCAGGGACCGGCGATGATCTGCACCTTGTTGCCACCGAGCTTCACCCCATTGATATCGATCACCGTATCCTCCTTGTGATAGGAGCGGGCAACGATCTTGTAGGGCTTCATTACGCGAATGACATCCTCGACGCCGGGCAGTGCCTGCAGCAGTTCCTTGTCAGCCCTGGTCTCGTCACCAATGGCACCAATCACGGTGCGTTCAACCCCGCGGGAGACATTGCTGTCCAGCCCGAAATCCTTAAGCTTTTTAACGACACCGTCGATCTGCATATCGGTGACATCGGAACTCATGATGATGATCATGTCTGACTCTCTATAACATCTTCGATTCAATCACTGTCGCCAAAGCAACAGCGCTAAGTGCACTATTCGAACTCCCGTGTCCCTCAATTGTGTGGAAACAGGAAATCAACGCTGGAACTCACTCCATGGATGAATATTCGCTGGAATTACCCGACTCCAAAGCTGCTGCAAGTCGTTACCACTGATTTGGTCAGACAGTGAGGACCTTCTTCAGGGCAGAGAGAAAACGCGCATTCTCTTCCGGGGTACCCACGGTCACCCGCAAGTGGTCAGGCATACCGTAGTTGGCAACCGGACGCACGATTACCGCCTCGTGTAACAGCGCCTCATACAGGGGGATTGCCGTCCTGCCCACATTTACACTGATAAAATTACCAACCGAGGGGATATAGTCGAGCCCCATGGTTTTAAAACCTTCAACCAGTTGTTTCAGCCCCTCGGCGTTCATTTTCACCGAACGCTGCAAGTGATCCTCGTCATCCAGCGCCGCAACAGCCGCCGCCAGGGCAACGCCGTTGACGTTAAATGGCGGACGTACCCGATTCATCAAATCCGCTACCTGCGGATGGGAAACCGCATAGCCTACCCTTAATCCGGCCAAACCGTAAGACTTGGAGAAGGTTCTAGCCACCATCAGGTTGGGATAGCGTGCCGCCCAGCCAAGGGTGTTGGGATAATCGACCGCTCCGGTGGCCGGATCGATGGCGTAATCGAAGTAGGCCTCGTCCACCACAATCATCACCTCAGGCGGAACCGCCTGGACAAAAGCTTCCAATTCATTCCCCCCAAGCCAGGTACCGGTCGGGTTATTGGGGTTGGCGATGAAAATCACACGGGTGCGCTCGCTGATATGCCCCTTGAGCGCTTCCAGATCATTGCCCCAGTTTTTCGCCGGAGCGACAACGGGAGTCCCGCCAACCGCCTGAGTCAGGATCGGATAGAGAGCGAATGAGTGTTCAGAGAAAAGCACCTCATCACCGGGGCCGACAAACACCCTCACCGCAAACTCCAGCACATCGCTGGAACCATTGCCCAAGGTGATCTGGTCCATCTCGACACCATGCCGGGCCGCCAGCTTCTGTTTCAGGTCAAAGCCGTTGCCGTCTGGGTAGAGCCACACTTCCTGCAGTGCGTCGCGCATCGCCTCCAACGCCTTGGGTGAAGGTCCCAGCGGGTTCTCATTTGAGGCAAGTTTGATGATACCGGTCACGCCGTATTCGCGCTCCAGTTCATCAATGGGTTTACCCGGCTGATAGGGGCGCAGGCCTAGCACGCCGGGTTTTGCGTATTTCGTAAAATCAGTCATGATCGTAATGGATTCAGAGAACGGCCTTGGGAAAAGAACCAAGAATTTTGAACAGCGCCGCCTCTTGCTCAAGTTCAGCCAGCGCCTGGGCAACCTGGGCGTCGTCACGATGACCCAGAATTTCGACAAAGAAGACATAGTCCCACATCCCTTGACGTGAGGGACGTGATTCGATGCGAGTCATGGAGATGCCGTTGCGTGCCAGCGGTTCAAGGAGCTTGAATAAAGCTCCCGGCTTGTTGCGGGTCGATACCAGCAGTGCAGTCTTGTCCTCACCGCTAGGCGGGACCTCCTTGTTGCCGAGGATGAGAAAGCGCGTGGTATTGTTTGGCTCGTCCTCGATATTTTTTACCAACACCGGTATGCCAAAGCGTTCCGCCGCTGAAATACCGGCAATCGCGGCGACGTCCTCCTGCTCCATCGCCAAACGCGCCGCCTCGGCATTGCTACTGACACTGATACGCTCAACCTTTGGCAGGTGGGCATCAAGCCACTCACGACACTGGGCCAGCGTCTGTGCGTGAGAATAGACACGGCTGATCGCCCTGAGATCGGAGGCCCGGCTCATCAAGTGGTCGTGGATCCGCAACTCCACCTCGCCACAGATTTTGAGCGGGGTCTTGAGCAACAGATCGAGGGTGTAATTCACCGCCCCTTCCGTGGAGTTCTCCACCGGGACCATGCCATAGTCTGCACTACCCGATTCAACCTCGCGAAACACCTCGTCGAAAGCGGTAAGCGGCTGTGGATTGACAGAATGCCCGAAATGCTTGAGCACCGCCTCATGGGAAAAGGTCCCTTCAGGGCCGAGAAAAGCCACGGTCATCGGACGCTCCAGCGCCAGGCAGGCGGACATCACCTCACGAAACAGGCGCGCCATTTCTTCGGCCGGCAATGGCCCTTGATTACGCTCCTTGACCCGGCGCAACACTTGGGCCTCACGCTCGGGGCGATAAAATACGGCATTTTCTCCGGCGGCCAACTTGACCTTGGCCACCTCTTGCGCAAGGGAGGCACGCTCATTGATCAGGTTCTGCAGCTCTTCATCCAGCGCATCAATACGCTCGCGGATCCCCAACAGTTTCTCTTCGCTACTCATCGCTTTTGTCGTTTCAACCGATAGCCCTGACCGCCAGCACACCATCAATGGCAGCAACGCCGTCGATAATCACCTGCGGTATCTCTTTGTCAACATCGACCAAGGTATAGGCCAGCTCGCCACGGGACTTGTTCAGCATATCGATAATGTTAAGTCCTGCCTTGGCCAGTTCCGAGGAGATTTGACCCAGCATATTCGGTACATTGGAGTTGACCACCGCCATGCGGAAGGCGTCTATTGAGCGTGGCATAACGACCTCAGGGAAATTCACCGAGTTGATCACATTGCCGTTCTCCAGATAATCCTTCACCTGCTCGGCAACCATCACGGCACAGTTCTCCTCCGCCTCTCGGGTCGAGGCGCCGAGGTGCGGCAGGGTGATGACTCGCGGATGGTTCTTCAGCAGGTTGGAGGGGAAGTCGCAAACATAGCTGTAAACCTTGCCGGCCTCAATCGCGTTGACCACCGCCTGATCATCCACAATGCCGTCACGGGCAAAGTTCAGGATCACCACATTGTCCTTCATCATCTTCAACCGTTCAGCATTGATGAGGCTACGGGTAGCATCAATCAAAGGCACATGGAAAGTGACGAAATCAGACTTGCTCAGCAACTCATCGACACTACCTGCCTGCTGCACCGCCGCATCCAGTTGCCAGGCCCCCTTGACGGTAATGCCCGGATCGAAACCGATGACTTTCATGCCAAGGGCGATGGCAGCATTGGCAATGCGAACACCGATGGCGCCGAGACCGACCACTCCGAGCGTGCGCCCCGGCAATTCGAAACCTGCATAATTCTTTTTCCCCGCCTCGGTCAGTTTGTGGATCTCCTCATCAGGACCTTCCAGGGAGCGGGCAAAATCCCATGCCTGAGCGATGTTGCGACAGGCCATCAACATACCGGCGATCACTAACTCCTTTACCGCATTGGCATTCGCGCCTGGGGCATTAAACACCACGACGCCTCGCTTGCTCATCTCCTCAACCGGGATGTTATTCACACCGGCGCCGGCACGACCGACCGCTTTCAGTGATGGAGGGATCGCCATGCCGTGCATCTTGAACGAGCGCAGCAGAATCGCATCAGGGTGCTGGAACTCAGAGGCAACCTCGTAAGTGTCACGCGGAAGCCGATCAATCCCCGCGGCCGAGATATTGTTCAACGTCAGAATTTTGTACATCCCATCACTCCCCTGTTTGTTGTTTTACCGCTTAGGACGCAAAATAATCAGCCTCTTCCTTATACGTTTATTTGTGTCCGTTGCGGTAAATTTTTCTTCTCTAGCCGTTGCGTTTCTCGAAATCAGCCATGAAAGCAACCAGGGTGTCGACACCCTCTTCCGGCATGGCGTTGTAGATGGAGGCGCGCATGCCCCCGACGGAGCGATGGCCCTTGAGGGTGACGAGCCCTGCCTCTTTTGCCCCGGACAGGAAAGCGCTATCGAGTTCGGGATTGGCCAGCGTAAAGGGCACGTTCATCCAGGAACGGCACTCCACCGCCACAGGGTTGGCGTAGAAATCGGAGCTGTCGATCGCGGCATAGAGCTTGTCAGCCTTGCGCTTGTTGATCTCGGCCATCTTGTCCAGACCACCGATATCGTTCTTCAGCCAGTCAAAAACCAGCCCCGCCAGGTACCAGCTATAGGTCGCCGGGGTGTTGTACATGGAGCCGTTGTCGGCGTGGATCTTGTAATCGAACATGGTCGGGGTACCGGCGATGGTTTCACCGATCAGATCCTCGCGCACGATCACCACTGTCACACCGGCCGGTCCTATGTTCTTCTGTGCACCGGCATAGATCACACCGTATTTGGATACCTCGATCGGGCGAGAGAGGATGGTAGAGGACATATCCGCCACCAGAGGAATATCACCCGTCTCCGGCACATAGGGAAACTCCACACCGCGGATGGTTTCATTAGGGCAGTAGTGCACATAAGCGGCGTCAGATGAAAGATTGAGATCCGCCTGCGACGGTACGGTGGTGAAATTCCCCTCGGAGGTGTCAGCGGCAAGACTGACCTCACTATAACGTTTGGCCTCGGCGATGGCTTTTTTCGACCAATCACCGGTCAACAGATAGTCGACTTTGCCCTGACCACGCAACAGATTCATCGGCACCATGGCAAACTGGCTGGAGGCCCCACCCTGGAGAAACAGCACTTTATAGTTGGCCGGGATCTGCATCACTTCGCGCAGGTCGGCTTCGGCCTTCTCGGCGATGGACATATACTCCTTGCCGCGGTGGCTCATCTCCATTACCGACATGCCGCTGCCGTTCCAGTCGAGCATTTCCTGCTGGGCGCGCTCGATAACAATTTGTGGCAGCATTGCCGGACCTGCGCTGAAGTTGAATACACGTGCCATGGATTAACCTCTGTTTGTTTGGTTTCTTGTTTGTGTTAAAGCGCGATGGTGTTACTCGGACACCTCTCCGGCATCGCCTTCGCTCTCTCCTTCTACCGCATCTTCCTCATCACTCTCGGCAATCCGCTCGAGGCCGATGAGCTTCTCATCCTTGGTCAGATTGATCAGGCGCACACCCTGGGTATTACGACCCATGGAGGAGACCTCGGCCACCCTGGTACGCACCAGAGTACCACCGTTGGTGATGAGCATGATCTCCTCCTCCTCGGTCACCAACACGGCCCCGACCACCGCGCCGTTGCGCTCGCTGGACTGGATAGCGATCACGCCCTGACCGCCACGGCCATAAACAGGATAGCCATCGATGGGAGTGCGCTTGCCGTAGCCATTTTCGGTCGCGGTCAATACGTACCCTTCTTCAGCAACGATGAGGGAGATCACCTTTTGCCCCTCGCCGAGACGGATGCCGCGCACACCACGGGAAACACGGCCCATGGCGCGGACATTATCTTCCTTAAAGCGGATCACCTTACCGGCACTGGAGAAGAGCAGGATGTCACGTTGGCCATCGGTCACCGCCACGCCGACCAACTGGTCCCCCTCGATCAGATCCAGTGCGATGATCCCGCTGGAACGCGGACGAGAGAAATCGACCAGCGAAGTCTTCTTTACCGTGCCGCTGGCGGTAGCCATAAAGACGTATTTGTCCTCCTCGAACTCGCGTACCGGCAGGATGGCATTGATGCGTTCATCCTCTTCCAGGGGCAGCAGGTTGACAATTGGCTTGCCGCGGGCGGCGCGTCCGGCCTGCGGCAATTCATAGACTTTGAGCCAGTAAACCCGACCACGGCTGGAGAAACAGAGGATGGTATCGTGGGTATTGGCCACGAACATCTTGTCGATGAAATCTTCGTCTTTAGTGGCGGTGGCCGACTTACCACGCCCGCCGCGTTTTTGCGCCCGGTAATCGGAGAGGGGTTGCGCCTTGGCATAACCCTCATGAGACAGGGTCACCACCACGTCCTCCTCGCTGATAAGATCTTCCAGGGTCAGATCCAGCTTGGTGGAGAGGATCTCAGTGCGACGCTCATCCCCGTATTGCTCACGAATCGCCAGCAGTTCGTCGCGGATCACCTGCATCAGTCTTTCGTGACTGCCCAGAATATCCAGGAGGTCAGCGATGGCCTCCAGCAGCTCACGATATTCATTAATGATTTTATCCTGCTCCAGCCCGGTCAGGCGGTGCAGGCGCAACTCAAGGATAGCCTGGGCCTGTGCTTCGGAGAGACGATACTGGCCTTCGGTAAGGCCGAACTCCTTGCCCAGCCCATCGGGCCGGGAAGCCTCGGCACCGGCGCGGGCCAGCATCTCAGTGACCACGCCCGGCGCCCAGCTTCGACCCAGCAGCCCGGCCTTGGCTTCGGCTGGGTTAGGCGCGGCCTTGATCAGCGCGATAATAGGATCGATATTGGCCAGCGCCACCGCCAGACCTTCCAGCACATGCGCCCGTTCGCGCGCCTTACGCAGTTCGAATATGGTGCGGCGGGTCACCACCTCACGGCGGTGGCGGATAAAGGCGGCGAGCATCTGCT
>JBFEYJ010000070.1:0-14107 GCA_041562215.1 Thiohalomonadaceae bacterium | reverse complement strand
CGGCTTTGCGATATACCGGGACGGCGTGATAGCGGACTGTATCTTCGCGGCAGGGGGCTGTGACAAGCTCTTCTATCCGCAGCGCCGCTTTTTAGCGCTGTTGACAGGTGATTGGAAATACCCGGTTTACTCCCATCACCAATGGGGACTCTCCCGGCTCTTTCCCATGGTATAGACAACGGCAGCGGCAGTGTTTGAGCTTAAGAAAGCGTCGCCGCTGTTATTCTCGGACAGGCTGCAACCTGTACAGATGGCGAGTAGCGTAGTCGCTAAAAGCGTGGGATAGGATTCGATTTATGGGACGGCTCTGTTTGGGGGGCCACTTCATTCCCCGGAATCATTGCAGCAAGTCGGATTTCGTTCCGGTCATGGTATACTTTTGCACCAATTAGGTAAGCCAACAGGGTGACACGGGATGCATTACGAAGTGACTGAAACATTGGCTCAAAAGGCCAAGTTTCCTCATGAAATTTTTCTGATCAATCTGATCACCAACCATATTCTCATCTTTGTCGGCCTACTTGGCATGGCCAAGAGCTATCCCTTAGTAATGTTGGTGACACCGGGAATTTCCCTTATTGTGATGACCTATTTGATGTTCCGTGCGAGGCATGCCCTTAAGGCTGATCCATGGTATGTCGCCTGTCACTGGCAGCTTTGTGCGCATCGCAGCAAGATGTTCCTTGGTATGTTACTGCTGCTGGCGGTGGTTGTTGGTGGGATATTGCTCTCCGTCGGTGGCGATGCCTCTCAACTCAAACCGGGGCATTTTGCTCTGGGCGGGGTTGCCAGCCTGCCGACACTATTGTTTGTGCTGGTGCTGATTGTGATGGAATCTGATGCCCTGCATAAAGCACGGACCGGTGTGGTGCCGGAGTGGCTGGTAAAGAAATATCCGAATGAGGCTGCCCACGCGGCAGCCGTCTAATGGTGCAGAGCCTCTCTTAGGGGCCAAGGGGGCCGGCGACATCGCCGGCTTTTTTGTCCATGGATGGTATGCGAGAGTGGCGATGGTTCATCGTCGCGGCACATAAATCGAATTCTGGGTGAGCTGATGGAGCGACATATTTTTCTTGCAGTACTGGCCTTTACGCTTGTTGCCCTGGCGGTGGCATTTCTCCTCCCCGGCCGATCTGTTGATAAACCGGATAATTTGCCGTGGCAGATAGAGCAACTTAACGACGGTGGCACCCGCGTCTTCGGGATCGAGTTGGCTGGCACCACGCTTGGCGAGGTTGAACGGCTTCTTCGCGAACCGGCTGAGGTTAGCTTGTTTGACAGAGGGGAAGGCCGGCGCGTGGTTGAGGCTTATTTCGATAACGTGGATTTAAGTGGATTGCGTGCTCGCATGGTCCTGGTGATGGACCTGAGCCAGGAACAGCTTGATGCGATGTTCGCCCGTGGTGTACGTATCGCTACCATGGGCAGTGGAACACGCAAGGTGACACTGGCCGATGACGATATGTCGACGTTGCGCACTACGCCGGTCGTCGCCATCACCTATATCCCGCGTATTAATCTTGAAGCAACGATGATAGAAAACCGTTTTGGCGTGCCGGCACAGCGGGTACTCGAGAAGGAGGGGGAGATAGAGCACTGGCTCTATCCTGACAAGGGACTGGATATTGCGCTCGACCCCGAGGGTAAGGAAGTATTGCAGTATGTCCCACCCAACCGTTTCGAAAGCTTACTTCGTCCGTTGGAGTCTATAGAGCATGGGGCGGGTGACAGGTAATAAGTGTTAGGGACAGCATGAGTCAAATTTGAAGTTCAAAGTGATTGGTGACAACGCGTCACCTCTCACGCTCCTTCCCGATAGTCAATCGTCGTCGAAATCGGGAAAATTCTTCCCAACCTGTACCTTATGGCCCTGTTCATTATCGGGAAGATTTGGGTCGTCATCGTCCATCAGGAGTCGTTGACCGTCCCCCTCGAGATCGTCATATTGTCCCTTCTTTACCGCCCAAATCAGGACACCGATAAATATCAGTCCGAGAATTATCATTCCGGGGATAAGGGAGTAGATGACTTCCATAGGTTTTCCGTTGTTTCGTTTAAGATTACTGGATGAGACAGAGTCTAACGAGTTTTGTTCATTAATGTATATACACGATAACCGTTTACAGGTGTCCGGGTGCAGGGGTACTTCCTGCCCATCATCGGTTCATTTTTTGAAGAGCGTACGAATACGTGCGGCATTGCCAATGACCAGCAGGGAGCTGATCGGCATGGCGATCGCGGCAAACAGTGGGGTAATGTAGGCCAGCATCGCCAGAGGCACCATAATAATGTTATAGGTGAGTGATAGGCTGATATTCTGACGGATTGTACGCAAGGTTCGACGTGACAACGCGCTAGCAAGTCGAACTTTGTCGAGTTCGTCGCTTATTAGTACGATATCGGCGCTCTCTACCGAGACATCAGTGCCGGAGCCGATAGCGATACCCACATCAGCACGGATAAGTGCAGGTGCATCGTTGATGCCATCACCGACCATGGCTACCGACTCGCCTTGTTGTTGCAGTTCGCCGACGATCCGATCCTTGTCCTGTGGTAGTACCTCAGCGATCACCGTCATCCCGCCGAGTTCTCTGGCAACCGCTTCGGCGACACGGCGACGATCGCCGCTTAACAGCGTCATGCCCATGCCGGCAGCGCGCAGTTCATTGATCAGTTTCTTTGCATCCGGACGAAGTTCATCGGCGATGGCAATGAGGCCGGCGTATTGGTTTTCAATGCCGGTATGGACACAAGTGAAAGCCTGCTCTTCGAGTCTGCTGATCGTGGCGTCGAAAGTCTCTGGGATGGTGATGCCGTGCTGCTGCAACCACTTTGATGTGCCGATGACGATACTTTGCTCGCCGACTCTTGCCATGACGCCGTGACCCGCTTCTCCATGGAACGCTTCCGGGCTGTGTCCTTGATGATGGAGCTGACGTACCTCCGCCTCTTGAATGATAGCCCGTGCAATGCTGTGCTCTGAGTAACGCTCGACGATGGCGGTAAGCTCCAGGAGCTTGTTCGGCTCGATTCCCTCTCCGGTGATGATTTCCCTGACACGCATGCGCCCCTCGGTGAGTGTTCCTGTTTTGTCGAAGACAAAATGGGTGACATGAGAGAGGGTTTCGAGCACGGTGCCGTTTTTGACCAGAATGCCGTTACGGGCGCCGAGCCCGGAGGCGACAGCGATAGACATAGGCGTTGCCAGTCCGAACGCGCAAGGACAGGTGATGATCAATACCGAGGTGGCGGCCAGTAATGCTATTTCGAAATCCGTTGAGAACCAGTAGACAAAGGACAGGGAAGCCAACAGTAATGTGGTGATGACAAACCAGGGAACGATGCGGTCGGCCGTGCACTGGATCGGCGCCTTTGAACTCTGCGCGTCCTCCACAAGACGGATGATGCGGCCTAGAGCGGTATCACGAAGCGTGCCCTCCACCTGTATTGTCAGTGCGCTGTTGACGTTGACAGTACCCGCTGAAACGGCATCGCCAGTGCGCTTGAACACAGGTTCGGACTCTCCGGTGAGCATCGACTCGTCCACAGCGCTTCGCCCCTCCAGGACCACGCCATCCACCGGGATCTTATATCCTGCCTTGACCAGTACCTGGTCGCCGGCTTTAACTGTCCTTATCGGAATTATTCGCTCCTCTCCGTCATGCAACACGGTGGCGACACGTGGTTGCAGATCGAGCAGACGCTGTGTGGAAGCGACAGCCTGGCGCTTGAACATTGCTTCAAGGTAACGACCAATGAGGATCACGAAGATGAAATTGACGACAGTATCGAAATAGACCTCGCCCACAGATGCGTCGCTAATGGTTATATAGGTCGAATAGAGGTAGGTGGCGCTTGCACCGAGAGCAATTGGCAGGTCCATCGTCGGATGCCCGTGACGAAGCCCCGCCCAGGCACCGCGGAAAAACGGCAAACCGGAATAGAAGAGTGTGGGGGTGGCGAGGGCGAAACCAATCCACTGAAACAGGCCGAGAAACTTTCCATCATCGGCTGTATCGGCACCCGAGTACAAGGCGATGGAAACCCACATCAGATTCATCATCGCAAAGCCTGCAAAGGCCATGCGGAACAGTAGCGAGCGGTTCTGTTTTTTGATGGTCCCTTCAGCGGACTCCGGATCAAACGGAACGGCAGTGTAGCCGATATCGGATAGTCGTTTGATAATGCCGGAAAGTTTGAGGTGCTTGTTGTCCCAGCGTAATAAGAGGCGTTTTCCAGACAGATTGACCTGGGCGCTAATCATCCCCTTAAGCGCACCAAGGGTGCGTTCAATCAACCAGACGCAGGCGGCGCAGTGAATACCTTCGACAAGCAGATGGATTTCACGCTCATCTCCAAGCTCATGAACAAATTCCTCCTGAACTTCATCGAGGTCGTAGAGGGCGAGGTCTCGGGGCGGTTCAGGAGGGGGGGCAAGGAGGGTGCCGTCAGGTGTCCGCTGATAAAAGCCTTCCAGTCCGGCATCGTAAATGGCGGTGCATACGGATTGACAACCGACGCAGCAAAACTGTCTCTGCTCACCATGAATCTCCTCATGGAACGATTGTTCAGGCGGGAGCGGCAGCCCACAGTGAAAGCACCCTTCTGCCGAGGGTTTGGCGAGACTGTTCATGAGGCAATTGGCTTATGGAGCCATCACAGTGATACGTTGTTCCAGCTCAAGTTCGTCTTCACCACGGCTGACCTTTACCTTTAAATCCCAAAAACCTTTCAAGGGGAGCGCGATTCGGGCCTGGTAAACACCGGGAGCGAAATTTTCCATGGGTCCCTGCATGTCGGCAGCGGCGTCGGATGGACGGTAGGCATGAAGCGATACCTTCGCATCACGTACTGGGTGGCCCGCTTGGTCGACGACATTGATCGAGTAATTGGCGGGTTTCCCAAGGGTGATGGTTTCAGGCACTTGAAGCCTGATATCCCAGCCAAGGCGGTTTCGAGCCTCGAGTTTTTGCTGAAAGTGCTTTTCGTGGTCACGGCCTTTTTCGTAGTAATTTTCATCAACCAACCCTGGGGCCGTATTGAAGGCGGTAACGATGAAGGCGATATTGATTGCCACAACAGTGACAAGCAGACCGAGCCATCCCAATACCCACGGATTACGCATGGCGCTTTTGCTGTCTTGCGAGATATTCATCAAGCTGTTCACTGGTTCACCTCAGATGACAATTGTTAGGCGTATCGTCCTGCCCTCATCACCCCTTTACTAGCGGGGGCTGAAGAAAGCGCTTTCGTATGTGACGGAATCTTCCGGGTTTTCCGTATTGCGTACCTGAATGCTGACCGGGGTGCGGGATTGCTCCAAACTATTCCGGGGTACGCGGATGAAAATCGTATGCGACAGCAGTTTACCTGAATTGATGTTCAGTGGCGTATCAGCGCCGATCAAGCGTAAACCCTCAGGACCCTCGGCCGTAACCTCAATCGATACCACCTTGTCGAGTTTGTTAAGGATTTTGAGCTCGTACTTGTTCTGGATCGAGCCGTCACTAAGCTGGACAAATAGCGGCGAGCGCTCATGGATGACCTTGAGCTCAAGGGAACCGAGGTGGGTCAAACCATACATGATACCGGACAGAGCGAGTACGAGTATGGCGAGGTATACCAGTACGCGGGGACGCTTGAACAGCTTTACGGTCGGCCTACCCTCAAGTTCGTCCAGTGAGGCGTAGCGAATGAGACCACGCGGTCTACCAATCTTGTCCATTACCATGTCGCAGGCATCAAGGCATAATGCACAGGTAATACAACCTTCCTGCTGACCGGCACGGATGTCGATCCCGGTGGGGCAGACGGCCACACATTGATGGCACTCGATACAGTCACCCTTGCCCGCTTCGACCTGGCCCTTTTTCAATTTCCCTCTGGGCTCTCCACGGTTGTAATCATAGGCCGGAAGGATCGTTTCACGGTCATACATGACGCCCTGGATCCGGGCATAGGGACAGAGCCAGAAACAGACCTGTTCACGCATGAAGCCGGCGAGAATGAACGTACCGACGGTGAACAGGCCGAGAACCGCCCACGCGGTTGGGGCGGCTGAGAGGGTCAGGTAGCTCATCCACAAATCGTATGCATCGGTAAACCAGGCGGCAAAACTGATACCGGTGAGCATGGATATGAGCAACCAGAAGAAATACTTGGTGCTACGCAGACGCAGCTTTTTCAGGTTAAGCGGTGCTTCTTTGAGCTTGCGTCGTTGCGATGGGTTTCCTTCGATCTGTTCTTCAATGTAGGTGAAGATATCCGTCCACACTGTCTGGAAACAGAAATAACCGCAGAATACCCGGCCGGCAATCGAGGTGACTACCGCGAGCAAAATGGCAAAGAACAGCAGGGTCAGCGACAGCATCCATACATCCTGTGACAGGATGGTGATGTCAAAGATGTGAAACTGACGGTTGGGAATGTCAAGAAGGATAGCCTGGCGATCGCCCCAGCGGAGGTAGGGACCGAGGAAAAAAAACATCCAGACGCTCATGGTGAGCCATTTAATGGTGCGGTATTTACCGGGCATGCGTTTAGCAAAAACAGTGCCGGCATCGACGTTTACATGCCAGGAGCCGACTTCTTCATAAAGATCTTCGGCGTCTTTCTGCTTGGTGTCTGCTGATTCGACCACGTATGCCTCCTGCGCGAGCTGTCGCGCAACGACAGAGCCGCACTTCACTAATGGTAAATAGGTTGGTGAAAGGGACGCCCCCTTTCAGCAGCCTACTCATAGTACTCTGGACTTTGTGAACAGCAAGGATGTAATGATGGTGGAACGGCGGTGATATTAGCATAATCTAATTAAAAAAGGGGGGTATCTTATCCCCCCTTTATTCCGGTATTGACTTTGCTTATAACTTAAAGACTTACCGATCCTCTGAGTGGGTGTTCTTGATAAGCCTCATAACGCGAATACCAACAACAGCTATAACGACAATGGAGCCAACTACGGCCAGAATTGAACCAATTGCTACTGCATCCATCATTCATCCCCTCTTGATTGAGGGCCGCATGTGTTCATGCGGCCACACTGGTTAAGTACTTCTCAATGCGTTCCGGATTACTGACCACCGCCAAGCTTGTGCACATAGACGGCCAGTTTCTTGATTTCCGTATCGCTCAACTTACCACCACCGAACTTAGGCATAACGGCATTACGGGTATTCGGATCCTGTGGATCGTTAACACCGTGCCTGATGGTGTACTTCACGCTGGCCAGCTGATCTTGTGCGGCAAAGCGCCAGATGCTGTCGGTGAGATTAGCGGCACCAAGCATCGGGTTACCCTTGCCGTCAGCACCATGGCAGGCAAAGCAGCCCTTGGACATGAACAGCGGTGAGTTGGCCGGATTGCCGGAGGTAATAGCATTGGCCAGTTCATCCACCTCCTGATCAGAGAGCTGGTTGGTACCGTGAGCAGGCATCATGCCTGTGCGGCCATTGATGATGCTCTGCTCGATGGTCTCGATGCTTCCACCGTAAAGCCAGTCATCGTCAACCAGTACCGGGAAACCTGGATTTCCTGATCCTTTGGTACCGTGGCAGGCGGCGCAGTTGTCTCCGAACAGCACTTTGCCAGAACGATTCACGTAGGTGGAAAGTTCCTCGTCAGCAAGGATTGTGGCGGCAGACTTGCCGGGCAACTGGTCCTCGAATTTAGCTCGAGTTTGCTGAATAGCAGTCAAATCTTCCTTGTATTCAGTAATAGCGGTCCAGCCGGTCACGCCCTTGAAGTGGGTGTTTACCATCGGGATGCTTGGGTAGACGATGCAGTAAACAACGACCAGAAGGAGGCTGGCATAGAAGCCCAGCATCCACCACTTGGGTGGCTGGTTGGTCAGCTCACGCAGATTCTCATCCCAAACGTGCCCGGTATCCGGAGCACTGTACGGATTACTTTTTTCACTCATTTTCTATTCTCCGTGTCGGTTGTCTCCTCGTCATCGAATGGCAGATGACGTTGGGACTCGAGTTTCTCTTTGTTCTTCGGATGGAAGACGAATACATAGGCCCAGACCATCAGCAGGAAGATCCCTACTGAGACGATGGTGCCGACCCAGTCGGACAGCGTCATCGCTGCCCAGTCGGTCTGGAAGTATTCCATCAGATCAGTCACGGTAATCGTGGCTCTCGTCGAACTTCACCATGGTGCCCAGTACTTGCAGGTAGGCAACGACAGCTTCCATCTCGGTCTTGCCCTTGACTTCGGCAGGACCATTGGCGATGTCTTCCTGAGTGTAGGGAACGCCGAGCTTCTTCATCGCTTTCATTGCAAGGTCAATGTGCGCACCGTCGACAGTGGCTTCATCCAACCAGGGATAGTTGGGCATGACGGACTCGGGCACAACTGAACGTGGTGCACGGAGATGTCTGATGTGCCAGTCGTCAGAGTACTTGCCACCGACACGCGCCAAGTCCGGACCGGTACGCTTGGAACCCCACTGGAATGGGTGATCGTACATGGATTCGGAGGCCAGGCTGTAGTGACCGTAGCGCTCTTTCTCGTCACGGAAAGGACGAATCATTTGCGAGTGGCAGGTGTAGCAACCTTCACGGACATAGACATCACGACCGGCCAGTTCCAGCGCGGTGTAAGGACGTACGCCGTCACCTGCTTTCCAGTCTGCAAGGGTCTGTCCTTCAGCGCGGTCCCAGCGGATAGTCTTATCCTTGTTGGCCTCACGCTGGTGTTCCATGGTGTCATTCAGGTAGAACAGCGGGATAATTTCCACTGCGCCTGGGATGGCGACCACGATGGCCAGCATGAATATCATCAGGAAGACATTGCGTTCTGTCTTGTCCTGAAATTTTGTTGAATGGATTTGATCAGCCATTGTTCTTAATCCTCCTTATCCAGCTTAGGCGTTAGCGGTAGCGGCAGCGGTGCTACGCTGGCCGACAGCCTGGCGGACGGTCATGATTACGTTGTAGAGCATGATGGCGCCACCCAGCCAGTAAATCATGCCGCCAATGGCACGCATGGCGTAGTAGGGGTGCATTTCAGCAACAGACTCGGCAAAGGTGTAAGCCAATGTGCCGTAGTCGTCATAAGCGCGCCACATCAGGCCCTGCATAATGCCGGAGACCCACATTGCGGTGATGTATACCACGGCGCCGATGGTGGCCAGCCAGAAGTGCAGGTTCACCAGCTTGGGAGAGTACATCTTGACGTTCCACAGCTTTTCGACCATGTGGTACAGCGCGCCGGCAGCAACCATGGCAACCCAACCCAGAGCACCGGAGTGTACGTGACCAACGGTCCAGTCGGTGTAGTGGGAGAGCGCGTTAACGGTCTTGGCTGACATGACCGGACCTTCAAAGGTGGACATGGCGTAGAAGGCCAGGGACATGATGAGGAAGCGCAGGATGTAGTCATCGCGCAGTTTGTCCCATGCGCCGGAGAGGGTCATCATGCCGTTGATGGCGCCACCCCAGGAGGGGATGATCATGGCCAGGGAAACGGCGGCGCCCAGAGAACCGGTCCAGTCAGGCAGTGCGGTGTACTGCAGGTGGTGTGCACCGAGCCATACATAACCGAACATCAGCGCCCAGAAGTGGATAACAGACAGGCGGTAGGAGAAGATCGGACGGTTGGCTTGCTTAGGTACGAAGTAGTACATGATACCGAGGAAGCCGGCGGTCAGGTAGAAACCGACAGCGTTATGACCCCACCACCACTGGATCATGGCGTCCTGAACACCGGAGAAGACGGAGTAGGACTTCCACATGCTGACCGGGAGGGCCAGGGAGTTAACCACATGCAGGTAGGTGATCATTACCATCATGCCCATG
The DNA here is from genome assembly GCA_041562215.1 of Thiohalomonadaceae bacterium. Taxonomy (GTDB): domain Bacteria; phylum Pseudomonadota; class Gammaproteobacteria; order Thiohalomonadales; family Thiohalomonadaceae; genus JBFEYJ01. The sequence goes on along the minus strand of JBFEYJ010000070.1, from coordinate 4,307 downwards.
AAGAACCAGTTGGACACATAGATGTGGCTGGTTTTCCGGGTGGCAACGGTCATCACAAAGTTGATGGCATAGGCCAGCCAGACGACGGCGATGAGGATGTCGAGCGGCCATTCGAGCTCGGCATATTCCTTACCACCGGTGAGGCCCAGAGGAAGGGTAATCACAGCGGCAACGATAATGACGTTCCAACCCCAGAAGGTGAACCACGCCATCTTGTCGCTCCACAGGCGGACACCACAGGTGCGCTGAACGGAGTAATAGGCCGTGGCCATCAGGGTACAGCCGCCGAAGGCGAAGATGACCGCGTTGGTGTGCAATGGACGCAGTCGTCCGAAAGAGAGCTCAGCTGTGTCTAAGTTGAGCCATGGCCAGGCCAGCTCGGACGCAACGTAAACACCGACAAGGGTGCCTACAACCAGATAGACGACCGCCATGATGGTAAACCACCGGACGACGTCGAAATTATATTTCTCTACTTGTGTCGTTTCCACGAGTAGTCTCCTTTTGTTGTTACAAAATTGTTATGCAAAACACGGATGCCCAAGGGCTACCACCAATATCTTGTGCAGGTAGCTGAGCAGAGGTACCCAACCCCCGGTTAACTGGTTGCAGTAAGTACGTATCTTATTTGGATTCGTTGCCTCCCCTCACAGTTGCTACTGGTTACCTGCGGTTGTACACGAATATGCGCACATCCTTCCCAAGATGATTCTTTTGTTAAAAGTGGGGTTATTGGAACGAAGCGTCAAAAACACTGAATTCTATAAGGACATACGGGCCGCCTAGGTGTCGTAGAGATGACTTTAGTCGCGCTCGTTAACCCTATAAAATTACTGGAGTATTTTTTCTGCTTTGGGCTGCCGTCTGCATCGGGATAACCCCCACGTTACCCTTTGCAGCTCGATGAATGGTAGTCGAAAAAACGATACCAGAACATTGATATTTGTCAATTGATGGGCCATTTGCCGTATTATTAGAACATGCTGATTTACTAATGTGCGGGCCATGCGGGAGACGCTTCCCGTTCGGCTCACTCTTCCCGGCGTGCCCTCTCTGTCCCTTTTGTGTTAGCAATGCCATGTAGTTTGATTAGATCCGTGATGCAGACATGTTTGCGCTGAACACTCAGCAGCCCCTCTTCCTGAAACCGACTGAACAGTCTACTGACTGTTTCAACGGCTAAACCGAGATAGTTGCCGATATCGTTGCGTGACATGCTCAGATAAAAGTCGGTGGGCGAGAACCCGCGTTGCTGGTAGCGATTGGAGAGGCTCAGAAGCAAAGCCGCCAGGCGCTCTTCGGCGCTTTTTTTGCCCAACAGCATCAATAGCGACTGATCATGGAGGATCTCTTTGCTCATTATTTTGAGCATTTGATGCTGCAGGCTGGGCAGGCGGGTGCTCAGCTCCTCAAGGCGATTGAAGGGTATCTCACAGAGGCTGGTGGTTTCCAGTGCCTTGGCGGCGCAGGGATGGTGCTCGAGGTTGATCGCGTCCAGCCCTAGCAGTTCACCCGGTAAGTGAAAGCCGGTGACCTGTTCGTGTCCATCCTCTGTTGGGGTGTAGGTTTTGATGGAGCCGGAGCGTACGGCGTAGATCGATTGAAAAGGTGAACCGACCTGGAACAGGTGCTCACCTCGCTTGAGCGGTCGTCGTCGTTTGATGATACTGTCCAGTTCCTCCAGCTCACGGGCATCGATCCCCACCGGTAAACAGAGCTGGAACAGGTTGCAGTCCTTGCAGGCAACCTTGAACTGGTCCAGGTTTACGGTATTGTTGCTTGCTACCTGACTCATTGCTAGCCGATCACGCCTCTGGAATGCTTGTGCAGGGGAAATCCTCTTATATTTTAGTTGCAGGCGCAATCGACGAGTGGTTTTTTTGAGCGATATCCCCACCTTTTATTTAAACGCCTTGCGGTTAGGAGTATGCTATAGGGCCCTATAACCCGGCAGTTGAGTCAAAGCGAGGATCATCCATGGCTGAGCGCAAGGCCACGGTAAAACGCGATACCCTGGAGACCCGCATCGAGGTCAGTGTAGACCTGGATGGCAGCGGCAGCGTCAGTTTCGATACCGCTATCCCTTTTCTCGAGCACATGCTCGATCAGGTGGCCCGTCACGGCCTGATTGATCTGGAGGTCAAAGCCAAGGGCGATTTGCATATCGATGCACACCACACGGTGGAGGACATCGGCATCACTCTCGGCCAGGCCTTTGCAAGGGCGATGGAAGACAAGAAGGGGATTCGCCGTTATGGTCATGCCTATGTGCCACTGGATGAGTCCTTGTCACGTGTGGTGATCGATTTCTCCGGCCGTCCCGGACTCGAGTACCACGTCAACTATCCCAGAGCACGCATCGGCGAGTTTGACGTGGATCTGTTGCTGGAGTTTTTCCAGGGTTTCGTCAATCATGCCCATGTCACCCTGCACATCGATAATTTGCGCGGTCGTAACGCTCACCACATTGCCGAGACCATCTTCAAGGCCTTCGGCCGTGCGTTGCGTATGGCGCTGGAGCGCGATGAACGTATGCAGGGAGTGATGCCGTCGACCAAGGGCCTCTTGTAACAGCAAGGGGCATCTATCTTCGCGAAAGCGCTAACCCGTAACAGAAGAGATAGCTTCCATGAGCAGCGTGGCAGTAATTGACTATGGAATGGGAAACCTCCACTCCGTAGCCAAGGCCCTGGAACATACCGGCAGGGCGGACAAGATTATCGTGACTTCCGAGGCAGAGCGGATCCTGGCAGCCGACCGAGTGGTGTTGCCTGGCGTTGGCGCTATCCGCGATTGCATGGCTGAAATCATCCGGCTGGGACTGGACCAGGTTATCCTTGAAGCGGTCAAAAGTAAGCCGTTTCTCGGCGTTTGTGTCGGGATGCAGGCCTTAATGGACTTCAGTGAGGAGAATGACGGAACTTCCTGTCTGGGAATCCTTCCTGGGCGGGTATCCTTTTTTGGCAACTCGCTAACCGATCCGGACACCGGCGCGGTGCTCAAGGTGCCTCATATGGGCTGGAATCAGGTCCATCAGGAGATGGCGCACCCGTTATGGAATAGCATTCCTCAGGATGCACGCTTTTATTTTGTCCACAGCTACTATGTAACACCAGAGGACAACACTTATCTGGCGGGGAGCACGCGACACGGCGTTACTTTTGCCGCCGCCCTGGCGCATGAAAATATCTTTGCAGCGCAATTTCACCCGGAAAAGAGTCAACATGTCGGGTTACAGCTGTATGATAATTTCCTGCAGTGGGATGGGAACGTATAACGCGAATGGCTTTTGAACCGTTTTGCCGACAAAACGGTAATTTTGACCGGGATCATGGATGACTCGGTAGAGAAAAGCAGGAGCCCGAGCCGATAAGCTGCCGTATTGCGGCATGATGCAAGAGGAAATGAACAATGTTGTTGATCCCCGCCATTGACCTGAAAGACGGCAAGTGTGTGCGTCTTCGTCAGGGGAGAATGGACGATGCGACGATTTTCTCCGATGACCCGGTAGCCATGGCTGCCCGTTGGGTCGAGGCGGGGGCAAGACGCCTGCATTTGGTGGACCTGAATGGAGCCTTTGAGGGCAAGCCGGTGAACGGTGAGGTCGTGCACGCCATTGCCGAGGCCTTTCCTGACCTGCCGATCCAGATCGGGGGCGGCATCCGTGATGAGGAGACCGTTCAAACCTATCTTGATGCGGGCGTGGAATATGTGATTATCGGCACCAAGGCGGTTAATGCGCCGCACTTTGTAAACGATCTCTGTCTGGAGTTTCCCGGCCATATTATCGTTGGTCTGGATGCGAAGGATGGCAAGGTGGCGATCGACGGCTGGTCCAAGCTCTCCAAGCATGATGTGATTGATATGGCGCGCCATTTTGAGGAGGATGGCGTTTCCTCCATCATCTATACCGACATCGGCCGCGACGGCATGATGACCGGCGTCAATGTCGAGGCCACGGTTAAACTGGCTCAGGCAGTCAACATTCCAATCATCGCCTCCGGCGGCATCACTAATCTTGATGACGTACGCGCCTTGTGCGCCGTGGCCGAGGAGGGGATTTCCGGAGCGATAACCGGGCGCGCGATCTATGAGGGCACGCTGGATTTTGCTGAAGGCCAGAAGCTGGCTGACGAGTTGTGTCCGGAATGAGGGGCTGAAATATTGAACCGTCATTTGATTGTAAGGGCGGCATCCTGCCGCTCCTGCTTCGTGAAACGTAGGACTTCTATCAGTGGCACTCGCTAAACGCATTATTCCCTGCCTCGACGTCGACAATGGTCGTGTGGTTAAGGGCGTCCAATTCG
>JBFEYJ010000069.1:0-14227 GCA_041562215.1 Thiohalomonadaceae bacterium | reverse complement strand
GCGGGTATCCAGCACAGGTGCGGCATCAATATCCTGGGCGTCCATCATCTCCGCCAGTCGCTGCAGCGAGGCGAGGATCTGATGCTGCTCCCAGTCCTTGAGCTCCTCGAAACGCTGGATGAAGCGCTCCTGCAATAGCGTGGGTGCCGATGACAACTTCGTCTTACCCTCCTCGGTCAAGGTCACATAAACCTTCCGCCGGTCCGTGAGGGAGCGAATACGTTGGATAAAACCCCGCTTTTCCAACCGGTCAAGGATCGAGGTCACGGTACCCTGGCTCAGGTTCACCTCACGCGCCAGCTCGCCTGCACTCATCTCCCCATGCTCTCCAAGCGCCTGTAGTACCAGCAATTGAGGGCCCGTGAAACCCGAGTGTTGCATCAGGCGACGGGAGCGCATGTCGATGGCGCGTATGATGCGGCGCAAGGCAATCAATACATCTGTCGTTCTTTCCATTACCCCTCTCTACAGCCGTCCTGCTTCATATATGCATGGATCCGGCAGCAAAATAGTTTCTATACAAAATGCATGCATTCACCGAAAGAGCCTTCAAAACCGCTCTCAACTTGATTTTAGCCGCATACCCCCCATATAATAGCGACATAAATCATTCGTACACAAACTATTTGTACGCAAACGATTTACCAGCCCATAACCCACAAGGTTAATGATGACTGAGAAATACCTGATAAATCTTCGTCCCCCGGAACTGGAGGACGGCAAGGCTGTACACGAGCTCATTAAACGTTGCCCCCCACTGGATATTAACTCCAGCTATAACTATTTTTTGCTTTGCAGCCATTTTCGCGATACCTGCGTAGTTGCTGAAGCCAATGATCAAATCGTCGGTTTTCTTTCCGCTTATCTCATCCCCTCACGCCCTGACACTCTGTTTATCTGGCAGGTGGCCGTGGATGAATCAGCCCGAGGCACAGGTCTTGCCGGGCGCATGCTGGAGCAGGTCGCCGAGCGCCCTGTCTGTGCGAACGTTCGCACTCTGGAAACGACTATTTCACCCTCTAACCTCTCTTCCAGACGGGTCTTCGAGCGGTTCGCCGAGAAACACCACACCCCATCGCACGAAGAAACCTTCCTCGAGGCCAGCCATTTCGGTGCAGAAGCCCACGAAGAGGAGCGCCTGATACGCATCGGGCCCTGGAAATAAATTATCCTACTGGAGCAAGTATTATGAGAATTTTTGAAGAAATGGAATCGGAAGTACGTGGCTACGTGCGTTCTTTCCCCGCGATCTTTGATACCGCCAAAGGCTCGTACATCTTTGATGAGCACGGCAACGAGTACATCGACTTTTTCGCCGGTGCCGGCACGCTGAACTACGGTCACAACAACCCGCTCATCTCCGAAGCGATGATCGAATATCTGCAGCGCGACGGGATCGTCCATGCACTGGATAAGGCGACGGTGGCGAAGAAGAACTTCCTGCAGAAGTTCCGCGACACCATCCTTACGCCACGCAACCTGAACTATAAAATCCAGTTTACCGGCCCCACCGGCACCAACGCCGTGGAGACCGCACTGAAACTGGCGCGAATGGTTAAACGTCGCTCCAATGTCATCGCCTTTACCAATGGCTACCATGGCCTGACCATGGGTGCCCTGGCAGTGACTGGAAACGACTTCTACCGCGACGAGTCCTATGGCGCACGAAACAACGCCGACTCGGTGCCGTTCGACGGCTATTTCGGTCCGGATGTAAACACCATCGATTACCTGCGCAAGTTTCTCCAGGACGGCTCCTCAGGTATCGATCTACCGGCGGCAATCATTGTCGAGACGGTACAGGGCGAAGGCGGCATCAATGTCGCCAGTGTCAAATGGCTGCAGGAGCTCGAGGCACTCTGCCGCGAGTTCGACATTCTGTTGATCATTGACGACATCCAGGTAGGTAATGGTCGTACAGGCACCTTCTTCAGCTTCGAACGTGCAGGGATCAAACCCGATCTGGTATGCATGTCCAAGTCCATCGGCGGCGGACTTCCCATGGCCGTCCTGCTTATGCGACCCGAGCTGGACCAGTGGAAGCCCGGCGAGCACACCGGCACCTTCCGCGGCAACAACCTTGCCTTCGTCGCCGCCACCCAGGCGCTGACCTACTGGGATAATGAGGATTTTGCCGAAGCGGTAAAGTACAAGGGCAAAATTATGGAAGAGGAACTGACCAAAATCGTCGACAAGTACCCGCAGCTCGATATGGAGCTACGCGGCATCGGTATGGTCTGGGGCCTGGACATCCCGCGCGCGGGCTTCGCCGGAGATGTCTCCAAGGAATCTTTCGACAACAAGCTCATCATCGAGCTGGCCGGTGTCGATGACGACGTCGTCAAGTTCCTCCCGGCGCTGACTATCGAGGAGGATACCCTGCGCGAGGGACTCGCCATCATCGACAAGGTCATCGGCGATCTGCTGAGCCGAAGCGATGAAGCCCGCAAGGGGGTGGGCGCATGATTGTCCGCACCCTGGAGGAGATCAAGGGCAGCGAACGCGAAGTCCACGCCGAGAACGGCAACTGGGTCAGCCGCCGCTTCGTCCTTGACGATGATGCGGCCGGGTTCTCCTTCCACGAGACCATCATCAAGGCTGGAACCGAGACTCATATCTGGTACAAAAACCACATCGAGGCGGTCTACTGCGTCGCAGGCGACGGCGAGATCGAGGATCTCAAAACCGGCAAGGTCTACCCGATCAAGGATGGCACCCTCTACCTGCTCAACAACCACGACGAGCACCTGCTACGCGGTGGGAACGAGGACATGCGCCTGATCTGCGCCTTCAATCCGCCGGTCACCGGCCGAGAGACACACGACGAGGACGGCGCCTATGCGCCACATCCGCGGGCCGAAGAGTGGGCAGCCGTACGTAATGCCAAATAGCATTACTCATTGCACAGCCGCAAAGGACGTGTGAGGGCAAGGAATGACGAAGCGATCTCATACCGGACACCGAGAGATTGCTTCATCACTTCCATTCCCCACAATGACAGGGAGCATTCCAGCCAAATGCTTCTAAATCTGAACGACAGGCTGCAGTAATTCCTGGAAACCTTTGCGCCCGATGCATCCTTGTGCCTGTGCGTTGATCACCAGCTGAATACCGACAAGCATTAAACCGGAGTATTTCATGTCCCACACCGTCGAAAAGATTGGCGGCACCTCCATGAGCAATTACCAGGCGGTGCGTGACAACATCCTCTGCCGCAACAGGGAACACCCCTATGGCGGCATCTTTGTGGTTTCCGCCTACGCGGGCATCACCAACCGCCTATTGGAGCACAAAAAGAGCGGTCACCCCGGCGTCTATGCCCTTTTCACCGCCGCAGAGGACGAGAGCGCCTGGCGTTTGGCCCTAAACAGTCTGCGTAAGCATCTGCATGAACACAATGGCTCCCTGTTTGGTGATAAGGCGTTGCTGTCGGAGGCGAATGCCTTTATCGATCAACGCCTGGTAGAGGCGGAACGAGTGCTCGACAACCTGGAGGCGCTATGCGAACACGGCCACTTCGAACTGGAAGATCACCTTCTGACGGTGCGTGAGATGCTTGCCAGCATCGGTGAGGCGCACAGCGCCTGGAACACCACCCGCCTATTGCAGTGCGAGGGAGTGAACGCCCGCTTCGTCGACCTCTCCGGCTGGAATGCACTGGAGTCCCTGCCCCTGGATACTGTGATTGAGCAAGCCTTCGCCGATATCGACCTGAACCGTGACCTGCCGATTGTCACCGGCTACGCTCATTGCAGCGAGGGACTGATGGCCAGCTTTGATCGCGGCTACAGCGAGATGACCTTCAGCCGCATCGCTGTACTCACCGGCGCACGTGAGGCGATCATTCACAAGGAGTATCACCTCAGCACAGCGGACCCGGCCGTGGTGGGAGAGGAGAACATCGTCGCCATCGGCCGCACCAACTATGACGTAGCCGACCAGCTGGCAAATCTGGGAATGGAGGCGATCCATCCCCGCGCCGCCAAGGGACTACGCCAGAATAATATCCCGCTGCGCATCAAAAATACCTTCGAGCCAGAGCACACAGGGACCCTAATCACCGGCGATTACATCAGCAGCACCCCCTGCGTCGAGATCATCGCCGGGCGCAAGCAAATTCACGCCATTGAGCTATTCGATCAGGAGATGGTCGGCAAAAGCGATGAATATGAAAAGGCACTGCTTGATCTGTTCCGCCGCTTCCGTGCCCAGGTGATCACCAAGGATATCAATGCCAACACCGTCACCCACTACCTCGGCTGCAACCTGAAAACGGTCAAACGAATCATGCGGGCGATCAAAGAACGTTTCCCTGGCGCCGAGACAGACCACCGCAAGGTTGCCATCGTCTCCGCCATCGGCAGTGATATGCAGGTACCTGGACTGCTGGCCAAAGCCGTACGCGCACTTGCCGACGAATCGATCAGTATCGTCGCCATGCACCAGTCAATGCGCCAGGTAGACATGCAGTTCATTCTGGATGATGAAGACTATGAAGCGGCGGTAAGAAGCCTGCACAACAGCCTCATCGAGCCGCACAATTATGGTGAGGCCATATGCGCGGCCTAATCCTGTCTCTGTTAATGGTCACGGCATTGGCGATCCCCTTCGCCCACGCCGCTGAGAAAGCAGCCATGGCAGAAAAATCTGTTGAGCAACTGGACAAACCCCTTTACAACCCTTTTGTCGAGCGCTATGTACTGGATGAGTTAAAGAGTCTTCGCACCGAACTGCAACAGCAGCGCGTCGAGTTCGCCGAGAAATTTGCCGATACCCATCTCAAGGCCTCGGATCGCGCAATCCAGTACACCACCAGTACCGTCAACAACATTTTCTACATCATTGCCGCCGCCGCGTCGATCTTCGTTCTGGTGGGCTGGACCTCCCTGCGCGACATCCGCCACCGCCTCAACGAAGTGGTGGAGGCCAAAGTCGGACGGATCACAGAGGATTACGAAAAACGGCTCTTCAGCCTGGAGCAGAAACTCAAGGACCGCACAGAGTCCATCATTACCGCGCAGGAGGAGATCGCCCGCACCAACACCCTCCACTCGCTCTGGATGCGCGCCGGTTTGGAAGCGACACCGCAGTCAAAGATCGAGGTTTACGACCAAATCCTGACACTCAATCCTGACGACGTCGAAGCGCTCACCTACAAGGCCGATGCCGTGCTCGAACTGGGCGAGGCGGAATGGGCGCTTAACCTTTGCGACAGAGCACTCTCCTTCAACCAGGACTATGCCTACGCCCATTATCAACGCGCCTGTGCAAACGCCACCCTCGGGCAACTGGAACAGGCGGCAAAGGAGCTGGAACGCGCCGTGGACCTATCCAGCCCCTACCTGGAAGAGGCAAGGAACGATCAGAGCCTTACCAACCTGCGTGATTCAGGGTTGATCGATCACCTCTTTAGCACTGAAAACACTGAGCAAGCTAGCGGTATCGAGATCAAATCCTTAGCTGGAAAGCCCTGAATTTTTGCGCACATTTTCCTCGCGGCTTTCTCCAGCAGCAGCGCCTCGCTTCAAGTGTCTGACACCGTGGCAAACTCAAGGGGCAACGGCCCGAGTCAGTGTTTCGCACCGAGTAAGACTCACACCCCGCCGCGTGGAATGATGCGGTCCCAGTTCTGTGAATAGATCCGCTTCTCGCCCTCAAAGGCATCAAGTTCCGCATGAATGTGGAAATGGGTCGTGTCAGAACGAAGCACGGTACGGGTAGTGGTGCGCACGGACCAGTCACCACGGCGGAAGGTGCGTTCCGTCCGGTTCTCCCCACACACCGAGGTAAAATCGTCCCCCTGGAAGGTGTACCAGTCCCAGGTTCGATCACCCACAGCCATGTCAATCTCCTCGATGCGCCAGATCCCTTCGTCCTTGATCACCTCAAGCACTGAAATATCCTCCGCCAGATCCCGGTGCACCAGCCAGTTGTGGCGGTATGGTTCAATGTGTGTGCGCTGTGGCGGTGAGGCGCCTTCGGGTTCCTCGAAGCAGACGGCACTATCTTGCGACTGTGCCGTGCGAGACGGCAGCTTCAGGACACTGTTGTCGGTATAGATGCTCAGGCACACCGCTTCAGGCGGTGGCCAGGCCAGTGGCCAGTAAGAACTGGATAGCGAGAGGCGCAGACGGTGGCCGACGGGAAAATGCTGGGCGATGTAGTTCATGCTCACTTGCACACGGTAGCGGACACCGGGCTCCAGCGGCTCCGGCACCGCATTGCCGTTGCGGTGGCTGAGGTTAAGCAAACCGTAGGTGACACGGGTTGCCTTGTCGTCAGGAGCCACATCGGAAAGTCGTACCGCCACCATCGCCAACGGCCGGTTGGCGGAGATCTCCAGTTCGACCACCGGGGCCCCAAGGATCTCCAGAGACTGCGCCAACGGCTCGCTGTCATAGACCAGGGCACCGCCATCCTCCTCACGCTGATCATGAGGTAGATCCGGTGCAGCGGTGTAGGAGCACCACTTGCCGGCGAACAGCCCGACACTCAGCGGCGACTGCACTGACTGTGTCACGTTCTCCCGTCGCCGTTGTGTACTCTCCCGGGCCAGGCGGTTAGGGGCGAGCGAATAGGAATGCCAAACACTATTGGAAGAAGGCCACTGCGATTCGGCGACCCAGCGGCCTGGACGCTGTCTGTAACGCGTGGTGGGCGGCACACTGTCCTGCATCCAGGCGCGCAGCAAAGGCTCCTTCATGATCCCGGTCTCATGCCCCTTGAGCCAGTGCCCCCACCAACGCAGGCTCTCCTGCAAAAACCCGATCGCAGGCCCCGGCCTTCCAAGATGAGGGTATTTGTGTCCCCACGGGCCAACCAGACCGAGCCGCGGTACCTCCAAGTGCTCCAGCAGGCGGAAGATGGCGTTGGTGTAGCCATCGGCCCAGCCGCCCACCAACATCACCGGGCAGCGAATCGCCCCGTAGTCTTCACTGACCGAACCGTGCTGCCAATAAGCGTCGCGACACTGATGGCGCAACCAGGTATCGAGCCACAGGCCACTGCCGGCAAGGCGTTCCAGCCACATCTCACGCCAGCGCTCGCCCACCAGCTCCGGATCGGGAGGGCAGGTATTGATGGAAAACATGGTGGTGGACTCGGAGAGATTGTCGGTGAGCAGACAGCCCCCCATGTAATGCATGTTATCCAGGTAAAGGTCGTCGGTGGAGCAGACACTGATGATCGCCTTCAGACCGGGGGGTTGCAGCGCAGCGATCTGCAGGCTATTGAAGCCGCCCCAGGAGATTCCCATCATCCCTACCCTGCCATTGCACCAGCGCTGCTCGGTCAGCCAGCGGATCACCGCCACCCCATCGTCCATCTCCTGCTGACGGTACTGGTCGACCAACACCCCTTCCGATTCGCCGGAACCCCGAATATCCACCCGTATACAGGCGTAACCATGCCCGGCCAGATAGTGGTGGGTAATGCCATCCCGCAAGCGGGTCAGGTCTCGCTTGCGGTAGGGGATATATTCGAAGATTGCGGGAACAGGATTTTGTTCGCTGCCTTCGGGCAACCACAGACGGGCGGCTAAACGAATCCCGTCAGGCATGGTGATGAGAAGGTGTTCAATCTCTCTGACGGCATAGGGAAAGGAAGCCAGCTCTTTCATGCCTGTTCCCGGATAGCGGCGAACTCAAAGCCCAGGATTTCACGACAGCGCGCATAACGCTGTAGCAACTGTTGGTGATTGTCGGCACCGAGCAAAATTATCGCGATCTCATAGCTGTAGCTATCCTGATCCCGCAAGGCCGAGAGCCGCTCTCCTTCCCGAGCCTCAATGTACACCTCTGTACCCGGGAACTCCTGCTGCACCTGTTCAATCTCCTCCAGGCTTGGCACGCGAGCGACCAGGGCATCTTCGTAATGACGCCACATGAATTTGGCCGCACACTTGAACTTCCCCTCTGGTCGCGGGTAGTCAGGCCTCAATCCGAGAGCCAACTCCACGGCCACTTCGTGGTTAGAAGCTCCATGAACCTTCTCAAACATGTCACTGAGCGATTGAGAGATGCGCGGGTTGACCTCGATTAGCTTGAGATCATCGTTGGACTCATCCCAAATGAATTCCAGATTGAAGGCCGCATTATTCAATCCAACGCGAGAGAGCAACCGCTCGGTAAGCTCAAGGCTTTTATCCTGCATATATTGCGGCCAGGTAGACGGGTATTCGTAGCAGGTAAAGCTCTTTCCTGCAGCATCCTTCACCGTGTCGGTAATTCCGTTGACATGCACTTTTCCTTTATAAACATAACCCTCCGGACCATTCTGGCGGCGGCCATTGATGATTGCCTCGGCAATGCAATGGTTACCCCCGATCCCCTCAACCTCGGCAGGCAACTCGGCATACTTGAGGGCCAGATTAAAGGCGTTCCCAATCCGTGGTATGCCATTGCGAATAGTTGTCAGATTCCGGTAAAAACTCTGTTCACTGTCAATATAGAATCCCAGGTAGGAGCCAAAGGATTTTATCGGTTTGACCCAAAAGGGAAACACCAGGTCAATCTGCGTAAGGGGATCATCGGCAAACGGGTCAAAGGCGCAAAAGGCGGGAATATGTTCCGGGATGATCTTCTGTTGTTCGAGACGAGCCCAGTATTTGTGCCCACACTTGAGAATATTTTCCAGCGACGGCCCAGGTAAGTCGAACTTGTCGCAAAGGATCGGCTGCATGGTATCCGCAGGAAAATCCCAGTAACTGATGATGGCATCAATGGTTCCGGAAAATCGCCGTAACTGCTCCTCGGCCTTTTTCAGCATCGACTCATAGGGATAATCAAGCGGCTTAACCACTTCTTCATATTCGAGCAGGGAATGAAAGCGATAGCGCTCGGCATGGCGGATACCCTTCAGCTTCCGCAGGTTGTATGGGTCCAGACCGATGACGAAGATATTTTTTTGCAAACAACATGCTCAACAGTGCCGGTCAGTATATAGCTAGCCTAGTAATCAGATCAGCGATGTGCAACGCCCTTGCCTGGGATGAACACAAAAACGCCTAATAACGAGTGAACAATTTCCTGTCTGTGGTAACGTTCACCCAGCAACTGTAAAAGTACTCCACTTTTCGAATAACGCTTACACCCGGATACGCGCCATGCTAACCATCGCCTCACGCACCTACCCCCTTCTTCTCGGCATTGGCCTGCTGCTGATCGGCATCGGTCTGCAAGGCACCTTGCTGGCGCTACGCGCCAACCTTGAGCACTTTTCGGTGCCGATGACCGGCTTCATCATGTCAGCCTACTTCATGGGCTTTATCGTTGGCACATTTCTTTGCCCAAAACTAATCCGCAATGTCGGGCACATCCGCGCCTACGCCGTCTTCACCGCCATCACCACCGCGGCGGCCATCTCCCACGGCATGTTTATCGACGAATGGTTTTGGGCTTTTCTGCGGATCATCACCGGTACTTGCATGGTGGGGTTGTACATGGTGATCGAGAGTTGGCTCAACGCCATGGCCCCTAATGATCAAAGAGGCCGGTTTTTTTCCGTTTATGTGATTATCACCCTGTTGGCGATGGCGCTGGGGCAATACCTAATCCTGCTCGGCGATATCGGTGGATTCCGCCTGTTCAGCCTTACCGCCCTGCTGATAGCCCTGGCTGTCGTGCCCATCGCGCTAACCCAAATTATCCAGCCCAGCCCAATCAGCGCCCCCTCCATCGGGCTGAAACATCTCCATCAGGAGAGTCCGCTGGGTGTCAGCGGTGCACTTATCAGCGGCGTCAACAACGGGGCCTTTTGGGGACTGGGCGCTCTCTTCGCCCAACGGGTCGGCATGTCGGAGTCTGGCATCGCCCTGTTCATGAGCCTGACGATTATTGGTGGCGTCTTACTACAATGGCCCATCGGGCATGTGTCCGATCGTCATGACCGCCGCCATGTCCTGGTACTCATCAGTTTCATCACCGCGACCATTGCCGGGATCGCGTTCCTCGCCGTCGAGATGTCCCATGCACTCTTGATAACATTGTTCATCGCCTATGGGGGATTTGCCTTTTCCCTCTATGGAATCAGTGTTGCCCACGTCAACGATCACCTGGATGCCGATCACATGCTTGAGGCTTCGCGCAACCTGCTGCTGATCTACGGCGCGGGTGCAGCCATAGGCCCGACAATTGCCGGTGCATTCATGGAGATTGCCGGCCCTGGTAGCCTCCTGCTGTTCTTTGTCAGCACCCTATTACTGCTCGGGGCACTAGGCCTTTACCGGCTCCGTGTCGGCCCGGTCATTCCTACCGAAGAGCAGATGGCATTTGCATCAATGGTACGAACCTCACCGGTTGCACTGGAAATGGACCCTCGACTTGATACCGACGAGCAACAAGATGACACCGCGGTCAAACCATAAAAACAGAAAGCCGGAAGAAAAGAACTCACCAGACAATCCGCCAAGCGATCACTGCTGTTTTCTTTCTTTCCTGCTTCCAACTTTAGACATGACTAGTAGTAAGGCGGCTGCGGCTCCTCAACCTTGCGCCACTCGCCCAGCGTTTCCCGATAAGCATGCCAGGTGGCAAAACCGAGTAACGGCATGGTGATCGCCAGCCCAACGTAGAAGAACAGCAAGCCAATGCCGGTGAAAAAGGCGATCAACACCGCCCACCATAGCATCGGTTTCCAATTATGGATCACCGCCTCCCACGAAATAACCAGGGCGGTGATGGCGTCGGTTTCGGGGCGATCCATCATCATCGGGATAGAGACGGCCGTAAAAGCAAAAGCCACCAGCACAGCCACCAAACCGACGATAAAATACCCCAGCACCATTGGTAAAGTGAGGTTCGTGACAAGCGTCCCGTAAAACTCGGGAAAATTTTCAGACCCCAGGAACAACGCTAACTCCTCCTTGCTCTCGGCCAAAAAAGCGGCGGTCCACATCGAACTCATGAACCAGGCGAGAAATAGCAGCACCAGCAATAAGCCCATACCCAGCAGCCCTTTGTGGTTGCGCCGCCACATCCTGAAAGTATCCAGGAATGCCACTGACTCTCCCTGTTCATTCTTCTGACTGATGCCGTAAAAACCCAGAGCCATCATCGGCGCCAGCAAAATGAAACCGGCAGTAAGCTGAACACCCACTTGATAGAGCTGAGTGGACCATGCGAAAGCCACGATGGCAGCATAAACCAGCGCAATAACGATACCGTAACCGATAGCGGTAACGGGATTACGTTGCAGATCCCGCCACCCCTTCTTTATCCAGATAAGTGGCTGATCCATTGTTAACTGCTGGATTTCAGGGCGGTAACCGGGAGAAACGTGATAATCAGAGCGGTCACGTTGGATTTCGACGAGTTCGTCTTTCCAAAGACGACGATCGTCTGGATGGATAGTTTGCGGAGCCATGACGACACCTCCTCAAGACTTGGTTGATGCATCCCAGCAAGTGGATGACAACTCTTTTGCCCCGAGGAACAACGGCCCATCGGGGCGTCTCGGCGTCTATCTGCCTAAGTCAAAGAAGTCTAGTTGAGACTACGCCAACAGCAAGACCGTGTTGAAAGTCCTCAGGGTAAATCCGTTCAGGGGATCACCCTTGCGGCTCCCGGGCTATCGCTATTGGCTACTCCTCCAAAACCGCATAGAGATCATGCTCATCCGCGGCGGTAATCACCACATCAACCGCATCGCCAGGCTCCAGTCCATCGCCATTTTCAATCACTACGATACCGTCCACCTCGGGAGCTTCGGCATAACTACGGCCGTACGCCTGGCCATCCTGGACCTCATCAATCAGCACGGTGTAGCTGATACCGACTCGCTCTTGCAGCTTGTCGGCACTGATGGCGCTCTGGGCTTCCATAAAACGCTCTAAACGCTCCTGTTTCAGCTCCTCCGGGACCTGATCCGGCAGCGTGTTGGCGAATGCGCCCTCAACGGGCGAATAGGTGAACGCGCCGGCACGGTCCAACCGAGCCCCACGGAGAAAATCGAGAAGCCGTTCAAAATCCTCATCGGTTTCACCGGGGAAGCCGACAATGAACGTAGAGCGCAAAGCGATCTCAGGAATGATGCCGCGCCAGTTTTCAATGCGGCGCAGCATGTTTTCGCTGTCTGCAGGGCGACGCATGGCCTTGAGTACCGACGGACTGGCATGCTGCATCGGCACATCCAGGTAGGGCAGCACATAGCCTTCGGCCATCAGCTCCACCAGTCGGTCTACTTTCGGATAGGGGTAGATATAGTGGAGCCTGAGCCAGGCACCGAGCGAGCCGAGCTGCTTGACCAGACTCTCTATGTCGGTTTTCAGCGGACGCCCCTGCCAGAAATCGGTGCGGTATTTCACGTCCACGCCAAACGCGGCGGTGTCCTGAGCCACGACCAATAACTCCTGCACCCCGTCGTTCACCAGTTTCTCGGCTTCATCGAGGATCTCGCCTATGGAACGGCTGGCCAACCTGCCGCGCATCGATGGAATGATGCAGAAGGTGCACTGCTGATTACACCCCTCAGCGATCTTGATATAGGCATAGTGCGGTGGGGTGAGCTTGATGCCTCCGGGCGGCACCAGATCAATATAAGGATCGTGCTGTGGCGGCAGATGGGCATGTACCGCCGCCATCACCTCACTCAGGGAATCGGGCCCTGTCACCGCCAGCACTTGGGGATGGGCGTTCTGCACCACCCCCTCCTTGGCGCCAAGACAACCGGTGACAATCACCTTGCCGTTCTCGGCCAGGGCCTCACCAATGGTATCGAGTGACTCATCCACTGCCGCATCGATAAAGCCACAGGTGTTGACCACCACGAGGTCGGCCTCGTCATAGCTTGGCGAGATGTGATAACCCTCAGCCCGCAAGCGGGTGAGGATGCGCTCGGCATCGACCGTGGCTTTGGGACAACCGAGACTGACGAAACCGACCTGGGGGATTTTGTGTGACATGGGAACCGTTGACAAAAAAGTGAGTGAAGAAGCCGGATTGCGACAGAACGACCCTATCGAAACGATGGTGGCAGAGCCTGCAACCGACGATATATGGCGGTTATTTTACACCCTTGCAAGCCTCACAGCGTTAACGACAGCGATTTTTTCCACCCTATCACTTAGAGTCATTGCCCACCAACAATGACCCGGCGATTGTCAACCTCATGAAACACATCTACTTTTAGCGATAAAGTCGGCCGATATTGACGGCATCGGCGCTAACGCGATTCCCTCCAGGGTTGCCACCGTATACTATTGAGAAAAAGAATACTGGGGAAAAAACCGATGCACTATCGCAAACTCGGCCGTACCGGCCTCCAGGTAAGCCGGCTTTGCCTCGGCACGATGACCTTTGGAGAGCAGAACACCGAAAAAGAAGCTCATACCCAACTGGACTATGCCGTCGATCAAGGCATCAATTTCATCGATACCGCTGAACTCTATCCGATTCCTCCCACCGCCAAGACCTATGGGAAGACCGAGGCGATCATCGGTAAATGGCTGCAACAGCGCGGACGACGTGATGAAATCATACTGGCCAGCAAGGTATGCGGCCCGGCAGCGGACTGGCTACCGCACATCCGTGGCGGCCAGACCCGGCTGGACCGGCACAACATCAACAAGGCGATAGACGCCAGTCTTAAGCGTCTCAAGACCGACTATATCGACCTCTACCAGATGCATTGGCCCGACCGTAAAACCAACTTCTTCGGGCGCCTGGGTTATGTCCACGATCCGGAAGACCACCCGATCCCGATCATCGAAACCCTGCAGCTACTCAACGATCTGGTCAAGGAAGGTAAGATTCGCCACTTCGGCATCTCTAACGAAACGCCGTGGGGCGTAATGCGCTACATTCAGCTGGCTGACTGCATGGCCATGGAGCGTGTGGTCTCGATCCAGAACCCGTATAGCCTCCTCAACCGCACCTTCGAGATCGGACTGGCTGAACCCGCCCATCGCGAGGATGTGGGCCTGCTCGCCTACTCACCACTTGGCTTCGGTGTGCTCTCCGGCAAGTACCTCGATGGTAAGGCGGGGAAAGAGGCACGCATCAGCAAGTGGCCCGACTATGATCGCTACAGTAATGAACAGGCCGTTGCCGCCACCCGCGAGTATGTCCAGCTCGCACACAATCACGGCCTTGACCCTGCTCAGATGGCGCTGGCCTTCGTCAACAGCCGTCCGTTTCTCACCAGCAATATCATCGGCGCCACCACGATGGAGCAACTCAAGGCCAACATCGACAGCGACGATATCGAACTGTCATCGGCCGTGCTCGATGAG
>JBFEYJ010000068.1:0-14308 GCA_041562215.1 Thiohalomonadaceae bacterium | reverse complement strand
GCCTGTTTCCCTGGGTGACTTATACCGATCCTGAGCTCGCCGCCGTCGGGCTGAGTGAACGTCAGGCGAGGGAGCAGGGGCTGGATGTCGAGGTACTGCGTTTTCCCTTTAGTGATATTGACCGTGCCGTGGTTGAGGGGGCGACGCTGGGATTGACCAAGTTCGTTGTGCGCAAGGGCAAGATACTCGGCGCTACCATCCTCGGTCCCAATGCGGGGGAGTTATTGCATGAGATTGTTCTGGCCATGAAAAGCGGCAGTGGCATTGGCACTATTTCCGCCGCCATTCATGCCTATCCCACCTTGTCGCAGGTCCACCGGCGCACGGTAAACACCCACTATAGTAGTAAGCTGTTCAGTCCACTGAGCCGTCAGCTGGTACAATGGTTAAATCGCCTGCTTCCCTGAATCAGATCACGAAATGTCCAATTTCCAGCTATTTACCCCTCTCGGATACCGCATCCATCAGCAGTTGTGGGATTAATGCGCACGGTCTCGATCATCATGCCCACACTCAATGAGGCTGCTGTGCTTGAAGCTAGCCTGCGGCCACTGCAGCCCTGGCGCAAGGCAGGGCATGAGCTCATCCTGGTTGATGGTGGAAGTTGTGATTCTACCCTGGACATTGCCCGCCCGTTGGTCGACAAGCTGCTCAATTCCGCCCCCGGTCGGGCGTGGCAGATGAATCAGGGGGCGGAAGCGGCATCTAGAGAGGTGCTGCTTTTTCTTCATGCCGATACTCTGCTTCCTTGCGAAGGAGATACGCTGATCCTCCAAGCGCTGATGCAGCGTAATACCTGGGGACGGTTTGATGTTCGCCTATCGGGCCGCCATTGGCTATTGCGTGTGGTGGAGCGGATGATGAACTGGCGCTCTTGCCTGACAGGGATCGCGACGGGCGATCAAGGAATCTTCGTTGAGCGGTCCCTGTTCAACCGGCTCGGTGGTTTTCCACCGCTGCCGCTGATGGAGGATATTGCCATGAGCAAGCATCTGAAGCGCGAGGTCGGGCCTCCTGTCTGTATCCATACCCCTCTGATCACGTCCAGCAGACGCTGGGAGCAGTATGGCATCGTCCGGACCATTGTTTTGATGTGGCGCTTGAGACTCGCCTGGTTCCTTGGCGTCCCGGCGGAGCGGCTGGCGCAACGGTACCGCTATGATAAAAGCGCAAAATAGCCGATTTATCCCTCGCTTCGCCTTGATGCTCTGGAGTACTGATTCAGGATGGGAATGATTATTCTGTTGCCAGTTACTGCATAATGAGAATCCCGCCATGGCGCCTGAGCTGAGCCTGGTGCTGTCGGAGACAGTCTCCGAGCTTATCCATAACCAATAAACGCTAGCGGAAAATTGAACGAGCAGCTTTCGATGGCCCTCTCAAGGAAGCATCGTTGCCGCTGCCTTGGCAAGAGTAATCGTTGTTCTTGTGATAAATTTTGCTGTCGTCGTGAATACTAACGCTTGATGAAGTATGAGGATTTTCTGAAGCATGATGAACTTCACCTCTTTTTCCATCGCTAATCTACCGCGCATTCTTTTTGGCGAGGGTACGCTGCAGCAGTTGCCCGGTGTGATAGCCGAGTATGGCCGGAACGTGTTACTGGTCACCGGTGGGCGCTCGTTCCTTGTCTCGTCGGCGTGGGGAGATCTACAGTTGTCTCTGCAGTCACATGGAATAGCATACAAGGAGGCCAGTGTTTCAGGTGAGCCTTCACCGCTGTTGGTCGATGAGGTGGTGGCGCGCTGGTATGGTCAGGGGATCGATGCCGTGGTGGGGATCGGTGGAGGGAGTGTGCTGGATGCGGCCAAGGCGATCGCCGGACTGTTGCCATTTGGGAATTCGGTACTCGACCACTTGGAGGATGTCGGCAAGGGCTTGCCCTACAAGGGGGCTTCATTGCCGTTTATTGCCGTCCCGACCACGGCCGGAACCGGCAGCGAGGCGACCAAGAATGCGGTACTCAGTGTGCGTGGCAGCAATGGTTATAAAAAATCTTTTCGTCATGACTCGCTGGTCGCACGCACGGCGATCATCGATCCTCTGTTACTGGAAAGCTGCCCTGCCGGGCTTATTGCCGCCCAGGGGATGGATGCCTTTACCCAACTGCTCGAATCCTATGTCTCGTTGCGTGCCAACCCGCTCACCGATGCACTGAGCCTTAGTGGAATGGAGGCGGTGGCGGAAGGGTTTATGGCGGCCTATGCGGGAGGCGACCGTGCGGAGGCTCGTCATGGTCGTGCCTCCATGGCCTACGCGGCGCTACTTTCCGGGATCACCCTGGCCCAGGTGGGCCTGGGATCGGTTCATGGCCTGGCACAGCCTTTGGGCTCACTGTTTCCCATACCACATGGTGTGGCCTGTGGCACCACTGTCGCGGCGGCAACGGCCATGAATATCCGCGCGTTGCGTGAACGTGAGCCGCAAAACCCGGCACTGTCCAGGTATGCCCATGTAGGACGGTTGTTGAGCGGCCGGCGAGGCCTTAGTGATGACGCCGCTTGTGATGCTCTGGTCAAAGTTCTTGAAGAGTGGACGGAATCCCTGCAGCTACCGCGCTTGTCCGGTTTCGGCGTTGGCGAGACGGATATTCCCACCATTGTCGCCCACTCCCGAAATAACAGCATGAAGACCAATCCAGTACGGCTTCATGATGATGAGATCGCAGCGATTGTGAAGGCGAGGTTATGAGCAGTGCGGGTATTAGGGAGAGGCAGTGAGTTCAAGGAGCTAGCCACTGCTGTTGCGCCAAGATGCTGCTCCCGAGATCCCGGGTGCAAGGCTCATGGTGTTCGCTGTACTTTACGCACTGAGGCGTCAAGGCATTTGATAATAGAAATAACTCCAAGCTGTCCCTGTATGGCGTTGCAAGGCATCCAGCAGTCTGTCACTTGGCACGGCCTCGCCTTCGAAGATCCCCCAGACCTTGATGAAGAAGCGGCCAAACCCGGCGCACTGGCGCCACTTGAGCGCCGTGAGGGGCAACTCGCTGCCGCAGTCAGGACAGCTGAGCCGGTAGCCTCTCCTGTCTGCTTCCCATGCGCTGACAAGTTCAGGCCATGAGGTGTAGCGGTGGCCGCATGTCGGGCAGCGTGGGGGTTTGACATTCTTGCCACCGACAAACCGGGTCTGTGCCGAGGGCTCTTCCAAGGCTATGTGGCAGAAATCTTCACCGGTCAGTCCCGGCTCGCCGAGCGAGACTACCGGGGAGCAGCCGAGGAAGGTCATCAATTGCAGAAAATCCTCACCTGGCCGGTAGTGGGTTTTCCCTGCAAACTCGAAGGGGGCATCGATAAAACCCAGTGACTGCAGCATGTCGATCAGGGTGTCAAAGCCGTTTGGAAGGAAATCAGGGTCTTTCGGGTGAAGAATCAGCAGATTGGCACTCATAGAAGCTTGTCGATCATCGGATGATGGTTGATTATACCCGAACCCCTCGACAATGTCGGGAGTCACCTCCTACGCTCAATAAGAAAGCTGAGTGTTCAGCCGACTCCCGGCACGAATAATGGAAAGTGAATATGGGCTTTCGCTCGGACAAAAAAATCGCCCTGTTGGGATGGCGGGAGTGGGTTTCCCTACCGGCACTCGGTGTAGAGCACATTAAGGCCAAGGTTGATACGGGTGCCCGCACTTCGGCACTGCATGCCTTCGCCAGCGAAATCTATTATGAGCGGGGGGTAAAAATGGTGCGGTTTAAACTTCACCCCTGGCAAAAACGGACGGATATCGAACAGCGTTGTGCTGCCGAAGTAATCGACGAGCGCATGGTCAGCGACTCAGGGGGCCACCGGGAAAGACGCCTGGTGATTGCCACAGAGGTCTGCCTTGATGAGCATTGCTGGCCGATTGAGATGACCCTGACCAATCGCGACAACATGCAGTTTCGCATGCTGTTGGGGCGCACGGCCATCCGCGGTCTCTATGCGGTCGATTCTGCCGCCTCGTATTTAGTTGGTGCAAAACCGTTAGATGAAAAAGGAAATTGAGTACCCAGATGAAGATCGCCATTCTTTCACGTAATAAAAATCTTTATTCGACCCGCAGGCTGGTCGAGGTGGCACTTGCGCATGGTCATGAGGTACGTGTGCTGGATACCTTGAAGTGCTATATCGACATCGCGACAGCCAAGCCCGGCATTAATTATCGCGGCGAGCGCCTGGAACATTTCGATGCCGTCATTCCGCGGATCGGGGCCTCGATTACCTCCTATGGCCTCGCAGTCCTCCGCCAGTTTGAGATGATGGGCAGTTTTCCCCTCAACGAGTCGGTGGCCATCGGCCGATCGAGGGATAAACTGCGCTCCTTGCAATTGCTTTCACGTAAAGGCATTGGTCTTCCGCTGACCAGCTTTGCTCACCACGTGGACAATACCAGGGATATCATCGAACTGGTGGGTGGCGCGCCGGTGGTGGTGAAATTGCTTGAAGGCACTCAGGGTAAAGGGGTAGTGCTGGCAGAGACGCAAAAGGCGGCAGAGAGCGTCATCGATGCCTTTCGAGAGCTTGGCGCCGATTTTTTGGTGCAGGAGTTTATCAAGGAGGCGGGTGGCAGCGACGTTCGTTGCCTGGTTGTTGGCAGCAAGGTGGTGGCCGCCATGGAGCGTCACGCCAGGGAGGGGGAGTTCCGTTCCAACCTGCATCGTGGCGGTACGGCCATGGTGACCCGTCTGACGCCTCAGGAGAGGGAAACGGCGATACGCGCGGCAAAGACCATGGGGCTCAATGTGTGCGGTGTCGATATCCTGCGTTCGGCCAGTGGTCCACTGGTGATGGAGGTCAACTCCTCACCGGGGCTGGAAGGGATTGAAAATTCCACCGGCAAGGATGTGGCGGGTATGATAATCGAGTTCATTGAAACGAATGCCAGGCCCAACAAAACCCGCACCCGAGGCAAGGGCTGACGTGGGCGCGGCTATCCGGATCAACGGTACCGATGTGCTTCCGGGGCAGCGGGAGACCATCGACCTGCCTGTAGCCAAGCTCTATACCCATACGATGCTGGCGATGCCGCTGCATGTGGTTAATGGCAAACGCTCAGGGCCGCGCCTGTTTGTTTCCGGGGCGATCCACGGTGATGAGCTCAATGGGGTGGAGATCATTCGCCGCCTGCTCAAGCTGCCGATACTCAATCGGCTTCGAGGTGCGCTGATAGCCATTCCCATCGTCAACGTTCACGGCTTTCTCGATCGGTCGCGTTACTTGCCGGATCGGCGCGATCTCAATCGCAGTTTTCCTGGATACCTCCGCGGCTCTCTGGCCTCGCGGGTGGCTCATCTCTTTATGGAGGAGATCGTCGGCCAATGTACTCATGGGATCGATCTGCACACCGGTGGTCTGCATCGCAGCAATCTGCCGCAGGTAAGAGCGAATCTTGATGATGAGGAGACGGCACGCCTTGCAGAGCATTTTGGTACGCCTGTGCTGATCAATGCCAACGTCCGTGACGGTTCTTTGCGTCAGGCGGCGGCGGAGCAGGGCATTCCAATGTTGCTGTATGAGGCGGGCGAGGCCTTGCGTTTTGATGAGGTATCGATACGCGCGGGGGTGCAGGGCATCATCAATGTGATGAGGGCACTGGATATGCTCCCCCCCTCGCGAAAAAAGAAAACCCCCTACAAGCCGGTGATTGCTCGCGCCAGCAATTGGGTGCGTTCCCCCGAGAGCGGTATTTTTCGCGCCATGGTCGCGTTGGGCACACAGGTGGAAAAAGAGACTCTCCTCGGTGTCGTGGCCGATCCGTTCGGCGAGAGGGAAGTGGAAGTTCGCGCGCCGTACAAGGGAATTATCGTGGGGCGGAGCAACCTGCCGCTGGTGCATGAGGGGGAGGCGCTGTTTCACCTGGCACGTTTTCAGAAAACTGATGCCGCACTGGCGCTTGTCGAGGAGTTTCATGAACACCATGAGCCTGAGCCCGAGTATCCACCCGGACCCGAAGGACCCATTCTTTAGGAAGAGCTCTGACTCTGTATAACCGCACTTTTCACCTCACACCTGATACTCGACAGGTGTAAACATGTGTGTCCTGGTTCGAGCTTATACGCGGATCATTCTCACTGTTGTGCGCCCTCAGCAGCCAGCCATCCATCTCGGAGCAACATCGGCGTTGTGCCCGCATGCTCATCCATCACCAGGTAACAGGTGTCGATGGGTGCCTGGCGGATTGGCACAGTGAATGTCATTAGCTCATCGCGGCGAAAGGCGTGCACTTTTATGCTTGCCTTTGACTTGTGCCAAGCCAGCAGCTTTTCGATGTTTTCCTGGTTGGCACGCAGACCATCAACCGCCACCACCACGTCGCCGGCGGCAAGACCTGCTTCCTGAGCCGCGCCGTCATCAAAGACATTGATCAGTTTTGCCCCCAGTGGGTCGTTGCCGTAGCGCACGCCGAGTGCCAGTGGGGTTTCAGGGTTCTCTTTACCTGCCTTGCCTCCCTTGTCGCTGTTATTGGTAGCGGTTCGGGATCGATACTCTACGCCCACCAGTGTGAGTAGATCCGCCAGGGGCAGATCCTCAGTGCCGCGCAGTGCCTTGTTGAAGAAGTCGCCAAGATCGGTACCGGCAACTTCGCCAATCAAGGCCTCCATCTTCTCGGGGCTGATCCCGACATGAGGTTTACCGTACTGTTGCCACAGGGCGTGCATCACATCGTCCAGCGAGCGCTTGCCGCCGCTCTCACTGCGCACCATCAGGTCAAGTGCCAGGGCGACCAGGCTGCCCTTGGTGTAGTAGCTGACGATGGCGTTAGGGCCGTTTTCATCCTGCTTGTAAAACTTTGTCCAGGTATCGAAGCTCGATTCGCTTATCGATTGCTTGAGCCGGCCACTGCCGCGGATCACGCGGGTGATGGTCTGGCCGAGCAGCTCCAGATAACTATCGGCCGGGATCAGGCCGCAACGAACCAGTGAGATGTCATCGTAGTAGGCGGTAAAGCCCTCGAAGGCCCATAACAGGGGGGTGTGGACCTCTTGCGTCAGATCATATGGCAGAAATACCTCCGGCTTGATGCGCTTGACGTTCCAGCTATGGAAGTATTCGTGGCTACAGAGTCCGAGAAAACCGCGGTAATTCTCACTGACACTTTCATCACCGAGACGTGGCAAGTCATCGCGACTGCACAACAGACTGGTGGAGCTGCGATGCTCGAGGCCGCCATAACCGTTACCCACCACCGTGGTCTGGAACAGGTAGCGCTCGAAAGGCGCCTCCCCGAAGAGCCCGATATGATATTCACAGATGCGAGTCAGATCGCGCTTCAGCCGCTCGGTGTCAGCATAGTGCTTACCGGTCAACACCATCGCATGGGGGATGCCGCAGGCATTGAACTCGATGAGGGTAAAGTCGCCCATCTCCACCGGATGGTCGATGAGCTCATCGTAATCGGCGGCCTGGTATAGGCCGAAGCCGTAAGGTGCCGCGTCGAGTGTCGGCAGGGTGGTCGCTACGCGCCAGTGGCGGTAATCATCACCCTTTGGCGCAAGCAGTTCAATGCTGCAGGGGTGCTCGTCCTGGCTGTGGACACGCAGGAACATGCTGGTGCCGTTGAAGTAACCATGGCTGGTGTCCAGGTGGGCCGAGCGTACCGAAAGGTCCCAGGCGTAGACGCTGTAATGCAGTTCGAGGGTTCCGCTACAGGGCGCCGCCTGCCATGTGTGCTTGTCCAGTTTGTCCAGGGCGACGGGGTTGCCGTTGCAACGGCCTTCAATAGTGATAATGTTCCTGGCAAAGTCTCGGATCATGTAACTGCCGGGGATCCAGGCCGGCAGTGACAGTCGTTGTCCCTCAGGGGCCGGGTTTCTGATCGTCAGTGTTATCTCAAACAGGTGTGCCCCGGGATGTGCAGGCTCAATGGCGTAGTGGATCGGTAATGAGTTGTCCATAAAGTCAGTAAGGTCCGGGAAGGTTGGTTATCATCTTGGTGTATTACTTTGCAGTGAACAGTAAAGTAAAACTTGTTTACTTCGGCTCGAAAGGAAAGCCTGGCATATTCAGATCTGCAAACGGCGAACCTCAGCCTCTGGTGATGAACGTTCCCACATTGCACCAAACAGGTCGCGCAGATCACGCCCTGCGATGGGCGCCTTGAATGAAGCGATCCCTTCGTAGCGGTCTGCCAGCAGGCGCTTGAAGTAGCCTATACCGTCAACCACCATGAATGTTTCAAAATAGTCCCGGTGTTCCGGTCCGGGATGGTGGATCCGGATGCGACTGCTCAGGCGCTGGGCCAGAGTGATCAGGCGGTGGCCTTGCTTGACGGCCCTGTCCGGCTTTTGCAGTAGGATGTGGGCTTGAGCATGGCGTGAGCCCCTAACGAAACGGGATAGCGCCTCGATGAATTCCTGATTGCTGAACACCGGTGCATCCAGGTCGTAGCTGACCATATAGACCTCTCGCCTAGCCTGGCGGACCAGCTCAAGGGCGACATGCCGGTTCTCCTCGGCCGTGGTCAGCTCGATATTTCCTTCGCTTTGTCCCAGTGTATAGTTTTCGAGATGCATGTGACGGTTCCGTTTTCGGCTCGTAAGGTAAAGCTACCCTCTGAACTGTTGTGCTTCAAGTGTTGGGAAGTGTCATCGTGCTGTTGTCGTCCAGGTTCGCTGTCACGGCTTGGTGTTTGACTCGCGGTCAAGATTCAGGAACATATGGCGGTGGGGGATGCCGGCATCCATGAAGATCTCTCCCCTGGCGGTAAACCCCAGTTGCCGGTAGAAGCCGATGGCATCCACTTGCGCGTCAAGGAACACTTGGGGATACCCTTGTTGGTGCGCTAAATTTATTAACAACTGCATCAGCGCCTTTCCGACACCCTTGCCCCGCCATGGTTTCAGGACCGCAACCCGGCCAATGTGACCGTCGGTCAGCATCCGGGCGGTTGCAATGGCTTTGCCCTGGGCATCCTCGGCCAGCAGGTGAAGAGCCGCATCATCCAGGCCATCCCATTCCAATTCTTCAGGAACCCCCTGTTCCCCAATGACAATTATCCGGCGAAGCTCGCATAGTGCTGAATGGTCTTGTTGCCATGAGGCCTGGCGGATGTTGAATGATGCAGTGCGTGGAGGGGGCATTTGGCTGGTGGGTAGGGAGCGATGGCCTGGGTTATGAACAGTAACGTTATATCCTGTCGGAGGTGGTGTTCAACCATCACCCTCACAGGGAAAATAGACCGCGCCAAGGTTATAGAGCTCGCGCAACAAATCCGCAAAATCCTTATTCTCGATGTGCGCAGAGAGTTGGTCCAGTGTGTAGACTCGCTGCCCACAGAGCAGGGGGGCGGCGAAGTCGAGGTGAGCACCAAGGGTGATCTCTTCTCCGGCCACATACAGTTGGGTTTCGCCCGCACCTCTGTTGATATAGCTATAGCGGGCATATTCACTACGCCACAGCTCGCCCTGCCGTTGTAGCTCGTTAAGCAGTTGCTTAGTGCTTAACGTTTCCTCCGGTTCCGGCAGGTAATGTCCGGGACGTACATCGGTGGTGAAGCTGGCAAACCAGCGATCGATGCTCTCATCGTCGTTCGGAAGGGCACGGATGATCGCACGGACCTTTTTCAGCGCATGCTCGGTGATCTCGCCCGGGTTGGTCTGGAGGACGAGATCAGGGTCCTCGTAAAAGGCCTCGGTGTCCATCTGTGACAAGGCATCGGCAACGTAACCGCTGAGCAGTTCCACTTTTGCCGGGGCACGAAATCCGACTGAGATGGTGATGCAGTCCCCCACAGCGACACCATGGTGGACAACCCCTGGAGGCAGATAGAGCATGTCGCCCTCCTCAAGGAGGTACTCCTCCTCGGGACGGAAGTCCTTAAGGATGCGAAGCGGCAGCCCCGGGATCAGCTGTTCGGGGCCGGCCTCCTGATAGCTCAGCTGCCAGCGGCGTTGCCCCGGTCCCTGGATGAGGAAGACGTCATAGTTGTCCGCATGGGGGCCGACTGTGCCCTGATCCGGGGCAAAGCTGACCATCACATCATCCAGGCGCCAGTTGGGCAGGAAGCTGAAGCGCTCCTGCAGCAGGGCAAACTCGGGGATATGTTTGTTGATCTCCTGGACCAGCACCGTCCAGTGGCTGTCGGGCAGGGCGAGGAAGTCCTCCTCGACGAATGGCCCGTGGCGCACCTGCCACGGTGTCTCGCCGTGCTCCTGGATAAGGCGTGATTCCGCTTCAGGCTCGCAGGCCAGACCGGCCAGCTCCTCCGGGGTGATCGGACAGACGAAGTCGGGCAGGGCATGGCGGATCAGCAGCGGCTTCTTCTGCCAGTAATCGCGGAGGAAGGCTTCGGTCGTAATTCCGTTGAGCGGTGAAGGATGCATCATGGTCAGGTCATATCACAGCAATGCAAAAAAATGGCCACGGAATTCGCAGAAAACAGGGAAGATGAGTACGGAAAAGTAAATCTCCTTCCGTGTTTTTCCGTGGCCAATGTGATTTATATCATTTTGGCCTGGGCCACCGCATTGCCGATGTAGTTGGCCGGTGTCATTTTTTTCAACTCCGCCTTGACCGCATCAGGCAGCTCCAGGGTGTCGATGAACTCGGCCATACCGGCGGCGTCGATGCGCTTGCCGCGTGTCAGTGCCTTGAGTTTTTCGTACGGCTTTTCGATGCCGTAGCGGCGCATCACCGTCTGGATAGGCTCGGCCAGTACTTCCCAGTTAGCGTCAAGGTCTTCCAGCAGTTTTGCTTCATTGACCTCCAGCTTGCCGATGCCGCGCATGGTTGAAGCGTAGGCGATGACTGAGTAGCCGAGGCCGACACCAAGATTGCGCAGCACGGTCGAGTCGGTCAGGTCGCGCTGCCAGCGCGAAATCGGTAGTTTGGCCGCCAGATGATTGAACACGGCATTGGCGAGCCCAAGGTTGCCCTCGGAGTTCTCGAAGTCGATGGGGTTGACCTTATGCGGCATGGTCGATGAGCCGACTTCGCCCTCAACGGTCTTTTGCTTGAAGTAGCCGTTAGATATGTAGGCCCAGATGTCCCGATCGAAATCAATGACTATGGTGTTGAAACGGGCCAGCACATCAAAAAATTCCGCCACGTAGTCGTGCGGTTCGATCTGGGTGGTATAGGGATTCCATTCCAGCCCCAGGCCGGTGACGAAATTCTCAGCCATCCCTTGCCAGTCCAACTCTGGATAGGCGGAGATATGCGCATTGTAGTTGCCCACGGCTCCGTTGATTTTGCCAAGGATAGGGACATTTTTCAGTTGCTCACGCTGGCGAATCAGACGGTAGGCTACATTGGCCATCTCCTTGCCCAGAGTCGTCGGAGAGGCGGGCTGGCCGTGGGTGCGTGATAGCATCGGCATCTCGGCATAGTCACGCCCTAATGCGGTGATGGCATCGATCAGTTGATCCAGACCGGGCAGGATCACCTGGGTGCGCGCTTCTTTCAGCATTAGCGCGTAGGCGAGGTTGTTGATGTCTTCGGAGGTGCAGGCGAAGTGGATGAACTCGCTGACCGCTTCCAGCTCGGCATTGCCCTGGATCTTCTCCTTGAGGAAGTACTCCACCGCCTTTACATCGTGATTGGTGGTGCGTTCGATATTCTTGACCCGCTGTGCATCCTCGACGTCGAATTTTTCAACGATGTTATTAAGTATATTGTCGGCATGTTCGCTGAAGCTCGGGACCTCACTGATGCCTGTCTCTTGAGCCAGCATCTGAAGCCAGCGGACCTCGACCATCACACGATGGCGAATGAGCCCATATTCGCTGAAGATCGGACGAAGGTCGGTGGTTTTGCTGCCGTAACGGCCATCGATGGGCGAGATCGCGGTCAATTCTGTCAGTTCCATGCCTACTCCAGTCTGTTACGGGGCGTTGGTGCGTTAATTGGGAAAATTGCGGCCTATGATACACCAAAAATCCCTGTAATCGTTTGCTTGTTAGTGCTCGTGAAATGATTTCGGTGATCCTCGGGAGTGACGGGAGTCAATAATCCGCCAGCCTTGATTTTCAGGATTATCCTGTTTGTGGTGGGCCTTAGAGGTTTGTCGTTTGGCAATCTGGAGTCGCTGCAGTCGGTTGTTTCCAATCCCTTTCACCATTTCGAATAGCTCGATATCTGTGATGCCAGGATCGCCAGATGGTACGACTTCGCGCTCGCCATCATGGAGGAGGGAATTGGTCGGGCCTGCTGGAAAAAGTGATCGCCCTTTGCCTGATTTGTATCAGAGGCTACCCGACTCCGGCATAACGTGTTCAATAGATGTGTTGGACAATACCGAAGGTCGCCGCCGGGTATTGAGCCCATCCAGTGGCGTGCCGCCTTGCGCTCATTGTATCGCACAACATCGTTCACGGTCGCTCAAAGGTGTAGAGGATGTCTGCGCCGCTGTTGCGTCCCCCTTCGCCCTGCAACTGCCAATGCTCTGTCAGTTGATATCGCACGATAACTGAATAGGCGTCCTCGTAAACACCGACACCGTAGCGAACATAGAGGCGTGGCGAGAGGTAGGTACCCATCACCACCCAGGGGGACTGGGTAGTGGGGTCCGCTTCCACGCGTGCCTCCTCCAGGCCGAATTGCCTGCCGATGTAACCGGCAAGATAGTTACCACCAATCAGCCCCGCGGTGTTGGCTGCGCCGGCAAGCGCCGAGCCCTCTTTCTGTCCGGCAGTGCTCATCGGGTGCCCCAGGGTGAGATAGGAGAGAATGTCCGCCTGGTCCATCGGCGGCTCGGAATAGAGGGTTAGGATCGGTTTTTTCGCTGTTCCGCTGACATTGACTCCGGCGATCACCTCACCGATTGTGCGCGAGGCTCTGATGTCGAGATTCGGATTGTCGAGAGGGCTGTCCGCGAAGTTCAGCCGACCGTATTCGGTGCTGAGTTTTGTGCCGAAGGTCGTGTAGGTACTGCCGGGAACCACCTGGAGTTCTCCTCTGGCACGGGTGACACTCCCGGGCTCATCGATCAGCAGCAGATCCCCGCCGATGCGACCATCAAAACCGTAGCCGATAAAGCGGATACTCTCAGTGGCGGTCATCCGAATCCGGGTGTGAATCAGCCAGCGTTCGTGTTTGATTTCCTCTTCATCCTCCCTGATGATGATGACATCATCGGAAGGCTTGACCGCCAGGCTGATATCGGGTGGTTCGAGCCTTGCTGTAGGGATGTCAATCTCTCCTTTCAGGTTAATCTCCCGCCCAATGATACTTGCTTTCAGATCAGGGGAGATCTGCATCCGTGCTTCGGGGATCCTGGCTACTTCGAAGTTCTTACCGCTCAAGGCCAGTTCAATCCGCCAGGCGCCGGACTCCGTTGGGGCCAGCTGACCGCTGAGCGCCAGTTCACCATCGCCGGAGCGGACTCCACCGTTAATCTCCATTTTTCGTGAATTGTTGCCGGTGGCATCCAGGTGTAACTCGGAGAGCTCCAGGCCCAGTCTGGGAATAGCGAGTTGCCCCTCGTCGAGCCGGACATGACCGCTAAGGCGCGGTGAATTCAGCGTGCCGGTGACCATCACATCCACATCGAGTTTACCGTGAAAATTTTGCACCTCGGGGATAATGGAGGTGATGAAGCCCAGCTCGCCTATAGAGGCGTTCATTTGTCCCTTCAGTGGGTGCTGCATAGGTTGTACCGGCCAGCCCCGCGCCAATGAACTCTGAACCGTAAGAATAATCCTGTCGCGTTCAGTGAGTGACAGGGTCAACTTGCTGTCGAACATTCCTGCAGCAGAGGTGCTTGCGCGCATCAAGGCACCGCTATATTCCAGGGAGAGGTCGATGTCTCCGGTATCGGGATTTGCCAATTCAAAGCGCCCTGGCCCTATCGTGAGATTGGCTTCAAGGCGTGGTGGGCCTTTTGGTAAGAGGTCCAGGCTTGCCTCGCCTTCCAGCTCACCGCTGATGGCAAAACGCTGTGGCAGATACGGCCCCAGAAGGCGCAAGGGAAAACGGGCGCTGCGCAAGCCGGCGCTCAAAAGCGAATCGCGCACCCAGTCGCCTCGGCTACACAGGCCTGCCGCCTCCTGGCTCAGGCAGAGTTCCTCCAGATGCATTGCTTGAGCTGTTATGGAAAAATCCGCGGCACGAGTCAGTTGCCATTGGCCGAGTTGGGTATCGCCTATCTGCAGACGGTTGAATCTGCCCTCCAAGCTCCCCTCAGCATATGCCACCGTCAGGCCCGCGCTCAGCTTTTGCCGGGCGTTATGACTGTCGATGGCGATACGATGATCCTTGAGTGGACCGCGGCCTTTGAGGCTGATGGATTGCAGCGGAAATCCCGGCAGTTGTAGCTGATCGATCTGCAGGTCGAGTGAGGAAGGGCGTTGTTGCTGCAGGTCGAGCGCGATATCGGCCTGGATCTG
>JBFEYJ010000067.1:0-14497 GCA_041562215.1 Thiohalomonadaceae bacterium | reverse complement strand
GGTCGTTGTCGGCGATGCGGTTGAAGGGCAGCTTCTCGCCACCCTCATAACTGACAATACCGCCGGTGATGGTCAGCGCATCAGCAAGATCCCAGGCGGCGGAATAGCGGCTAAAGCCGCCCATATCGAGATCTTCGCCAAATGCTGACAAGAGCGCCAGCAGGTGAAGGCGGGCATGCATGAAGTCGCTCTGGTAGCGTAGCGCGGTCTGCCATTCATCTTTTTCAATGCCTTCGCTAGCCAGTGTTTTATCATCATCATGAAGATGACGGTTGGCGATCTCCAGTGAGAGGGTGGTGTCGCGAAACCCGGCGTATTCGGCACCGAGTAACATATCGGTCCGGCTCAGTGCTTCAGTCGGATGTGAGTCATAATTCAAGCCACTAAAATGTGCTGCCTCACCTTTGAACAACCAATTGCCTGTGGCAATGTTGGTGGCCAAACCAACCATGGTTACTCGACTGTGCTGAAGCTGGGGTACGCTGTTATGGGTGACAAGGTGTGCATTATCTTCAAAGTGCTGTGCCCAGTAGAGTGAAAGATCCCAGCCACTGAAAATTCCGTTTGCCGCTAATGCATATTCGGTGTTCTCTCCGCCGTCATCGGGGATCTGCTCAGGAGGCTTGGGCATCGTACCGGGATAGAATTCAGATCCGTAGGCCGGATTCTTGTTGAACCGGATCTCGGGGATCGCTATCGCGCTAAGGCCCCAGTCACCGATATAGTAATCGAGGCGCGCCATGGTTAGCGGCAGGCGTAGATCTTCGATGTCCACCATGCCGGGTTCGCGGTTGTCCAGCGGATTGATAATGTCGGTAATGCGGATATTGTCCGATTTGCCCCAGACCACGATCTGGCGACCGATCTTGAGATCGGTCCGGCGGTTCAAGCGTCCCTGTAGCCAGGCCTCGCCGAGTTCCACTTCGTTTTCATAGGCATCCAGCACTTCGTCGGTGTAGTCATCGCGGTTGTTGATGGAGTAGGCGGCATCGTAAAACCCATTGCCGGCCACATGGGCTCGCCAGTTATGCGGGAGGTCGGCATCGTACTCCAGGTTAAGCTTACCGCGCAGGCGGGACAGGCCTCGATAATCGGTCTCACCAACTGGCGGAGCGTCATGGGCATAGTTCCAGGATGCGCCAAGGGTAAAGGTACCGCCGATACGCCACGGCTGTTTCCCAACGTTTATCGTCTCTTCCCCTTCGGGGGATTGTGCTTCCTCGGAAAAACCGCCAAGCACCTCCTCCAGTGACTGCTCATCGCTAGCGCTGTCAGTAACGCTTTCAGGCTCATCAAAGCCCTGTAATACACTGTCGAGGCCGGAGTCCTCAGTGGCGAAACCAGGACTGGCGGTAAGCCAAAATAGAAGCCAGGACCGGCTCAAGAGCGAAAGGGGCTTGGTAAGCATCCCTTACAGCCCCTTTTCCAGTCGGCGGATGCTGAACATCTCCTCCCCCAGCTCCTGATTGTATTTGACGTTGTCGAAGCTCAGCTCGGTCTTGTGCAAGGTGGTCTGGCCCTTCTTGGTGGTCATGCTCATCTCAAGGACGGTCCAAACGCCCTCAATCTGCTCCAGACGGCTGATATCTTGATACTTGAGCCTGTTGCCTTCGTTGACCCAGTGCACGGCTCGCACCACAACAAAGTTGTCCTGGCGGACGAAGACGATGGATTTGGTGTATCCACTCTCTTCGATTTCTTTGCGGGTTTTCGGCAGCGCCTCGATGAGCCATACCTTGTTGCCTCGAACATCGTCTTCCTTGAGTATTTTGAAATCGTAGGCATCAAGGTTTTTGCGTGTCATGTCAGAGTAGTTGAAGTCCGATCCCATAAAGCTGCCGCTCTTATCGGAGGACGCGATACGCTTGGTCTTGCGAAGCGCCGGCAGGTAGAGCCACTGATCGTCATCTTTGTCGTAAGCATCATAGTCGTAGGTGAGAAATGCAGTGTCCTCTACATCCGCCGGTGACAGGAAAAACATAATGCGCTGGTTGTCCTCACCCTTATCCTTCTCGAAGCTGCGAATGGTGCGGATGCGTTCGCTGCCGTTTTTGTCAATTAGCACCATCTTCATGTCGGAGACGCGGTTGTCGCCGTCGTCGCGGTCATCCACCGCTTGCATGATCTCGCGCGCGCTCATTGCCGCCATGGCCGAATGCGCGGCAAACAGGGAAATCGCTATTGCCATTAGATACTTCATAGTATTCATCACGTACTCCTGAAAAGACTTAAAGCAAAGTTCGTAAGGGTCGCAGAGACACAAAGAATTTCAAAAAAGCATTCAATTTGCGTCCTTTGCGTTGAAAGGTTGTTAATAGTCACTGTCATCGGCAATCAGATGACTGCGGTGAAGCTCGGTCATCAGCGCCGGGGCGAGGAACAGGTCGGCTAGCAGCGCCATGATGATGGTGAAGCCGGTGAGCAGGCCGAAGTTCACTATGTTGCTGAGGTTGGCGCCCATGTAGAGGAAAAAGCCGATGGACAGCACAATGCTTGTTACGACCATTGCCCTGCCGGTGGTAAGCAGGGTCTTGCGCACCGCCTCGCGCACATCACCGGTCTCCTGGTGGTAGCGACGATAGTTGTGCATGAAGTGGATGGTGTCGTCCACCGCCAGACCGATGGCTATAGAGCCGATCAGCATGGTGAACAAATCCAGCGGTAGCCCGAGCCAGCCCATTAATCCAAGCGTGAGTATGATTGGCGTAAGGTTGGGGATCATGCTCACCAGGCCGATGCGGATATTGCCGATGAGCACTATCATCATTACCGTGATCACCAGGGCGGCGATGAGATAACTCTGGGCCATGGAGTAAATGGTGGCGGACATCGTGCGGCCGAGCAGGGCATTCATGCCGGTAAGGATGACGTTGACATCGCTGCCGAAGGTCTGGGCAAGACGACCGTCGAGATCGGCAAGAAAGTCGTCGAGGAGGATGCCGTCAACCCAGGGCATCTTGACACTCAGACGAGCCTTGCTGAACTGGGAGTCGACGAAATCCTCGAGGTCGTCTGAGCCGGAATTTTCAAACAACAGGAATTCCTGGGCGACGAGCGGGCGGTTGTCCGGAATGGTATAAAAATCGTCGCGATTCTCGTTTAGCGCTTTGTTGATCTCCTTGAGAATGTCAGCCAGAGAGAGGGTTTTGCCGACAAACAGTTCGCCCTGGTCGATGGTGGCGATTTCGCGACTGACGGCATCCAGTCCTTGCATCATACGGGGTTCATGAAAGCCGTTTTTCTTTCCACTGTCGAGTACCACCTCGACGACACTGGCGCCACGCATATTTTGATCGACAAATTCGGTGGCCTGGCGTGCCGGTTCATTCTCCGGCAACCACTCAAAGGGTTTGTGCGAGAATTTTACCTGGCTCAGGCCAGTGAGGCCGAAAGCCAGGACCAGGGCGCTTATTACCAGTATCGAGCGCGAGCGTCCGGTGGAGGTGTCCGCTATCGCCATCATTAGACGGTCCATACGTGCATGGCGGGCGGTGGCGTTATTACTGCTTTTTCCTTTGATAGGTAATATCGAAAGCAACGCCGGAGTCAGCACCAGGGTATAGATCAGGGCGATGAGTACACCGATGGCGGCGACGATACCTAGGTCACTGATCGGCGCTACCTGGGCGCCTGCGAAGGAGGCGAGACCGGCTGCCGTGGTCAGTGAGGTCATGACGATCGCCAGCCCCGAGTGGCCCATTGCGTAAGCAATGGCGTTCTCCTTGTGACCACTGATCTCTATCCCTTCGCCCTCCTCATGCAGGTGCTGCAGCCGGCGAAAGAAGACGGACATCAAATGGACCGATGCGCCGATACCGACCGCGAGGAGGAATGAGGGCAGAATCTGGGTCGGCAGCTTGAAGGGTATGCCTGCGGCGCCCATCAGACCGAGGGTTGAGACCAACGATAGCAAAACCGTCAGCAGAGGCAACACCACGCCTGATATGCGACGGAACAGTAACAGCAATACCAGGGCGATGGCGGCAAAGGCCAGGAGCATGAATTTTCGCATGTTCTCCTGCATTGCTTTTTTCAGCACATCGCTTACCACCGGGGACCCTGCCAGGTAGATACGAAAACCATCGCTGTCGTAACCGGCAGCGATGTTCCGCACTTTATTGACCACCTCGCTGTTGAGCGCGTCGGTAAAGGGACGGAGGTCGGTAGAAGAAGATGATTCCGCTTCCACGCTCATGTCATCGAATCCGCTGAGAACATCATCTGTGCTCTGCTCGCTGACAAAGGCATCGGTTTTGAGGACGATGGTGGTGATGGTGCCATCTTCGGAGAGCATCATGTTGCGGTAAACCGGATTGCCCAGAGCGCGTTTCCTGATGTCGGACAGCTGTTGTGCATCTTCGGGCCAGTTTTCGAGCAAGTCCTCCACCAGCAGCTCCCCCTCGGCGCCGCGAGTGTCCCGAGCATTGATCAGGGAGGTGATGTCATCCAGGTAGGGTGTGTTGTCTTGCAGTTCGCGGTGCAGCCGCTGGAGTTTTTCCAGAAAGGCGCTGTCGAATACCGTCGGCGCCTTGATGGTCAGCAGGATCAGTTCGTCACGGCCGAACTGCTCGCGGAAGGCGTTATAGGCGAGAAGAGTGGGGTCTTCTTTATGCAGGAAACCCTCGGTTGAGGTATCAAGTGTCAATTTGGGCAGCTGGCCGGCCAGGGCTGCAATAAGCAGCAAGATAGCAAACAGGGTTTTCCAGTGGTTGCGGTAGATCAGGTGGCCGAATGATTCGAAACCCTGTTCGATGCGCTGGCGAAAGCGGCTGTTCATGATTGTTCCTTGTTGTTGGCTGCAGGTTGACGGATCGAAGCGAGGATCAGGTCAGCGATCTGTTTTCCGGCCTCTTCGTTACTGAGAAAGTGTGAAGGCCCTGAGATTTCGGGATGAAGTTCGGCAAAACGGCGTCGGATGGGTTCATTGGCGGCATAGAAACTCAGGCTGCCGACAATCATCATGTGAACAATAAACGTGTTGACCGGGCGAAACCGACCTTGTTGCTCACCTCGATGAAGGCTGCCGGTCAGGCTGCCAAGAATGCGTCCCATTTGTTCCATTGCCCCTTGGGACAGGTTACTCCCACCGGAAGCGATCTCCCGCAGCAGAATGGGCGCGGTATAGCGCACATTCCCGGTGGTGTGGGCGAAGACATCAACAATGCCCCTGATCTGCATTTCGCAATCGTCACTGGCAGCGACGGCGGCTTCCATCTGGTCGGCGGTGCGGCGAAATACACGCTCAAGCACGGCGTGGTAGAGTGCCTCTTTGTCTCCAATCTGGTAATAAAGCGTGGCCTTGTTGACCCCGGAGGCCGCTGCCAGCTCACTTACGCGGGAGCCGTCATACCCTTTTTCGGCAAAGACCTCAGCAATGCACTCGAGAATCAATTCGGCGGTATTTTCCGTACTTTGTGCGCTATCGTGGATCATTGTGGGTTCCATTTAACCGTATGGTTTAACCGAATGGTTAAATGATCTCTTGCCGGTTCCATCATGTCAACAGGGAAAAAGTGTGACCCTTGTTATGGAAATGTCATAAAATTGTAACAAACGTGGCGTCAGGTCATGAGCGGGCTACGCTTTTGCGTGTAGTATCAGGCTGCACCTTTGCGGCAGCAGCAGGAAATCTCATTGATTTTACTAACAATAATTCGTTCTGGAGTGATTATGCGATTGTCACGTCTGTTGGGTATCGCACTGTTGGGCATGTGTGGGATAGCACACGCTCAGTTTGAGGCGGACCTCAAGATATATGGTTCTAACACGGTAGGGGAAGAACTTGCCCCGGCCCTGGTTAAAAACTGGTTGCAAAAGCAGGGCTATACTCAGATCACCGAACAGTATGAGGGTCCGGAACATCTGCTCATCGGAATTAATAGCGCCGGAAAGTCGCTGACCGTTGAACTCGACTCGCGTGGTTCGAGCACCGGTTTCAACGCGTTGGAAAATAAATCCGCTCATATCGGGATGTCCTCTCGCCCGATTAAGCCCAGTGAGGTAAGTGCGCTGAAAAATTCAGGTCGCTGCGACACGGCGGCCTGTGAATATGTGATCGGACTTGACGGGATCGCGGTTGTCGTCAATGCAAAAAATCCGCTGGTGAAGTTGGGCAAGGCAAGCCTGAAGCGGATTTTCTCCGGCGAGGTGAAAAACTGGTCTGAGGTCGGCGGCAAGGACGGCCCCATCCATGTCTTCGCGCTGGATGAGAATTCAGGAACCTATGACACTTTCAAGTCCTTAGTATTGGGTAAGGCACCATTGGTTGCCGGCGCAAAGCGTGACGCCTCCCATGCGGAGATTTCCGGGATGGTGGCCAATGACCCTGCGGGTATCGGCTTTGTCGGTCTGCCCTTTGTACACGAGAGTAAACCCTTGGCGATTGCGGACGGTGAGGCCCGGCCTATTCTGCCTGATGCGTTCTCTGTCGCTACCGAGGATTATGTCCTGGCCCGTCGCCTGTTTTTCTACCTGCCTGAAGTGACCGCTTCTCCGTTGGCCAAAAAGTTTGTCGAGTTTGCCGTCTCTGACGCCGGCCAGAAGGTCGCGGAGGAGACAGGATTTGTCTCCCAGGCGTTGATAGCCAGTGAGGTAACTGTCGAGGCCGATGCGCCTGAGGAGTACCGTGCGTTGATCAATGGGGCTAAGCGCCTGTCGCTCAATTTCCGCTTCTTGCCCGGATCACCTGAACTGGACAACAAGGCTCAGCGGGATATCGGCCGACTCAAGGCGTTCATGGCGCAAGCGAAAAACAAAGGCAAGGAGCTGATGCTGTTCGGCTTTGCCGACAGCAATGAGGCGATGCCGATTGTCAGTCTGCAGCTCTCCACTGACCGTGCCGATACGGTGGCAGACCTACTGGTTAAGGAGGGCCTTAAACCCGGCAAGGTGCGTGGTTTTGGCAATGCTGTCGCGGTGGCCTCCAACGAGTCGGGTAGCGGCCGCTCCAAGAACCGCCGTGTAGAGGTGTGGCTTCGTTAGCTCGCTGGTCTTCTCAAAAAAGGGGCAGTGATGCCCCTTTTTTTATGCATGATGAATATGGTGTGACAGTGTAAGAACTGTCATCTGTGTGTCACGTTTTCTGAGTACTGTTAGCCGCAGTATTTCGAAATAATAAAACGGTGACAGATCATGTTGCGAATAATGTTGGTCGTTTTATCTCTTCTGATGATTACCTCTCCGGTATTGTCGGCTGAGAAAAGGTTGCTGCGTCTGCAAGGCTCCAACACCATTGGCGCAGAACTTGGGCCCGCGTTGATGAAGGCCTGGCTGGAGCAGCAGCGTTATACGGCGATTACATCGCAGCGAAGCGCTGCCGAGGAGATACTGATCACGGCTCTCTCGCCACAGGGCGAAAAGGTAAGTGTCAGTATCAAGGCTCATGGTTCCAGCACTTCTTTCAAGGGACTGGCCGCCGGGAAGGCGGATATCGGCATGTCCTCCCGTCCGATTAAGGATATGGAGGTGGCACAGCTTGCACCGCTCGGTCGGATGGACTCCGCAAGCAGTGAATTCGTGCTTGGTCTCGACGGGATCGCCGTCATCGTGCACCCGGACAACCCACTGAAGCAGCTTAGTAAGGATGCACTCAGGCAGATCTTTGCCGGTGAGGTTAAGGACTGGAGTGAGGTAGGTGCAACACCTGGTCCGATCAATGTCTATGCCCGTGATGATAAATCCGGAACCTATGACACCTTTAAGTCTTTGGTGTTGGGTAAAAAGACGCCGCTGCTGCACGGTGCCCAGCGCTTCGAGTCCAACGCCAATCTCTCCGATGCGGTGTCAGTCGATCGACATGGCATCGGTTTTGTCGGACTGCCTTACATTCGCCAGTCGAAGGCGCTCAGTGTGATGGATGGCGGGGAGTCGGCGATCATGCCGGATGACTTTACTGTCGCAACGGAGGATTACACCCTGGCGCGAAGGCTCTTCCTCTACCTGCCGGAGAAGCCTGCTAATCCGGTGGCACAGCAGTTTATCGATTTTGCCCTCTCTCGGGCAGGGCAGAT
Organism: Thiohalomonadaceae bacterium; assembly: GCA_041562215.1. Classification (GTDB taxonomy): domain Bacteria; phylum Pseudomonadota; class Gammaproteobacteria; order Thiohalomonadales; family Thiohalomonadaceae; genus JBFEYJ01. Next base: position 6,488 of record JBFEYJ010000067.1, on the reverse strand, counting down.
GGTGGTGGCTGACACCGGCTTTGTCTCCCAGGAGATCATCACCGGTACGGCCATCGCGGCGGGCAAGAAGCATTCTGAGTACCTGGCGGTGACCAACGGGGCCAGGCGTTTGTCTCTCAACTTTCGCTTCCATCGCGGTTCGGCGATGCTGGATAACAAGGCCCACCAGGATGTCAGACGACTGGTCGACTTTATACGGCGCCGGGAAGCGCGGGTACATGAGCTGATTCTGGTCGGTTTCTCCGATCAGCTCGAAGCAATCCCCATGCACAGCCTGGCGCTTTCCATCCAGCGTGCCGACAGAGTGGCGGATATCCTGATCAGTAAGGGGGTGGGGCCGAAAGTGGTTAGGGGCTTTGGTCCGGCAGTGACTATTGCCTCAAATGACACCCCTCAGGGGAGGGAGAAGAACCGCCGTGTGGAGGTATGGGTCCGCTGATTACATCGACGGGATTATTGTGGGTTTACCTGAGTCGGTGTCTGCGGTGTAAACTAGGAGGATATTCGCCGCCTGACTGAGAGAGAGATTATGCCCGAATACCGTTCCCGTACCTCCACTGCCGGTCGCAACATGGCCGGTGCCCGCGCCCTGTGGCGTGCCACCGGCATGAAGGATGAGGACTTCACCAAACCGATCATCGCTGTGGCCAACTCCTTTACCCAGTTCGTCCCCGGCCACGTGCACCTTAAGGACATGGGACAGCTGGTGGCTCGTGAGATCGAGAAAGCCGGTGGTGTGGCCAAGGAGTTCAACACCATCGCCATCGACGATGGCATCGCCATGGGTCACGACGGCATGCTCTATTCGCTCCCCTCGCGCGAAATTATCGCCGACTCAGTGGAGTACATGGTCAATGCCCACTGCGCCGACGCCCTGGTGTGCATCTCCAACTGCGACAAAATCACCCCCGGTATGCTCAATGCCGCGATGCGCCTTAACATTCCCACCGTCTTCGTCTCCGGTGGTCCGATGGAGGCCGGCAAGGCGGTGCTGCACGAGCAAGAGGTGCACCTGGATCTGGTCGACGCCATGGTGGCGGCCGCCGACCCTCATGAGTCTGACGAGGAGGTCGAGATTATTGAGCGTTCCGCCTGCCCCACTTGCGGCTCCTGCTCCGGCATGTTCACCGCCAACTCCATGAATTGCCTGACGGAGTCACTGGGCCTCTCTCTACCCGGCAACGGCTCGCTGGTCGCCACTCACGCCGACCGGGAGCGACTGTTCCTTGAGGCTGGGCGCATGGCCGTGGCTCTGGCCCGTCGCTATTACGAACAGGATGATGCCGCCACGCTGCCACGCGCCATCGCCACCAAGGCAGCCTTCGAGAACGCGATGAACCTGGACATTGCCATGGGCGGCTCGACCAACACTATCTTGCATCTGCTGGCGGCAGCGCAGGAGGGTGGGGTCGACTTCACCATGGAAGACATCGATCGCCTCTCACGTAAAGTTCCTCACCTGTGCAAAGTGGCCCCCTCTACCCAGCAGTACCACATGGAGGATGTACACCGCGCCGGAGGCGTCATGGCGATCCTCGGTGAGCTGGAGCGTGCCGGACTGATTAACCGCGATGTACCCACCGTCCATGCGCCGACCATCGGCGAGGCGATCGACTTGTGGGATGTGCGCCGCACAGACGATGCCAAGCGCCGAGACTTTTTCCGGGCTGCCCCCGGCGGGGTGCCGACCACGGTCGCCTTCAGCCAGTCCAAGCGCTATCCCGATCTCGATCTGGATCGAGAGAAAGGCTGTATCCGCGATGCCGCACACGCCTTTTCCACTGAGGGCGGATTAGCCGTACTTTACGGCAATATCGCGGAAGAGGGCTGCGTGGTGAAAACCGCCGGTGTGGATGCCTCGATCCTCAAATTCTCCGGTCCGGCGCGTATCTTCGAAAGCCAGGATGCGGCAGTGCACGCCATCCTCAACGATCAAATCAAGGAAGGCGATGTGCTCATCATCCGCTATGAAGGCCCTCGTGGCGGACCCGGCATGCAGGAGATGCTCTATCCCACCTCTTACCTGAAGTCGAAGGGACTGGGTAAGGCCTGTGCTCTGCTCACCGATGGCCGTTTCTCCGGTGGTACTTCCGGTCTTTCTATCGGCCATGCCTCCCCCGAGGCGGCCGAAGGGGGCGCTATCGGCCTGGTCGAGGAGGGTGACATCATCGAGATTGATATCCCTAACCGCACCATCCGTGTTGTGCTGGGCGATAACGAGCTGGCCGAACGCCGCGCCACCATGGAGCTGAAGGGGCCTGACGCCTGGAAGCCGGGCAAGCGTGATCGCAAGGTCTCCAATGCTCTCAAAGCTTACGCCGCCATGACTACATCCGCCTCGCGGGGCGCGGTGAGGGATGTGAGTCAGCTGGAGAAGTGAGGCTTTAGGAAGGTGCGGCTTCCGGGTGGCTGGAGGCCGCGCCTATAACTTGACCCTGATTTTCAAGGTAATAAAAAGGTTATTTTGGCGTCACGTTGTCATACGCATGTAATATTCTTTCTCTCTAATGAGGTCGTTCCATACAGGATGACTGAATCATGACAGGAAAAAAGATATTGCTGGTCGAGGATGAGCCGGCTGTCCGCGAGATGACTGCGATGGCGCTGGAGAGGGCCGGTTTCGATGTGGTCGAGGCGGAAGATGCACCCACGGCAGAGCGTGCGCTGAGTGACGGGCTTCCGGATCTGATCTTGATGGACTGGATGTTGCCCGGCAGCAGTGGGATTGAACTGGCGCGGCGATTTCGTCGTGACGAGTATACCCGTGAGGTGCCAATCATTATGCTGACAGCCCGTTCGGAGGAAGAGGATCGTATTCGCGGTCTGGACAGCGGCGCCGATGATTATGTGACCAAGCCGTTCTCACCGCGGGAGCTTATCGCCCGGATCAAAGCGGTGATACGTCGAAGCAGCCCCGAGCAGGATGGAGGGGTGCTGGAGTTAAAAGGGTTGGTGTTGGATACCCATAGCCATCGGGTGAGTGCCCACGGCAATGTGCTGGAGATGGGACCGACAGAGTTTCGTTTACTTCAGTTCTTCATGTCGCACTCGGAGCGGGTCTATAGCAGGACACAATTGTTGGATATGGTTTGGAGTCGTGGCAGTTTTGTCGAGGAACGTACTGTCGATGTTCACATTCGTCGTTTGCGCAAGGCGCTGGAGGACGATGGCTTTGACAGTTTTATTCAAACCGTGCGTGGCGCCGGCTACCGCTTCTCCTCACGGGTCTAGTTAAGGAATTCGTTTGTTCAATCCCTGGTCAGCGGAGTTGAGACGGCTATTTTTGCTGTTATTCATCGCCTTGCTCGTCGGCATACCCCTTGGCCATCCGGGAGCTTTCGTGCTGGTGGTGCTTGGCCTTTATATGGCCTGGCACCTGCGCAATCTTTATCGCCTCTACGGCTGGCTGCAGGACGGTCACCGTTTTCGTCCTCCCGAGGCCGGTGGGATCTGGGGCGAGGTGTTCCATCTCCTCTATCGTTTGCAGTTACGAAATCGCAAGCGCAAATTGCGGCTAACCAACCTGATAAAACGATTTCAGGAAGCCACGGCGGCAATGCCCGATGCCACGGTGATCCTCGATGTGGACGGGACCATTGAATGGTTTAACGGCGCCGCCCAGCAGTTGCTCGGTTTTCAGGCGGGCAAGGATGTCGGGCAGCGTGTCGTCAACCTGATCCGTCACCCGGAATTTACCCGGTTTCTCGCCAAGGGGTCACCTGCGGAGCCCCTGCGCATGACGGCGCCGCAGGATGACAGGATGACACTCAGTGTGCGCGTGGTCCCTTACGGCAAGGATCAGCGCCTGTTGATCGCCCGCGATATCAGCCAGCAGCTGCGACTGGAACAGATGCGGCGTGATTTTGTCGCTAACGTCTCCCATGAGTTGCGCACTCCCCTGACCGTGATCAGCGGTTTTGTCGAGACCCTTCTCGACGAGCAGGAAGAGCAGCCTGAACATGTGCACCGTTCGCTTCACTTGATGCAGCAGCAGACATCCCGCATGCAGCACATCGTCGAGGACCTGCTACTGCTCTCTCGCCTGGAGACTGATCGAAACCGCCCGCCTTACACCGCCGTGTCCGTTCCTGCGATGTTGATGATATTGCAGGAGGGGGTACAACCGTTGGTTGAACAGAAAAGGCAGCGACTGGTGCTGGATCACGACTCCACGCTGTGGATCTACGGAGCGGAGAAAGAACTTTACAGCGCCTTCAGTAATCTGTTGACCAATGCGGTTCGCTACACCCCCGAAGACGGCGAGATCACGGTCCGCTGGTATCGCGACGAGGCGGGGGCGCATTATGAAGTCAAAGACACCGGTGTGGGTATCGCTCCCCAGCATATTCCACGCCTGACCGAGCGCTTTTATCGGGTCGATGTAGGCCGCTCGCGTGATGTCGGCGGCACAGGGTTGGGGCTGGCCATCGTCAAGCATGTCATCAGCCGCCATGGCGGTACACTGCGCATCAGCAGCACCTTAAATAAGGGCAGTACGTTCAGCTGCGACTTCCCCACCTCCCTCATCGTCACAGACAAGGGCAGCTGAGATTGAAGTCGGAAGTCGAAGTATAGAGCCCCCCTTCAGCCGCGAAAGAATGAAGGTGCGCTAAGTTAACTGCGACAGCGCAAATCTCAGTGGTCAGAAGTAGTGGAGGGTATTCCTGTTCGACTTTCGATTGAACTCTTCAAGCGTTCGTCACCTAAACTTCATCCTCAATTCACAATTTTGTCATCTTTGTCCCGCATAGTAGTGACCATCGACGATGTGCATAAAAAACAGGAGTATCCCTCGATGAAAGCTGTTAAAACGATTCTCGCCGGTGTTATCGGTGCTTCCCTGCTGGCAGGGCAGGCACTGGCGGCGGCAAAGGTTGATGCCGATCTGTCGGAATATACTCGCGCCAGTGGTGTTTCCGGTAATCTCTCCAGTGTCGGTTCCGATACTCTGGCTAACCTGATGACCCTGTGGGCCGAAGAGTTCAAGCGCCTCTACCCCAACGTCAATATCCAGATCCAGGCCGCCGGTTCCTCTACCGCGCCGCCCGCGCTGACCGAAGGCACCTCCAATCTCGGCCCGATGAGCCGCAAGATGAAGGACAAGGAGCTCGAAGCCTTTGAGAGGAAATATGGCTACAAACCCCTGGCCATTCCGGTGGCCATCGACGCCCTGGCTGTCTATGTACACAAGGACAACCCGATCAAGGGAATGACCATTCCGCAGGTGGATGCCATCTTCTCCGCTACCCGCAAGTGCGGCGGCAAGGAAGACATTACCTCCTGGGGACAGCTTGGTCTGGGTGGCGCCCTCGGTGGTAAGAACGTCCAGCTTTATGGTCGTAACTCAGTTTCAGGTACCTACGGCTATTTTAAGAAGCACGCGCTGTGCAAGGGTGACTTCAAGAACACCGTGAATGAGCAGCCCGGCTCCGCATCAGTTGTGCAGTCAGTCTCCAGCTCCATTAACGGTATCGGCTACTCCGGCGTGGGCTACAAGACCTCCGGTGTGCGCGCTGTGCCGCTGGCCAAGAAAGCCGGCGGTGAATTCATTGCTGCCGACACCGAGCATGCGCTCAACGGCACCTACCCGCTCTCCCGCTTCCTCTACGTTTACGTGAACAAGCGTCCGAACGAGCCGCTGCCACCGCTGGAGCGTGAGTTCATTAAGATGGTGATGTCGAAAGCCGGCCAGGAAGTCGTGGTCAAGGACGGTTACATTCCGCTACCCGCCAAGGTGGCCGAGAAGGAACTGGCCAAACTGCAGTAAGCCGGCACGATTGGGAAGTTCGGCGAGAATGACTTTCCGGTCTGTTTAACCTCCCTGACAGGGGAGGTCTCGTGAAGAAGGCAGGAACACTTCGTGTTCCTGCTTTTTTTCGTCTGCTTGATCCGAAGCGGACTGTTCATTTACCGGGCAGCACTGCAACCTCGCTGACTCTCGACTCACTTTGCGATCCCGGCAGATGCCAGTGATCGGCAACTGTGCTAAGGTTCGCCTCTTCTTGATGAACTGTTACCGAATTATGTCCTAAGCACTCTTCAGTGTGGCCACGCCACCAAAGGCTATTCGCGCCATATGCCCCCCGATTTTGATTTTTGCCGCGTATATTTGTGGGAAGAGCGTGTGACGGCCTGTTGAGGGCATTTGTTCGTAATGCGATTCGCTGGAAGGTTGTAACGATTGAACTCTGTTTGCTGGAATAATAATGACTGAATCTCTGCGCAAGAACTGGCTTGGCAATATCCGCGGCGACCTGCTCGCCGGCATGGTGGTAGCGCTGGCCCTGATCCCTGAGGCGATCGCCTTTTCCGTGATCGCCGGTGTCGATCCCAAGATCGGGCTCTATGCCTCCTTTTCCATGGCGGTCATCATCGCCTTCACTGGTGGCCGACCGGGGATGATCTCGGCGGCGACCGGCGCCATGGCGCTACTGATGGTGACGCTAGTGAAGGAGCACGGCCTGCAATACCTGCTGGCGGCCACTTTG
>JBFEYJ010000066.1:0-14609 GCA_041562215.1 Thiohalomonadaceae bacterium | reverse complement strand
CTCACGCATCAGTACCGGTGTATGACCAAGCTCTTCAACCAGAATCATGGCTGTTTCCTGATCCAGCACCTGATTGATGGTGACCATCGTGCCCATCTTCATCATCGCCTTGATAAGCTCAGCGGCCTTGACGGACATCTTTTGCGCCAGTTCACCGACGGTGATCGTCTCGGGGATGGAAACTTCATGGACGATCGGCGCGGTAGGCTTTTCAAAACCATGCTTGGTAGCCGTCGTCACCACCGGCTTGCCACGTCCTTTCTTCTTGCGACGGCCGCTCTTGTCCCCAGCAATATGTAACTCGCCTTCGCCTTCTTCACGGCGACCACCTTTGCGTCCCTTCTTGGCTTTCTCCTTTTTGGCTGCCGGACGGGGTTCTTCAGCGGCTTTCTTTTCAGGTTCGACGCGTTTTGGCTCGGGTTCGGCGACAACTTCTTCGGGTGCGGGTGCGGGTGCGGGTTTTGGAGCCATTGCGGCGGCAGATGCAGCAGCTTCTTCTGCCTTACGGCGAGCCTCAAGTTCCTCTTCAGCCTTGCGACGAGCCTCTTCTTCCTCAATCTTGCGACGAGCCTCATCCTCAACCTGTTGACGAGCTTCTCTCTCGGCGCGCTGCTGAGCCTCGACCTCCAGTTGTTGCTCCAGTCGCTGGGCAACCTCCTGATCGATACGCTTGTCCTCTTCCGCAACGACAACACTGCGCTTGACGTAGGTGCGTTTTTTACGCACCTCAACGGTAACGGTTTTACCCTTGGACGCACTTGTACCACCAACCTTTATTTCGCTGGTAGTGCGCCGCTTAAGTGTGATCTTTTTCGGGCCGGCCTCTTCGGCGGCTTCAACTTTCTCGGTACCGTGCTTCTCACGCAGGTAATCCAGCAGCTTGATCTTGTCATCATCACCGATGACTTCATCAGCGCCCTTTGCCTTGACACCGGCGTCCTGCAACTGGCCCAGTAGACGTTCCACTGGTACACCAATCGTTTCCGCGAACTGTGTGACGGTAACCTCTGACATTTACGCTATACTCCTGCCCTTCAACTTTCCTGCTCTTCAGCAAACCAGGGTGCGCGCGCAGTCATAATCAACTTCGCAGCGCGCTCTTCATCCATGCCATCGATATCCATCAGATCATCGACCGCCAATTCGGCCAGATCGTCCAAAGTGGTCACTCCAAGTCCTGCCAAGGCATCGGCCAACACCTGATCCATGCCCTCCATCTCCAGCAGATCCTTTTCCGGTTCGGCACCACCATGCTCTTCGCTACTTATCTCCTGAGTAACCAGGATGTCCTTTGCACGCGCGCGGAGTTCATTAACGATATTCTCGTCGAACTCCTCAATTTCCAGCATCTCGTGAACCGGCACATAGGCCACCTCTTCGATACTGGAAAAACCTTCCTGCACCAGGATTGAAGCGACCTCTTCATCCACATTAAGCTGCTCATGGAACAGTTTAATGAGGGCGCCAAGCTCTGCCTCATTTTTCTCTTCCGCCTGAGCCTCGGTCATGACGTTGAGTTCCCAGCCGGTCAACTCGCTGGCCAGACGTACGTTTTGTCCGCCACGGCCGATGGCCTGGGATAACTGGTCATCGTCGACGGCGATGTCCATGCTACCCGAATCCTCATCGACTACGATGGATTGCACTTCTGCAGGCGCCATGGCATTGATTACGTATTGGGCGACATTGTCGTTCCACAACACAATATCAACGCGCTCACCATTCATCTCATTGGTCACGGACTGTACACGCGAGCCACGCATGCCGACACAGGCGCCAACCGGATCGATTCGTTGATCATTGGAACGCACAGCGATCTTCGCACGCAGGCCGGGATCGCGTGCCGCGCCCATGATGTCGATAAGTCCTTCGTTAACTTCGGGGACTTCAAGCTTAAACAGCTCGATAAGAAACTCGGGCATGGTGCGGCTGACAAAGAGTTGCGGCCCACGCGGTTCGGAACGCACATCATACAGATACCCGCGGACACGGTCACCCGGACGGATCGGCTCACGCGGAATCACATGTTCGCGCGAGATCAGTGCCTCGATGTTGTTGCCCAGGTCAAGAATGACATTGCCACGATCGATTCGCTTGACCACACCATTAATAAGTTCACCAACGCGCCCCTTGTAGGCATCGACCACCTGAGCGCGCTCAGCTTCACGTACCTTCTGAACGATAACCTGCTTGGCGGTCTGAGCGGCGATTCGGCCAAACGAAACCGATTCGATCTCTTCCTCAACATATTCGCCAGGCTGGATTTCCGGCTCGTCGATACGGGCGGCACCCAGTGTGATCTGGTGTTCGGGATGCTCAAGCTGTGAGGTTTCACTGTCATCGATAACTTCCCAACGGCGGAAAGTTTCATAGTCGCCGGTCTGGCGGTCGATAACCACACGAATATCGACGTCACCACCATGACGTTTTTTCGTTGCCGTCGCCAAGGCGATCTCCATCGCCTCAAAGATAATCTCTTTGGCTACGCCTTTCTCATTTGAAACTGCGTCTACAACCAGCAGGATTTCTTTGTTCATAACACAGCCTCTAACCGCCTCCAGCTATCGTCCCGCGTGCGGGATGTCTAACTCATGCGCAACCGACGACCGGTTGCTTACCATTCGTGAACCAGGTTCGCTTTCTCAATATTGTCCAGCGCTATGGAATATTCCACCCCATCCACCTCAATCACCACCTGCCCATCCTGGACAGCCTGCAAACGTCCCTTGAACCTACGCCGCCCGTCGATCGGACTGTGTGAGCGAATCTCTGCCAGCTGGCCGACATAACGCACGTAATGCGCTTCGGTGAAGAGCGGCCGATCAAGACCCGGCGAGGAGACCTCAAGGGTATATAGACCCGTGATCGGATCCTCGACATCCAGCACCGCACTGACCTGGTGGCTGACTTCGGCACAATCGTCTACCGAAATACCGTCCTCATGGTCGATATAGACCCTCAGCACGGAATGTTTACCTTGGGACAGGTGCTCTATGCCTACCAGCTCGTACCCTAGGGCGCTAACCGCCGGTTCGATAATGGCCTGCAACTGTTTATTCGCCTGAACCATATTTTCCCCGGAAACAAAAAATGGGCCCATGGCCCATCCAGTCATCTTCTCAACTGACACGAAATTATAGCGCTTTTTATTGCACCAGTCATCCTCGCGTGGCGGTATTCCGCCTAACAAAAAGCCCCGTATACGGGGCTTCATGCTTACAAAGTGGTAGCGGGGGCAGGATTTGAACCTACGACCTTCGGGTTATGAGCCCGACGAGCTACCGGACTGCTCCACCCCGCAACTGATGGAGCGCATTGTACATACCGGAGCAGGGTCGTGCAACCCTTAGTTGAGAGAAAAGCGAGAAAATCATGGAGCGCGATTCTCAGCACAAGTAGTTATGGGCATGAGGACCCGCCATGGCGCAGGAATGCGCTGATTCTGTCCGCTCATGGGCGAGTCGCTAGAGGCATGATTATCAGGAGCCACCTGAAAACGCTGTCCTGAAGTTGACGGCAGATCAAGCAGACTTAAAGGAGATTTCCCGTAAAAAATGGTGGTTTTTCTACGCAATTGGAGATGGTGAGACTTGTCGGCTAACGTCTCTGAAGGTGATGGAGCAGATCGTGGCGATAAATGAAGCCTGGGAGAGCAAATACCAGAAAAAGACAGAGGGTAACCGCGTAAAACTCCCAATCCTGTGCGTAGATCTCACCGTTGAGTTTTTTTTCCATACCCAGCGTAATGGCGCCAGCGACGAAGTACAGCAGTAGCCACTCCACCCAGCGTAGCCATGCCCGCTTATGGCCCCCTGCGGGCTTGCCGAGAAAGAACACGCGTTCACTCAACCAGGGGAGGTTGGCGCTAATAAGAGCGATGATGATGATCAGCCAGCTGGCTTGGGATGCGGTCATTCCAATCTCTCCAGATTAAGTCATTCGGGAGAATACCAGAAGCGAGAGGTGGGAGGAAAGAGGGAACCGAGCCGCTGGAATACTGCACCGAGCCGCCTATCCTCTTCCCTCGCCTCTGCTGTCAGAGTCCCATCGCCTGCCGGCATAGGGCCATCAGGCCATCGGGATAGGCGCCCAGTAACAGAATGGCCAAGGCATTGGCACTCAATACTGCCCCAAGGTCTGATCCGGGCCTGAATTTTTCGGTGGTTTCGGCCTTGTCAAAGTACATCAGCTTGATGATACGCAGGTAGTAGAAGGCACCTATCACCGAGAAAATCACGGCCACCGCGGCCAGGCCGATCAGGTCGGCGCTGACCACCGCCTGTATCACCGTCAGCTTGGCCCAGAAACCAATGAATGGCGGCACACCGGCCATAGAGAACATGATGAACAGCATCATCAGGGCAAACCAGGAACTGCGCTCGTTCAGACCCTTGTAGTCTTCAAGCCGGTCGGCCTCGAAGCCTGCACGACTCATCAGGATCACCATGCCGAAACCAGCGAGCCCCATGATGACGTAGACGATGGCATAGAACATACCGGCGGCATATCCCTCCTGGCTGCCGGAAAGCACCCCGAGCAGAAGAAAACCGGCATGGGAGATCCCCGAATAGGCCAGCATACGCTTGATGTTGGACTGGGCAATGGCAATAACGTTACCGATAGAGAGCGATAATACCGACAGTAATACCAGAATGTCGTGCCACTGTGCCTGCAGTCCGCCGAGACCATCGACCAGCAGGCGCATCAACATGGCAAATGCAGCCAACTTCGGGGCGGTGCTTAGGTAGAGAGTCACCGCGGTCGGAGCACCATGATAGACGTCTGGCACCCACATATGGAAAGGTACGGCCCCCAACTTGAAACCGATACCGACGATAAGAAAGACCATACCGAACACCAGCAAGGTGTTGTTGATCTGACCGCCCTCCACTGCACGACTAATTTCAGCCAGATCCAGGCTACCGGTAACGCCATAGAGCATGGACATCCCGTAGAGGAGCATCGCCGAAGCCATGGCGCCGAGAATGAAATACTTCATCGCCGCCTCGGAAGCCACCCGATTATCCCGCTGCAGCGCCACCATGGCATAGAGTGCAAGAGACAACAGCTCCAGTCCGAGATAGATGGTGATGAAGTTGTGGGCCGAGATCAGGATCATCATGCCCAGCACACCGAAAAGGCCAAGGACGAAAAATTCGCCATGGAACATATTTCGGGCACGCAGGTAGCTATGAGAGTAAAGGAACACCATGAAGACCGCGCCATAGACAAACAGCTTGAGCACGGAAGCCATTGGATCAAGGATAAATGTGTTAGAAAAGGTCAGTTCCAAACCGCCGTTAAAGAGTGACAGGCTAAGAATAAACGCGCCGACCAGCGTGGACTGAGCCAGCAGATAGGTCACCACCCGGCTGCGCTCACTCAGAAAAAGGTCCAAGATGAGGATGAGGCAGGACATCCCCAGCACGAACATCTCGGGCAGGACGGGCAGGAAATTGGGCATCTCGAAGGTCATTGTGAAGCTCCGTTACATGGCGCCGACAGGCACTTTGGAAACGGCGATATGCTCAACCAGGTGCTGCACCGTGGCATCCATCACCTCTAACAACGGCGCAGGCCAAAGCCCGAGCCACAATACCATTACCGCCAGGGTGCCAAGGACCACAAACTCGCGGCCATTCATATCCTTGAGTTCGGCAACCTTAGGGTTTCTCACGTTACCGTAGATAACACGCTTGACCATCCACAGGGTATAGGCCGCACCAAGGATCAGGGTGGTTGCGGCGACGAAGGCAATCCAGAAGTTGGCCTTGAAGGCGCTCAGGATCACCATAAACTCGCCAACAAAACCGGCGGTCCCCGGCAGACCCGCATTGGCCATGGCGAAAAAGACCATCATTGCAGCGAAACGTGGCATCGTGTGCACCACACCACCGTAATCATTGATTTCGCGTGAGTGCATACGGTCATACATCACGCCGACACAGAGGAACATCGCGCCGGAAACAAAGCCATGGGAGATCATTTGTACCATTCCCCCTTGAATCCCCATGGCTGCACCGACATAACTGCCGTTGTTCTCGGCAATGACCCATGCGATGAAAAAGCCGAGAGTGACAAAGCCCATGTGTGAGATGGAGGAGTAGGCGATCAGTTTCTTCATGTCCTGCTGCACCAGCGCAACAAAACCGATATAGGCAACGGCGATCAACGACAGCGCGATCATGAGCCAGTCAAGGCTGTGGCTGGCGTCCGGGGTGATCGGGAGAGAGAATCGCAGGAAGCCGTAGGCACCGAGCTTGAGCATGATCGCCGCCAGGATCACTGAGCCACCGGTGGGCGCCTGCACGTGGGCATCAGGCAACCAGGTATGCACCGGCCACATCGGCACCTTCACCGCGAAGGCGATAAGAAAAGCAAGGAAAATCCAGATTTGTGCAACGGCCGGAATAGATGCAGCATGGAAGTCGAGGATCGCGAAGCTGCCGGTCTGAAAGTAGAGCCAGAGCAACGCGATCAGCATAAACACGGAACCAAGGAAGGTATAGAGGAAGAATTTGATGGTGGCGTAAACTCGGTTAACGCCACCCCAGATACCGATCACAATGAACATCGGGATCAGCATCGCCTCCCAGAAGACATAAAAAAGCATCGCATCCAGAGCGGCGAACACGCCAATCATCAGCCCTTCCATAATAAGGAAGGAGGCCATGTACTGGGCCGGTTTATAGCTGATCACCTCCCAGCCCGCGATTACCACCACTACAGTGATAAAGGTGGTGAGCAGGATGAGCGGCATGGAAATGCCGTCTACGCCCACGTGGTAATTGATCGCAAAGGACTCAATCCAGGGCCTCGACTCAACGAACTGCATCTGGTAGGTGGCTGTATCGAACCCGGTATATAAAGGTATCGACAGCGCAAAGGTCAACAGAGCAACCAACAGCGCCAGCACCTTGGCCTCGAGGCCGGAGCGTCCGCCCCCGGTTAACAATACCAGCAGGCCGCCGACAATGGGCACCCATATAACCAGACTCAGCAGTGGCAAATCAGCAAACATGCACCCTACCCTTTTCTTGTAGTTTTTCTAATGGAAAACAAACAGGCCGAACAGCGCCAGCAACCCGAGGATCATGGCAAAGGCATAGTGATAGAGATAACCGGACTGCACATGGCGAACAAGAGCGGAGGCCCATCCGACCAGGCGGGCAGTTCCGTTAACCAGCAGGCCATCGATCAGGGCGACATCCCCAATCTTCCATAACCCGGTGCCAATACCACGGCTACCGCCGCCGAAAACAAGCTGATTGAAATCATCGAAGCCATACTTGTTCACGAGGATGGCGTGGATCTGTTTGACCAAAGGCAGGCTGACGATCTTCGCCGGAAGGTCGGTACGCTTCATGTAAAGGAACCAGGCGACGAGCACACCACCCGTAGCGAGCCAGAATGGCGCAGTAAAGAACCCGTGCAGAATCATCCCCCCGGCGCTGTGGAAATCGATGGCGCCGAGCACATTATGCTCGGGCGCCACGATAATCGCACTGGTAAAAAAGTCGCCGAAGACCATATCACCGACATAGGCGCCACCGATGAATACAGACGGGATCGCCAACAGGACCAGTGGAACGGTTACCACCCACGGCGTCTCATGCAGATGCTCGCGGGTGTGAGCATCCATACGCTCTTTACCGTGAAAAACCAGGAAGTACATGCGGAAACTGTAGAGTGCGGTGATGAACACCCCGCTCAGAACAGCGAAATAGGCAAAGCCGGCTCCCGGAATAGTCGAGTGGTGCACAGCCTCGATGATAGAGTCTTTGGAGAAGAAACCGGAGAAACCGGGAGCACCAATGAGCGCCAGCGAACCAACCAGTGACGTGATCCAGGTGATCGGCATGTACTTGCGCAAACCGCCCATGTTACGCATATCCTGATCATGATGCATGGCGATGATCACGGAACCGGCACCAAGGAACAGCAACGCCTTGAAGAAGGCATGCGTCATCAAGTGGAACACCCCGGCGGCATAGGCAGAGGCACCGAGTGCCACCGTCATGTAGCCGAGCTGGGATAGTGTCGAATAGGCGACGACGCGCTTGATGTCGTGTTGTACCAATCCGAGAAAGCCCATAAACAATGCGGTGATTGCACCAATCACCAGCACGAAACTCAACGCCACCTCGGACAGCTCATAGATGGGCGACATGCGCGCCACCATGAAGATCCCGGCGGTGACCATGGTCGCGGCGTGGATCAGCGCGGAGATCGGGGTCGGGCCTTCCATCGAATCGGGGAGCCAGACATGGAGCGGCACCTGCGCCGACTTGCCCATGGCGCCGATGAACAGCAGGATAGCAATCACCGTCATGACGTTCCACTGACTGCCGGGCCAGATCTCAATCGTTAGATCCTTCTGCAATTCGACTGCATTGAACACCGAGGCATAATCCAGGGTATTGAAGTGCATCAACACCGCACCGATGCCAAGGATGAAACCGAAGTCACCGACACGGTTAACGAGAAAAGCCTTGAGGTTGGCGAAAACCGCACTCTCGCGCACTGACCAGAAGCCGATGAGCAGGTAGGAGACCAGACCAACCGCTTCCCAACCGAAGAACAGCTGCATGAAGTTGTTGGCCATGACCAGCATCAACATGGAAAAGGTAAATAATGAGATATAGCTGAAAAAACGCTGGTAGCTGTTGATACCGGCGAGACTGCCCTCAGGCCAGTTCTCTTCATCGTGAGACATGTAGCCGATGGTGTAGATATGCACCATCAGCGAGACGAAGGTCACCACGACCATCATCATCGCGGTCAGCTCGTCAATAAGGAATCCGACCTCAAACCGGATACCTTCCGACACCAGCCAGGTGTAGACACTCTGATTGAGTGTCTCACCACCATCGATAGCAATATGCTTGAACACCACGGTGGAGAGTACAAAGGCCACCGCGACCCCCAGGATGGTGACACTATGGGCACCAACGCGACCGATACTACCGCCAAAGAGGCCGGCGATGATTGCCCCAAACAGCGGCGCCAGAACAACCAGTAGTGTAATTTTCTCAATATTCTCCAACACGGCCCTACCCCTTCAGCGTATCCAGATCGGCGACATTGATTGTGCGCCGGTTGCGGAACAGCACAACCAGAATCGCCAGACCGATGGCCGCCTCTGCTGCCGCGACCGTGAGAATGAAAAAGACGAAAATTTGGCCGGCGACATCCCCAAGGTAGTGGGAAAAGGCAATGAAATTGATGTTCACCGCCAATAGCATCAGCTCAATGCACATCAGGAGAATGATGACATTCTTGCGGTTGATGAAGACGCCGGCCATGCTCAGGCCAAAAAGAATGGCGCCGACACTCAAGTATTCGGACAATGCAATCATGCCTGGGCCTCGTTTCTGGTTGTTATTCTGTGGTGCGCCATTACTTCCGCTCCTCGGCATCCATCTTCACCATACGTACCCGCTCCTCCCGACGCACGGCCACTTGCTCCTCGATCTTCTGATAACGTGTGCCAGGACGATGGCGCAGGGTCAGGGCGATAGCCGCCACGATAGCTACCAAAAGAATCACCGAAGCAATCTCAAAGGGATAAACATACGTTGTATAGAGCTGCTCACCGAGCATGCGGGTGTTACTCACGTCGGCCTCCACGCGCTCCGGGGCAGCCATTTCACCTAGACCGAACTCCTCACGCCGTACCATCCACCACATAAAGGCAATAGTGGCAAAAGCCACCAGCGCCCCTACCGGCAGGTATCGGGTAAATCCTTCCCGCAGACGGGCTGTGTTGATATCCAGCATCATCACCACAAACAGGAACAACACCATCACCGCGCCGACATAGACCAGTACCAGGGTGATGGCGAGAAATTCCGCCTCCAGCAACAGCCAAAGAGCAGCCGTGGTAAAGAAAGCCAGCACTAGGAAAAGCGCCGCATGGATCGGGTTACGCACGCTGATCACTGCGCCGGCGGAAAACACCAGCACGGCGGAGAAAATATAAAAAACAATCTGTTCGAAACTCATGCGCTTGTTATCCGTTTTCTTCGTATGCTTGTCGTTACCAACGCCGCCTAACGGTAGCGGGCATCCTCGGCGCGATCAGCGGCGATCTGCGCCTCGTACTTGTCTCCCACTGCCAACAGTTTCTCCTTGGTCATCAGCAGGTCACCACGCTCCTCACCGTGATACTCATAAATTCGGGTCTCGACGATGGCATCCACCGGACAGGCCTCTTCGCAAAAGCCGCAGAAGATGCATTTGGTCAGGTCAATATCGTAACGGGTAGTGCGACGTGTACCGTCCTCTCGCGGCTCGGACTCGATGGTGATCGCCAGTGCCGGACACACCACCTCACACAGCTTGCAGGCAATGCAGCGCTCTTCGCCGTTGGGATAGCGTCTCTGGGCGTGCAGACCACGAAAACGCGGCGATTGCGGCGCCCGCTCTTCCGGATACTGGACGGTGATTTTCTTGCCGAACAGGTAACGCCCGGTTACGCCCAAGCCTGAACGCAACTCTTTCAGGCTCAGGCTCTTCAGCAGTTGAACTAGGGAACTCATAAGCGTGTCACTTCTCGCCGTTATGCCACGTCAAACCAGGGGGGTGTCCCGGTCATAATCATCACGCCAACCACCAACAACCAGACGATGGTTAGGGGAATAAATACCTTCCAGCCAAGGCGCATGATCTGGTCATAGCGGTATCGCGGGAAGGTGGCGCGGAACCAGAGATAGAGGAACAGGAAAAACGAGGCCTTGGCCAGCAACCAAGCGATACCCGGCGCGGCGAGGAATGTCTCCCCCACCAACGGCAGCCCCTCCAGCGGCGAGAGCCAGCCACCGAGGAACATCAGCGAAGCGAGCACCGCGATCAGGATCATGTTGGCATATTCGGCAAGGAAGAATACGGCGAAAGGCATGCCGGAGTATTCCACGTGGAAACCGGCAACGATCTCCGACTCCCCTTCCGCCACGTCGAAGGGTGCACGATTGGTCTCGGCCACACCTGAGATAAAGTAGATCACGAACAACGGCAGCAGCGGCAGCCAGTACCACTGCCAGAAGCCGCCCTTCTGTGACTCGACAATATCACCAAGATTGATACTTCCAGCGGCCATTAGCACGCCGACGAGGGCAAAGCCCATGGCGATTTCGTAAGAGACGATTTGCGCTGCCGAGCGCATCGCGCTGATGAAAGGATATTTGGAGTTGGAGGCCCAACCGGCAATGATAATTCCGTATACACCGATAGAGGTCAGCGCAAGAACATAGAGCAGGGAGGCATCGACATCGGCAATTACCATCTCACTATCGAAGGGTATCACCGCCCATGCGGCCAGCGCAGGTGCCATGGCAAGCACCGGGGCGAGCAAAAACAACCCCTTGTTGGCGCCGGAGGGCAGGATGATCTCCTTGAACATCAGCTTGACCGCATCGGCAAGCGGCTGACCCAGGCCCCAGATACGGTGTCCGAACAGCCCAACCCGGTTCGGACCGATCCGCACATGCATGAAAGCCAGGATCTTGCGCTCAGCATAAGTCAGGTAGGCCACGGCGATCATTAACGGCATAAGCAGGATAATGATCTTCAACAGGATAAGCATTAGTGTGATTGCCCCCTCAGGCAACATCCCAAAACCCTGCAACCAATTTTCAATCGTCTCGAACATCCGGTTTATCCAGTGCTATATCAGCGTTCTTATCAATTACCGTTTGCTTATACGGAGACCAGTTCCACCGCACTAAAACTGCCGCAAAGACCGGCGCTTTCCGCCAGACCAGCAGGCAACATCACGGCATTATCGGGCAGGCGCTCGTCGGTAAGCACCGGCAGCACGACCTCATACCCCCCCTGGCGAAGCCTCGCCTCGGGCGCAGCGGCCAGACCTGCCTTCGCCAAGGTGGCGGCATTGGCACGGATTTGCGCAACATCGGCGTCACGGGTTGCCTGCAGCGGTGCAGAACGGCGCACCATGGCATCAACCGCATAAATCGGGACATCGGCAATGCGCAGCAGCCCCTGCGGTAGTACCGTGATGGCCTCTGGCTGCCATTCGGCGCCTGCACCCATGGGGACGTCACTGAAGAGCCCCTCCATTTCCGCACACACCTCATCAACGGAGGTATATTCAAAACCCGGCATATCGAACAGATTGCCCATCACGCGTAACACTTTCCAGGCAGGGCGTGCCTCACCACTCGGTTTAAGTGCCGCCCCAAAGTGTTGCCAGTGCCCTTCGGCGTTAATATATGAGCCGGCGGATTCGGCAAAGGTCGCAATCGGCAGCAGCACATCGGCACTGGTCTTGAGGCCATCACTGGTGAAGGCGGTCATGGCCACCACAAACTCGGCGCTCTCCAGGGCACGACCTGCAGCGGCCGAATCGATGCAATCGAGCTCCGGTTCAATGCCCAACAGCAGGTACCCTTTGAGTCCCGCCTCAAACATGCTACGCCAGTCCATGCCACTGATAGTGGCACTTTTTGCTCCGGCCTCGCGGTGAGGCACACTGCCGGCCAGCCAGGCGCCGGCACTGTTACCACCTTCGGCGAGTGTGCCGATACGAGCGCCGGCCATTTTGGCGATAATCGAGGCGATGGCTCGCAACTCCGCCTTGGCCGGGTGAGCTGCAGCGCTATTACCGAGGAGCACGGTGGCCTGCGGTACCTCTTTAAGAGAACGAGCCATTCGATGATGGGTCTCAGTGGTCTGTGCCCCGGAAATCGCCTTGGCCAGTTTCGTCGGCGCGGCCTCGCCGGTTAGCTCCAGCAGTGCCTTGGCAATGGCCAGCAACTCTTGTACCAGGTCGAGGCCGATGCGCTTGGCAGTAAGCGGGAAGGTAAAGTCGTAATCGACCGGGTTCACCGCCAGAATCGATGCTCCCTTGCGGGATGCTTTGCGCAGGCGGTGCGCCAGCAACGGCTGCTCCTTTCGGATGTTGGAACCGATGAGAAGCGCACAATCTACAGACTCCAGATCCGAGATCGCCTGACCCAGCGAGGGATAAGCGGGCAAGGCATCCTGATCCCGAAAATCGACCTGACGCAACCGATGATCGATGTTACCGCTGCCCACGCTACGCAAGAGTTTCTGCAGTAGGAAGTGCTCTTCAGTCGTGGCGCTGTAAGAGGCCAGTGCGCCGAGCTGTTCGGCGCCATCTCGCATGGCGATGGTCTTGAGCCCTTCCACAGCTCGGGTCAGCGCTGTCTCCCAATCGACCTCATGCCAAACGCCGTCTTGCTTGATCATTGGCTTGAGCAGGCGTTCCTGGTGGGTATTGGCGGTATAACTGAAGCGGTCACGGTCCGCCAGCCAGGTCTCATTGACGTTCTCGTTGTCCCTCGGTACCACACGCATCAGCTGATTACCGCGAACATCGATGCGGATATTGCTGCCGACACAGTCATGCGGAGAGATACTGGGGTAACTGTTCAACTCCCACGGGCGTGCACTGTAGCGGTACGGCTTGGAGGTCAGGGCACCAACGGGACAAAGGTCGATCACGTTGCCGGAGAGCTCAGAGTCGACGCTGTGTTTTATATAAGTACTGATAAACATGTGTTCGCCACGACCGGGAGCGCCCAATTCCATGATACCGGCGATCTCCTGACCGAAACGCACACAGCGGGTGCAGTGAATGCAGCGGTTCATGTCGGTGGCGATCAGCGCGCCAAGATCGGGATTGCTGACGACACGCTTGCCTTCGTTATAGCGGGAGATGCCGTTCCCGTAGCCCAGCGCCATCTCCTGCAAGTCACACTCCCCGCCCTGATCGCAGATGGGACAGTCAAGTGGATGGTTAATCAGTAAAAACTCCATCACGCTGCGTTGCGCGGCAATAGCCTTTGGCGAGCGGGTATGAACGATCATCCCCTCGCTGACCGGTGTGGCGCAGGCAGGCAGCGGCTTCGGTGCTTTCTCCACCTCAACCAGGCACATGCGACAGCTGGCCGCGATGGAGAGCTTGCTGTGATAGCAAAAGCGCGGGATGGTGATCCCGGCCTCATCCGCTGTCTCAATCAGCATGGACCCTTCGCGGGCCTTGATTGCTATTCCATTGATCTCGATGTTTACCATCGCCAGTCTCATATTAGTTCAACATGTTTTCCGGGCAGTCGGCCGGCACCCGATATTTCAAAAAAAATAATCACAGATGCCCTACGCGTGTCTTGTTTCCACAGTACATTTGCTTAGCCAAGCTCAGGGACGCACGGCCATCAGGCAAAATAGATGAAACATCCGGGCTATCGGCCCACCAGGCATTTCTTGTTATCAACGTGATACTGGAACTCTTCACGGAAATGGTTGAGGAAGCTGCGCACCGGCATGGCCGCGGCATCACCCAACGCACAGATAGTGTTGCCCTCGATCCGGCCGGCCACATCGACCAGCTTGTCGAGGTCTTCCGCCGTCCCCTGTCCGTGCTCGATGCGATGCACCACACGAGCAAGCCATCCTGTACCTTCACGGCACGGCGTGCACTGGCCACACGATTCCTCGTAGTAAAAATGCGATAGCCGCGCCAGCACCTTCACCATACAGGTGGTTTCATCCATCACGATGACCGAACCGGCACCGAGCATGGAACCCGCCTTGGAGATGGAGTCGTAATCCATATTCATGTTCAT
>JBFEYJ010000065.1:0-14745 GCA_041562215.1 Thiohalomonadaceae bacterium | reverse complement strand
CCCTCCCTGCCCGCCGCGACATTACCGATAAACAGTGACAGGGCGCGCGGCAACACATTTCCCTGATAGTCTTGCAGCAGGGCGCGCATCGCCTCCCAACCGGTATCCTCATTACCGTGCAACAACACAGACACGAACAGCGGCTCGGGATGACGGCCGGGCAGATGGATCAAGGTCGGTCCGTCCAGCATTTCGTGCAGACGCTCCGTCGGCAGCGACAGCAGGCCATCAGGTATGGCGTTCAATTCGGTGAGCATGCTCTCTCTTTCCTCACATCAGGTTTGATTACAGCGCCCATCGGTGCACCGGCAGCCCGCTGTCCTGCCGTTCCAGATAGGCCGCGACCAGCGAGGCGGCGTCTTCCCCATGTTTGTCCATCCACTTCAGTTGCCAGGCG
The DNA here is from genome assembly GCA_041562215.1 of Thiohalomonadaceae bacterium. Classification (GTDB taxonomy): domain Bacteria; phylum Pseudomonadota; class Gammaproteobacteria; order Thiohalomonadales; family Thiohalomonadaceae; genus JBFEYJ01. The sequence continues at coordinate 14,348 of JBFEYJ010000065.1, read as the reverse complement.
GCACCGGTCTGGCCGCTCAGCAGGCGTTGCTCGATGATGGAAAGGTAATACTCGCTTTTTGCGCGGTCACAACCGAGCTGCAGCAACCCTTCCATGGCCTGTGGGAGCAGTTGCACCAGCAGTTCACTGATACGGCCATGGCGTCCGTCCATCCAGGTGATACCGGCATTGAGCCCGTAGCGGGCAGCGGCATAAAAATTGTCCCGCACCTGAGCGAAATCCAGCTGCCGCTCAGGCGCCTCTTCCAGCGAGGCAAGGAAGCTTGAGAGGCCAAAAAAGAGAGCGGCATTGGCGATGGTATCCGGCACGCTAGGACCGGCCGGCAGGACCCGGTGTTCGATGCGCAGGTGTGCGGTGCCGTCCTCATCGAAACCCACCAGCGGACGGTTCCAACGCCAGATTGTGCCGTTGTGCAGCCGGAGGTGGCTGAAGCGCTCCGCGGCTTCCTCCAGCTCGACCGGTAATAACACCGGGAAGTGCTCCGCGTTTTCGTGAAACACCTCCATCAGACTGTGCCGGGCATAACCACTGCCAAAAGAGACGCGCCGCAGCGGACCGGCGGATGCCCCCGCAATGCCGCCGATAGCGACCGCCTGTTCGAATAGCGGAATCCGCGTCTCCTGCCACAAACGCTTACCGAAAAGCAGCGGCGAATTGGCGCTGATCGCCACCATCGGTGCCGAGAGGATCTGCATTGCATTGTAGTAGCGCACCGCGTTCTCCTGCGCTACCTGGAGATGGATCTGAAAGGAGGTGGTCGCCGCCTCCAGCATCACATCACCATGCAACGCTTGCAGGTGCTGCTCGCCGACGATGTCGAGCTCCAGCGGCCTGCCCTGGCGCAACCGTAACACCTGCTCGTTGAGCGCACGGTAGCGGGTCATGTGAGACATATGTTCCAGCGTCAGCATGTTCGGGCTGACCGTGGGCAGAATACCGATCATGGCCAATCTGGCATCGAGCTGCTGCGCCACTTGGCGGCAATGGTTCCAGTTATCATCAAGCTCGGCATGCATCCGCGACAGAGCATTACCGGTTAATGACAGCGGGGTACTGTTGATCTCAACATTGAACTGCGAGAGTTCCGGGCTGTAGAGGGCGCTGTCGCCAAGCAGGGCAAGATAACGCTCATTGATTGGTGCAGGAAGACCGGCGCGATCCACCAGCCACGCCTCCAGCTCGAAGCCACCCACGCCATGGCGCCGGGACAGCCGCTGCTCATCGAAGTGATGCTGCAGTAATGCCGTCTCCTCGACAAGACGATGTGCAAAGCGGGCAAAGTCCTGCTTGCGAAAACGCCCCTCGCTGATCTCCTGACCCATGTAGTTCTCCTGGAGGCTTCCCTGACTCAGTTGGTTTGCAGCATTAGATCCAGCTGCTGCAGCCGCTGAGGCGTTCCGATATCGAACCAAGCCCCACGATAATGTTCACCACTGACCTGTTCCGCGGCCATCGCCCGGCGCAACAGCGGCGCCAGCGCGAAGGGCTCTGCCTGACAGTCGTCAAACAGCCTCGGATGGTAAACCCCGATGCCGGAGAAGGTCAGACGCTCACCTTCCATATCAAGAACCCTCCCGCGATCCAGAACAAAATCTCCTTGTGGATGTTGCGGTGGATTGTCCACCAGCACCAGATGCGCCTGTGCGACCTCACAGTGCAGCAAGCGGGCATAAGGATAGTCGCACCAGACATCACCGTTGACCACCAGAAAGGGGGCATCCCCCAGCAGGGGTAACGCCTTGAAGATCCCGCCGCCGGTCTCCAGCGCCCGCCCCTCGGCAGAGTAGGTTATGCTCACCCCATAGCGACTGCCATCGCCCAACACCTGTTCGATCTGCTCACCAAGATGAGCATGGTTGATGACGATGTCGTGAACTCCCGCCCGTGAAAGTCCTTCCAGATGGTACTCGATCAACCGTTTGCCTCCGGCCATGAGCAGCGGTTTGGGTGTGTCATCGGTCAGGGGCCGCATCCGCTCTCCCCGACCGGCGGCCAAAATCATCGCTTTCATGGTTCACTCCATCTTCAGCCACAACATGCACGCCACCACCTTATCAGGCGAAGGTGTTGACGAGAACTACCATTATTCCGAAAACAGAACTCGCACCACAAGCGTTTCCGGCACGTCACCGGAAGGAGACTGTCCTTCTTGCTACCGTGTTGGCAGCTATGCCCCCTCCATCCGTCAACGCCCCCTCGCCTTGAAATCGGCCCCGCCACCCACCATCTGATAGGCTGACAATTGACGCATTCGTCCTTACCGGCGGCACGCGATTATCCCCCAAGATATTCAGGAGCAAAGGCATGAGTAACGCCACCAACGATGATATGGACCTGGGCAGCGGCATCGCCGCTTTCGAGGGAAAGCACTTCGCCACAGCAATGCAGCTGCTCTCACCGCTGGCCGAACAGGGTAATGTCGAGGCGCAGTATCGCGTCGCCATCATGCACCAGAATGGCCTTCTCGGCAGTCAAAACCTCCCTGAAGCGGTCAAATATATGCGTGCCGCCGCCGATCAGGGACACTCCCTGGCCCAGCACGGCATGGGCTTCATGTATCTCGAAGGTGAGGGGGTGGAGAAGGATGCACTGGAAGCGAAAAAGTGGTTTGAACTGGCTGCCGCTCAAGGGCTGGTAGGCTCCCTCACTACCCTCGGCATGATGTATCAGGAAGGCAATGGGGTGGAAAAAGACGAAGAGAAGGCCAAGGAGTACTACAAGCAGGCCGGCTTCAACATGTAATCACACCGGGCCGTTGTTGCCGCCCTCACCAGGCCGCAAAAACACGCAAAGAAAACCAGGTGGTTATGGACTCATGCCAGAGCGAACTTCCTGTGAAACAATACTCTGAAATCAATCGGAGACCCGCTGACTACCTCGTGCCTTTGCGTGCTTTGCAGTGATTTTATTGCCCGGCCAGTTGCGGCAGTACCCGCTCCTCCAATAATCGCTTGAAGGTACCCAGCTCAGGATAACGCCCGCTAACCTCAACCACATAACCCAGGGTGCGAGGGATGTCATTCAGGTAACCCGACTTGCCATCGCGGTGATTGAGACGGGCGAAAATGCCGGTGGCCTTTAAGTGACGCTGCACCCCCATTAGATCGAACCAGCGCAGGAAGCGCTCCTCCTGAGGGGCGCGCAGGATGCCGTGGTCGATGGCGATGTCATGATATCCCAGCACCCATTCCTCTACCCGCTCCCGCGGCCAGTCGATGTAGCAGTCGCGCAGCAGAGAGACCAGATCGTAAGTGACCGGCCCATATACTGCATCCTGAAAATCGAGAATTCCAGGGTTGTGGGCGCTGACCATCAGATTGCGTGAATGGTAATCACGGTGCACACTCACCTGCGGCTGATCAAGGGCATTCTCTACCAGCAGGGTGAAGGCCTCATCCAGCACCGCCTCCTCACTCTTACCTGAAGTAAGTCCAAGGTGCCTGCCCAGATACCAGTCACGAAAGAGGTCCATCTCGCGCCGCAGTAACGCTTCATTGTAATCCGGCAGCGACTCGGCACCGGGTCCACAGGTCTGCAGTACAGCCAAAGCCCCCAATGCATCCCCGTAGAGCCTATCCACCGTGTCGATGCTCAACGCTGACAGATACTGTTGCGTCCCCAGGTCGCTCAGCAGGAGAAATCCCTGCTCCAGATCCTCCGCCAGAATTTCAGGCACATTAAGGCCGACAGCGTGTAACTGCTTAGCGATACTGACAAAAGGGCGACTATCCTCCTTGTCCGGCGGTGCATCCATGACGATACGGCTCTCACCGCCAAAGGTAATACGAAAATAGCGTCGAAAACTGGCGTCGGATGAAGCCGGGGCGATCTCGTAGGCGGGCAAGCCCAGTGTATTTGTCAACCAGTGGTTGAGCTGCTCAAAGCGGAGTGGCACGTGTGGATTCCTGCACTGGCGAAATAGGGAAGGATATCCCCATGGGGAGGGTAACTACAAGGAGAGGGAAAACAGAAATGTAGAGAGGGTGTTGCCAGTCTCAGTCGTCAGTCGTTTAATCTCGATACAGGAAAAACGCTGACAACTGATTTCTGACAACATGCTTGCCTGACTTTTAGAAACGCAAGCCCATCTTGCCGCTCATCGTCTTGGCGCCGCCGGTCTCATCAAGCTCAACATCGAAGTTGAGCAGGCCGAGATTCATGTTTACGCCGACGTAGTACTTGTCCTGGGTAAATTCCTCTTCCTGAAGGTCGATCCCTCCAAGCCCTGCGACATTAGGCGTACTGGTCACCCAGTTCTGGCCGACACCGCCATACGGGGTAAACATGGCAAAGCCCTTGGAAATGGTCACTTCCAGGCCATGGGTGGAGAAATCAAGCTGATCGACACCGCTCATCTTGCTGTAAGTACCCCGCACCGCCACGGCAGGAAGCGCAATGCCGCCCTCGACGATGGCGTAACGCAGTTCCACGCCGGTCAGACTAACGTTACTGTCGGGTACAGCTGCATACATCAGGCCCACATCCACATTAAATGGCAGTCCCTTCTGCGCGTGCAGCTTGGGAACAATGAGACTGCTTAGCCCACAGCCACCACAAGCAACATCGAAAGCATCGTCGTTTTGCAGTGAGGTGGAACTGAACTCGAGACCCACATCAAAACCGAGAATCCCCAGCGGCTCGCCCGGGGACACTGCCTTGTAACTCAGAGAGGAGCCAAGGTCCTCGGAGAGCTTCAGAAACGTGTCTTGTGCCAGCTGATTAATGCTATCGATGTCATTTGCCGCCTGTGCACCACCGGCCACGGCCAGCAACACACCCATCGTGATTGCTTTTTTCATCTTTCTCTCCTCACCCCTAACCTGAAAATCAGAATATTCCGCACTATTATGCCAGAAAATTCTGCTATACAAACGCGATAGGCATCCCACTTTTCGCCGTTCAATGGTAGATCGACAAGAGAAAGGTGGAAGCTCGTCTCTGTCCATGACAATTTTGTTTGAAGGCAGCGCCAATCTGTGCGACTTTAACGGGTTTTCATACCCAGACTGTTTGTGAATCGAGTGGACCGAATCATCCAAGCCTCCCTAATGCCTTCCTTGCTGCTTATGGCCACACTGGCTGGGGCGGCCCGCGGGGCCGATGTCGGGTTCCCTCCCGCCCCGCAGGAAGAAAAAGCGATCGACTCACTCTGGGCCTTGTGTCCCCCGATCGCCCCAGTCACCCCTGCAGAGCTGGTTCCCGGCCTCTTGCCGCTCGGGGTTACTCAGGTCACCGCCGATGAGGCTCTTGCCGAAAGCGAATCCCGTACTCTGTTGCGCGGCAACGTGGTAATACAGCGCGATGAGATGATCCTTCAAGGCTCGGAAGCGGAGTATGAACGCAATCAGGATCAGCTGCTGCTGACCGACAATGTGGTCTACCACACCCGGGAAGTGACGATCCAGGGCGACCGTGCGCAAGTTTTCCTCGGCACCAACAGCGGCGAAATCATCAACGCCCGCTTTCTCTTTCCAGAGTTCCATGCGTTCGGCGGCGCCGGGCGCATCACCTTCCAGGGTCCCGAGCATGTCACCCTGGAAGAGGTTAGCTATACCACCTGTCCGCCGGAAAAGGAGGACTGGCTTTTACGCGCCGGCGACCTCAACCTGGATCGTGAGAGCAACACCGGTGAGGCTTACCATGCGGTACTCTCCTTCAAAGGCATCCCTTTTTTCTATTCCCCTTACCTGAATTTTCCACTCGAAGGGCGCAAGAGCGGCCTGCTGCCCCCCACCATCGGCACCTCGGAGGAAAATGGCACCGACATCAGGCTGCCCTTCTACTGGAATATCGCACCCAATCAGGATGCCACTATCACAGCGCGCAACATCACTGCCCGCGGTGGCATGCTGGAGACGGAATACCGCTTTCTTGGTAAAAACACCAGCGGCCAGTTCAATGGCGACTACCTCAGTGATGACAAGATCTACGGCGATGACCGTTCCTACTATTCCACCCGATTTCGCGCTACGCCCGGGGAGGGCTGGAATAGCGACCTGCTTTACCAGAAAGTATCGGATGCCGCCTATTTCGACGACCTTGGCGGAACCCAGGAGAGTAGCAGTCAAACCCACCTGGAGCGCCACTTAACTCTCACCTATAACAACCCATACTGGCGCTTTTTGGGCAGAGCCCAGGACTACCAGGCATTAACCGCATCCGAACCCTATCGGCGCCTGCCTCAACTAAGTCTTGTCGGACAGAGCCTGCGGCGCATCAATCGTCCGCAACTGGCATTGGAGAGCGAAGCCGTTCGCTTCCAGCACGATTCCCTGGAGCCTACCGGCAGCCGATTCGATATCAAGCCCTCTCTTAGCCTGCCACTGGAGGGCGCCTCCTGGTTCCTCACCCCGAAACTGGCATGGCGCTATAGCCAGTACCAACTGCAAGACAACCCGGGAGGCGACAACCTGGTCCGTTCGCTGCCGCTTGCCAGCCTCGACAGCGGCCTGTTTTTCGAGCGCGAACTTAGCCTTGCCAATACCCCCTACACCCAAACTCTGGAGCCGCGTATCTATTTCCTTCATGTCCCTTTCAGGGACCAGGACGACCTGCCCCTGTTCGACACCTCATTCAGCGATTTCAGCTTCAGCCAAATGTTCCGCGACAACCGTTTCAACGGTGTTGACCGCCAGGGTGATGCCTCGCAAGTCACCGTTGCTCTGACCAGTCGATTTATAGAAGACGCAAGCGGCACAGAACGCTTTAGTGCCGCCATCGGCCAAATCCACTATTTTCAGGATCGTGAGGTAACGCTGCAGCCCGGCGATAGCCTCGAATCAGAGCGCACCTCCGACATCATCGGCGAGCTGGCCGCCAGCCCCATCCGCAGCCTCAACCTCAGCGTCACCGAGCAGTGGAACCCCCATGAACAACACACCGAACGCCTTGGTGCAAGACTACGCTACTCACCGGACGAGCGGCGGGTGCTGGGCCTGAGCTATCGTTTTCATCGCGCCACACTGCAACGCCAGGCCGATGCGATCCTGTTATGGCCGCTGGCCCGACAGTGGCGCTTTATCGGCCGCTGGAACTACGATCTGGAAAACGAGAAGTCCCTGGACACAATCGGGGGCATCGAATTTGAGAGCTGCTGCTGGATCACACGCCTGGTCGCCAGGGCCCATCGCACCACCATCGACGAGGAACTTAACCACAGCATCCTTGTCAATCTTGAACTCAAGGGCCTGGCCACACTCGGCAAACGTCTCGAGGACGCTGTCGGACGTGATATCCTAGGCACCAATTAAACACCTATCGGCCATAGACATTCCCATGCGACAGACCCTCTTGTTTTCCTTGCTGTTACTGTTATCCACCTCCCTGACCGCAGCGGTACAGGAACTCAACGGCATTGCCGCTGTGGTTGATGATGACGTTATCACCTGGAATGAACTGAACCAGCGGATCGAGAGCATTAGCCAGCAACTGGCACAAAGAAAGACTCCCCTTCCTCCACGCAATATCCTCGAGCGCCAGATCCTCGATCGGCTCATCATTGAGCACTTACAGCTCAAGCGCGCCGAACAGGTCGGCATCCAGGTCGATGACGAGAGTCTCAACCAGGTCATCGAGAATATCGCCAGAGAAAACAAAATGAACCTGGCACAATTTCGCAATGCGCTGAGCCAGGATGGAATGAGCTTTGCTTTCTTCCGCGAACAGATCCGCAACGAAATCATCATCACACGACTTCGCACCAGCCAGGTCGACAACCGCGTCACTGTCAGCCCGCAGGAAGTCGACACCTTCCTTGAGGCGCAGAAGGGCCAACTGGAGCGAAACACTGAATTCCACCTCTTCCACATCCTGATCGCCGTGCCGGGCAACGCCTCGCAGGAACAGCTTCAGACAGCCAGAGACAAGGCCGAGCAGGTGATGGCTAAACTCAGGAAAGGTGCCGACTTCCAGCAGATGGCGGTTTCCTTCTCCAGCGGGCAACAAGCACTGGAAGGCGGTGATCTCGGCTGGCGTCGTGCAGGACAGTTGCCGACCCTGTTTGCCGAAGTGGTGCTCAGCATGCAGCCGGGGCAGGTCAGCGATCTCGTCCGCAGCTCCAGTGGATTCCATATCCTCAAGTTGGCTGAAAAACGCGGACAGAAACGTCAGATCATCCGCCAGGTCAACGCACGCCACATCCTTCTCAAGACCACACCGCTGGTTTCCGATAGCGAGTCTCGCAACCGATTGAGCCGACTACGTGAGCGTATCCTCGGCGGCGCGGACTTCGCCGAGCTGGCCCGTGCCAACTCCGATGACCCAGGCTCCGCCGCCAAGGGCGGTGAGCTGGGTTGGGCCGACCCCGGTATTTATGTGCAGGAATTTCAGGAGGCGCTGAATAACACGCCCGTTGGCGCCATCAGTCAGCCCTTCAAGAGCTCGTTCGGCTGGCATATCATGCAGGTACAGGACTGGCGCGAGCACGACAACACCGAAGAGGCGTTGCGTAACCAAGCCTTCCAGGCACTTCGCCAGCGACGCATCGAAGAGGAACAGCAGGACTGGCTGCGTCGCCTGCGTGACGAGGCCTATGTCGAATATCGCCTTGAGCGATAAGCAGCACAACCGGATTGTGCGCCTGGCCCTCACCCCGGGGGAGCCGGCGGGGATCGGCCCGGATCTCTGTATCCAGCTGGCGCAGCTTCCGCACCAGGCCGAACTGGTGGTGATTGCCGACCCAGACTTATTGCTTGAACGTGCGGCTCAACTTGGATTGCCACTCAGCCTGCACGAGTTCAACGCCGAGCAACCACCCCGCCCCTCGCCGGCCGGTAAGCTCTGCGTACTGCCCGTCGCACTCGATGCTCCAGTCACCACCGGTCGGCTCGACCCGCGCAACGCCGGTTATGTGCTGGACACTCTGCGCCAGGCGGTCGAGGGTTGTCAGCAGGGTAGGTTTGCCGCCCTGGTGACAGGCCCGGTCCACAAGGGTGTGATCAACGAGGCAGGCATCCCCTTTAGCGGCCACACCGAGTTTCTCGCCGAACAGACCAACACCCCGCGAGTGGTCATGATGCTTGCCACCGAAGGACTGCGTGTTGCCCTGGCAACCACCCACCTGCCACTGGCCGAAGTCAGCCGTCATATCACCCGCCCCTTGCTGGAGGAAGTGATCCACATCCTCCACCATGACCTCATCAAGCATTTCGGTATTGCCGCACCCCGTATTCTGGTCTGTGGCCTTAACCCTCACGCCGGAGAGGGGGGGCATATGGGACGTGAAGAGATCGAGGTCATTGAACCAACACTCGAGCAACTACGCGAAGCGGGCATGTCACTCTATGGCCCACTGCCTGCAGATACACTGTTCACACCGCGATATCTAGAGAAAGCCGACACAGTGCTCGCCATGTATCATGACCAAGGCTTGCCGGTGCTCAAGCACATGGGCTTCGGCCGTGCCGTCAACATCACCCTTGGGCTGCCGATTATCCGTACATCGGTCGATCACGGCACCGCTCTGGAGCTGGCCGGCACCGGCAAGGCCGAAACAGGCAGCCTGGAGTACGCCATCGAGGTGGCGACACAAATGGCACAGTCACCATTCCAGGCCAACTGAAACGCAGGCGATTACCGCCTGCCCCAGCGAAAGTCCGCCGTCATTAGCCGGTATGGCGATGGGAGAAAGCAATCTCAAACCCTGCCTACGTAACAGCTCACCACAGCGCTCCAACATCAGGCGGTTCTGGAACACACCACCGCTGAGCACCACCGTCTCCACACCATAACGCGAACAGAGTTCGACTGCTGTCTCGGCAACGGCAGAGGCAACACAGTGATGAAAGCGTGCGGCGACAATCCCCGGCGCCACCTTTGCAGAAAGATCTTTGAGCAGCGATGACCAGAGTGGCGCCCAGCTCACACACTTCCCCTGTAACTCATAGCCGTAAGCAAACTCACTCTGTGCTTGAAAATGATTAGCGGCAAGCGCCTCCAGCTCTATCGCAGCCTGCCCCTCGTAACCGGCCCGTGCGCGGCAGAGGCCGAGTGTTGCCGCCACGGCGTCGAAGAGGCGTCCGGCGGAACTGGCCTTGGGACTATTGAGCCCCCTTTCGATCATCGCCTGCAGGGTTGGTAAGGGTTTGTTGTTTAAAAAATGAATCAATTCCAGAGCAGCATAGTTTGCCGCTACTTGCTCCCACCCCAGCGCGCTTGAAAGGTGGGCAAAGGTGTTACGCCACGGCTCGTACATCGCCTGGCCCCCTCCCGGCATGGCCACCGGCTGGAAGTGGGCGAGTCGTTCAAATCCACGATAGTCCGCCAACAAAAACTCGCCGCCCCACAGCTCACCGTTTTCACCGTAACCGAGACCGTCCAGGGCTACTCCGAGCACCTTGCCGTCACCTGGAGTCATTTCATGCTCGGCCATACAGGCAGCGATATGGGCATGGTGGTGCTGCACGCTAATTAACGGAATATTCTCCTCGGCGGCGATGGCCTGGCCGAGTTGGGTGGAGAGGTAGTTCGGGTGCGCATCGACGGCGATAATTGATGGAGTGAAATCGAAAAGCTGACGATAAAGTTCGATATTGTGGCGAAAGCTTTCGTGAGTGCGCGCATCCTCCAGGTCACCGATGTGTTGCGAAAGGATCGCTTTCCCCTGTTTCAGAAGACAGAACGTGTTTTTTAACTCGGCACCCAGTGCCAAGATATTCTTCGCCTCCTCAAAGCACTGGGGTAATAAAATCGGTTGCGGAGCATAACCGCGTGCGCGGCGCAGCAGTCGTGGCTTGTTATCGGCAATGCGTATCACCGAGTCATCAAGACGGTTGACGATGTCACGGTCGTGCAGCAGCAAGTAATCGGCAATCTCACACAGTTGCTCCCGAACCTCCTCGTTATCGATCACCTGAGGCTCATGGCTGCGGTTACCTGAGGTGAGGACGATGGGCCGTGAAAGTTCACGCAATAGCAGGTGGTGCAGTGGCGTGTAGGGAAGCATGAAGCCGAGTGTGTTCTGGCCCGGAGCCAACTCAGCAGGTAGCCCTTCACCCTCTCGTTTCACGACCACGATGGGGGCAGCAGTCGATTCAAGTTGCTGCGAGTCCGCCTCTGTGACTACGGCATAACGGCGAACCATCGCCACATCACGCGCCATCAGGGCGAAGGGTTTGTGGTAGCGCTGTTTGCGTTGACGCAGGGCTTCGACCGCCTCACTGTTTCCCGCATCGCAGGCAAGGTGGATGCCGCCGATCCCCTTGATGGCGAGGATTCTCCCCTCGTGAAGGAGACGTGCCGCCGTAGCGATTATGTCCTCCCCACGGTTCGGTTCAATGCGCACGCCGTCGCGGCCCTCCAACCACAGTTGCGGTCCACACTCAGGACAGGCATTGGGCTGTGCATGAAAGCGCCGGTCGGAAGGCTCGTCATACTCAGCCTGACACGCGAGGCACATTACGAAAGGGGCCATGCTGGTGTTTGCACGGTCGTAGGGAATTTTCCGGATGATCGAAAGGCGCGGACCGCAATGGGTACAGTTAGTAAAAGGGTAGCGGTAGCGACGGTTGTCAGGATCGCGAATTTCTGCAAGACACTCGGGGCAGGTAGCGGCGTCGGCGGCGACACCAGTGCGCGCCTCGCCTGCCTGGCTTTGCACAATCCGAAAATCATCGGGTGCCTGATGCGATGCATCGAGTCGTGTGACGTCGAACGCCTCAATGAGCGCCAGTGGCGGAGGCTCATTGCGCAAGCGTTCAACAAAGCGTTCGAGACACAGCGTCTCACCCCAGGCGTGAATCATGACCCCTTTGCCGTCGTTCCACACCTCGCCGACAACCTTTTCCTCCCGCGCCAGCCGCCACACCGTGGGGCGAAAACCGACCCCCTGTACGATGCCCAGTATACGGATGCGTTGGCCAACCATCAGTGGACGGTGCAGACCATGCAGGGGTCGAAGGAACGGACGATGTGCTGTACCGCAACCGGGTCGGTCTCACCTTCGCGCAGCGGTGCACCGATGAGCGCCTGCTCCAGCGCTCCCGGTGTGCCGCCGGCATCACGCGGCGAGAAGTTCCAGGTGGTGGGGGCGATGATCTGGTAGTTGAGCAGGCGGCCGTTCTTGATTTTGAGCCAGTGGCCGAGGCTGCCGCGCGCCGCTTCGATCATACCGAAACCCTGGGCATGATCGGGCAACTCGGCATGGCTGCAGAAAGGCTCACGAGGCTGTAAGCCGACCGCCCACTTTTCCATCTCCACCACGACGAGTGCCAGCTCCAGCAGGCGGGCGATTACCCGGTTGCGCACATTGCCGCCGTCGCGCGCCACCAGGTCGCGGATCAGCGGATGGCCGTCGACCACCTGGCGCGCCAGCGCCCCCACCTCCACCACCCCGCCGCCGAGACGCGGCGCCTTGCACCAGCTATAGGCCTCCTCCACCGCCATCGAGGGGAGGGTCACCCCATCGAAGGGGTGCTTGGGTTCGTTCTGGTGGTGCATCCAGCTATGGCTGATGTCCTCACTGATCGACGCTTGGTCAAGCGTGCCCGGTTCCCCCTGCCACACCCCGGCAGCGAAACGATCGTTGCCATCACTCGGGTAGACGCCGTAACTCATGAAGCGATCAGCCGCCCGCCCCAGGGTATGCAGATTTAACTCATCGGCTATGTTCAGGAAGTGGCGAAAGTCGCTACTCTCGACAGGCCGAAACTCGGCCCACAGGGTAAGCGCCTCGTGGGAGTCGAGGGCAATAATGTTCTCCAGCGTATCGCCGAAGAGGGTCTTTTCGAGGAACTTGCGAAAACTGAAGAGAATGGCTGAGATACGCGCCTGCTCCGGCACCTCGATGGCGCGGCTGGTGCCGCCCGGCTGCAGCGCCAGACTATGGGGCCATTTGCCGGCGAGCAGCCCCATCAGGTGGAGGAACTCGGCCCGGGCCGGCAGCACCTCCGCCGCCGCACTTCCCTTCACCGCCTTGAATCGTGATGCCGTGACATCGAACCACGGCTCGTTCCGGTAGACCTCGCGGGCGAAGTCGGGCATGAAGAAGAGGTAGAAGTGGGTGAGGTGGTCGGCAAGGTTCTCGCAGGCGAGGATGAGGTTGCTGGCCCGCTCGCCGTTGGGGGGCATCACCACTCCCTGAGCATCAGCGAGGGCACGCGCCGCCGCCACCGACTGGGCCACCGAGCAGATGCCGCAGATGCGCGGTACGTAGACCAGGGCGTCAAGCGGGTCCTTGCCCTGTAACATCTGCTCGAAACCGCGATACATGGGCGAGACTACCCACGCCTCCTCGACCCGGCCATCGTGGATATCCAGTTGGACCTCAAGGTCGCCCTCGACGCGGTTGAACGGACCGATAATGCGGCGGCTCACTTCTCTCTCCCCGGTTTGCGCGGTGCGCACTGAATGTGATCGCTGCGGGCATTCTCGCGCAGCCGCTCCGGTGTCGCCGCCTTGGATAGCGAGGCGAGGGCGACGAACCACGCCTTGGGCATGTCGATGGGCAGACCGACCGGTATCCCGGCGATCTTCTCGGTCTCGGTAAAGCGGTGGCGTGGGCGCTCGAAGCCCGGCTCGGTGCAGTTGATGCAGGCGTAACCGCCGCGCAGGCAGGAACCCTCGCCGTTCCACAGACGCAGATTGCAGTCGGCGTGGGCCTGGGTGCCGAGGCACCCCATGTGCTCCATCAGGCAACCAAGGTCTGAGGGTTTGGCGGCGCTCGCCTTGAACTCGTAGTACTCGTTGCGCGGACAGCCGTGGTGGACCAGGTGATCGCTGTAGCTGCGTGGGCGATGACACTCGTCCAGCTCGCCATCACTCATCTCCCCGCTGCTGATCTGCAACAGGGTCTCGGTGACCCAGTTGGGGTGGGTGGGACAGCCGGCGATGTTGACCACCGGCTGCCCCCCGCTGGCGCGAAAGCCCTCGCCCAACAGGCCTCCCGGCTTGGTAGCATCGTACTGCAGACCGCACGCCTCACTCGGATTGCCGCCGCCGGAGGTGATACCACCAAAGGCCGCGCAACTGCCGACCGCCACCACATGCTTCGCCACCGCGGTAAGATCCTTGATCCAGTCGCGCATCGGCCGCTCGCTACCTGCCAATCGGTGGAACAGACCACTACCGTTGGGCCCCTGCACCACCGCCCCCTCCAGGCAGAGGATGTCCAGCTGCCGCTCACCGTTAAGTATCGACTCGAAGATCCCATGCAACCCCACACCGCACTCTTCACTCAACGAGGGGTGCCACAACAGCTCGATACCGCCACTCTCCAGGGTGGTCAGCAGGTCGGGCGACTCCGCCCCCAGCAGCGAGAGTGTGCAGCCACCGCAGCCGCCCGACTGCAGCCAGAGCAGGCTCTGTTTTCTCGTTTCGATTTCGCCCATCCTATTCCACCCCTTCGGCGCGTT
>JBFEYJ010000064.1:0-14826 GCA_041562215.1 Thiohalomonadaceae bacterium | reverse complement strand
TAACGTGGCGGTGCCTTGTCCACCATTCAGCCTCTCAGTACTCGTTCAATGATCGCGACATTCTGCTTCAGATGCTCCGGATTGATGGTGCCCACCACCACGGAGTGCACCGGGTGTTCGAAGACAAAGCGCAGCGCCTGCTCTACCCCGGAGCCTCCAGCGGCGGCATCCGCGTGGCCGCTCTGCAGCCCCTTCTTGATCAGGATCCCCTTGCCAAGCTGGGCGGCCCGCTCCAGCACCGGCAGCTCCTCGGTGTGGAGCGGATTATAAGTGGCCATCACCACGTCCATGTTCTCGACGCACCAGATCCCCCCCTCAACAGTCTTGGTAGACATGCCGACAGCACGAATCAGCCCCTCACGTTTGAGATCCTGCAGCGCGTCGCAGACCTCCTCGTTTTGGATGATATCCATGTCGTTACCATCAGAGTGCACCAGCACCACATCGATGACCTCACGTTGCAAACGCTTGAGACTGCGCTCAACGCTTTTGCGTGTATAGGCCGCGGTGAAATCGAAGCGTGATTCGCCATGCTCGAAAATCTCACCGACCTTACCGACGATGACCCAGTCGTTACGGTGCGGTAACAACTGGCCGAGGCGCTCCTCGGAATTGCCGTAAGCAGGTGCAGTATCCAGGGTGTTGATGCCCAGCTCCCAAGCCAGTGCGAACAGATCACGCACCGCCTTGTCGCCCGGAATGGTAAAACCGGTGGGATATTTCACTTGCTGGTCCCGGCCAATCTTTACCGTGCCGAGGCCCAGTGGACTGACCCTGATACCGGTCGCGCCCAGTGTTCTCAATTCCATCGTTCCTCCTCCTGCCAGGGCAACGGCGCATAGTCCGGGTGAGGCCACGCCGGCAACGCCGAAACTGTGCCGGGTACAACGCCGCCCTGTTGAATCTTTTCCAGGATCAGCGCGGCCAGACGCGGCGATAGCGCCAGCTTGGTCGGCCAGGCGGTGATGATGTCATCCTGCTCGTCAGCGAAGACATTGTCAGGGCGGCTGCCGTCAGGCATCCGTGGCTCGGCCCGGTCGATCGGCAGTGTGCCCCACTCGACCGCGGAGAGATCGAGCCAGGGAAAGAGTTCGCCCAACTCCTTCTTTGCCGCACCCACCTGAGCGGTATGTTCGCGTCCTACCCCCTCCTCAGCGATCTGCCCTCCCAGGTACCAGACCCGATTGCCCTGAGCATCGTAGTGGGTGGTGATGGTGATGCGTGGATTGGTGCTGGCACCGAGACAATGAGCATAGAGCGAGCCGGGCAATGGCGAACCCTTGCTCCCGCGCAGCATCACCATGTTCAGCGGACGCCGCTGCATCGGCGGGGTGTCGCGGCCGACCTGGTTGAGTAACTCAGCATTGCCCTGACCGGCGGCGAAGACCAGGCGCCTGGCCTTGAAACAGACACTCCGGCCATGCTCAGTCAGCATCACCTGCCAGCCATCCTCACTCCGCGAGAGCTGTATGCCGTCGCTGGAGGGAAGTCGGAAGATGGCATCGTAATGGGGCTCGCCCAGGGCCTGCACCAGTGAGGCGGTATCGAGCACCGGTTCCTCCAATCGGTAGACCTGGCCCCTGAAAGCAGGGTTGCGCAACACCTCGGGGCGCTCACTACCCTCAACGGAACGGGTGCGGCTACGCATCAGCTTGCTGGCAAAGAAGCCTGCCATGCGCGAGGTGAGACTTTCAGTCGACCACATGAACTGGTGGGTGGAGAGCAGCCGGACCGCTCGTAGATCAATCTCGCCCTCCCCCTTGAGGCAGGCGCGCCACAATGCGGGCATCTCGGCGATCGCCTCCGAGGAGCCGGTCAGCTTGCCGGTCAGCGCGTATTTGGTGCCACCATGGATGATACCCTGAGCATAACGGGTCTGCCCGCTGCCAAGGCGATCCCCCTCCAACAGTACCGCCTGATAACCGGCGTTGCGCAACCGGTTCAGCAGCCACAAGCCGGCGACGCCGCCGCCGAAGATCACGACATCGACAGAGACCGGTTTTACCACGACACCAATCCAATAAAGAGTTGTCTCTCACCTGGACGCAAAACCGCAAGTAATAATCGCCGTGGTTTTCCTTTGAGCCCTTTCACCGCTGGGAGAGTTCGTTCACCGATAATCATTCGTCGCCCGATTTCCCTTCCGAAGCACGGATGGCGCCGATAATGCGGGTGGTCGATACGTTGTCGACATAGCTCATCACCGCGACCTTCCCCCCGGCAGCTCGCACGCACTCGCCTCCGGGGATCTTGTCCGGGTCGTTATCGCCACCCTTAACCAGGATATCGGGGCTAACGCGGCAGATCTGGCGGGTCGGAGTGTCCTCGTCGAAACCCACCACCCAGTCGACGCACTCCAGGGCGGCCAGCACTCGCATGCGCCGCTCCTGGGTATTGACCGGACGCTCGGGGCCCTTAAGACGCTTGACCGAGGCATCATCATTGACCGCGACGATGAGGCGATCACCGAGTCGAGCCGCCTCCTCAAGATAAGTGACATGACCGGCATGGAGAATATCGAAACAGCCATTGGTCATCACCACCGTCTCGCCATGCGCCTTGGCCTCCTGCACCAACGCTACCAGTTTGTCCTCATCGACAATGCCCTGTTCCATCTCCTGCTGTTCGCGCATGGCTCGACGCAGTTCGGGCACCGTCACGCTGGCCGTGCCCAGCTTACCCACCACCACACCGGCTGCGAGGTTGGCCAATACCGTCGCCTCGCGTAGCGGCTGGCCGGTAGCAAGCGCCGAAGCCAATGCGGAGACCACGGTGTCACCGGCGCCGGTCACATCGAACACCTCACGGGCCTTAGTCGGAATATGCAGCGGTTGTACTCCCTGCTCGAGCAGGGTCATACCCTTTTCGCTGCGGGTGATCAGCAGGGCATCGAGTTGCAGTTGTTCACGCAAGGCCTCGCCCTTGATGACGACCTCTTCATCATTCGCGCAGTGGCCGACCACCGCCTCGAACTCACTCATGTTGGGAGTAATCACCGTGGCGCCACGGTAGTGAGAGAAATCGTTGCCCTTGGGGTCGACCACCACCGGTTTGCCGGCGGCACGGGCGATGGCGATCAGCTGCTCAGCGGCACGTAGCGCCCCTTTACAGTAATCAGACATCACCACAACATCGATTCCCGTCACATGTTCCTGAAAGCGCCGGATCAACCCGCTGACATCGTAACCGGGAAAACCATCCTCAAAATCGAGCCGGATCAGCTGCTGATGGCGACTGAGCACCCGCAACTTGGTGACGGTAGGAAAGCCGGCAAGCCGCTCGAAGTGACACTTCACCCCAACTTGCTGCAGGGTGCGGGCAAGGGCATCGGCCGCCTCATCCTGCCCGGTCAGGCCGACCACGGCGGCATTGGCGCCGAGGGCGGCGATGTTGAGCGCGACGTTGCCGGCACCGCCGGCGCGCTCCTCGATCTCGCTTACTCGCACCACCGGAACCGGGGCCTCCGGGGAGATGCGTGAGGTATCGCCGTGCCAGTAACGGTCCAGCATCAAGTCGCCGACGACCAGGATATTGGCCGCAGCGAATTCGGGTATCTGTACGATTTTCATAAAAAAACTTCTGTGGAAACCAGATCTATTCTACCGCGATTGGTCTGATTAGCGTGAAAGCACGCGATTACCCTTCCCCCTGCCGGCGGTGACGGCAAGACTGGAGGCAAAAACAGCGATATACATGATATACGGATTGACGAAAGGATTGCGTGATGTCCATCCCTCTGTCAGTCCGAACTCGGCGAAGGCCACCACGGTCAACAGGCCGGAGAGCGCGTAGAACCGCTGCCACGGTTCGTTCACCTCGTGCCAGTGCCGATAAAAATGCCGCCAGGGCAAGACAAACAGCGCCACGACCAGTAGCAGCAGCCCCAGTGCACCGAAAGAGGCAAGGGCATCGAAATAGATGCTGTGGGCGTGCCCATACCTCTCGGCCACGCCACGGTTCTGAGATGCTCCCTCCGCTACCAGCACCTGGGAATCATGCCTGAAGTCTCCAATTCCGGTTCCCAGCCAGGGATTCTCCCGCCAGATTTTGATGCTGTTACCCCACATTTCCAGGCGTGCGCCCCAGGATCCGGCCTTGTTCGGATCGTTGAGGTAGCGTTCGACCTCGTGGACCCCTTTGGCCATCGGCTGCACGATCACTTTCGGTTGCCAGACGGCCAGTGTCCCGGCAAGGAGGCAGAAACTCACCGCAATGACTATCCAGCCGCGTCGGCCAAGTTTGCCGCGATAGAGCCAGACCAACACCAGCGCAACAACAGGCAACAGCAGCCAGGCTCCCCGCGTCGCTGACATCAGGCTGGCATAAACGGCAAGAACCATCGCCAGACCCAGCAGCAGGAAATGCCACGGACGGCAGGCCACCGTTAGCATCGCCGCCAACATGATGGTAAATGCCAGCACCGCCATGTCGCCGAAAACGATCTTGTGATAAAGGCCGATGGCAAAGGGAGCCTGCTGAAACTGGACCTGATACAGCGCCTGGATCGCCAGGGAGACGGCGGCTGCGACTATGGCTATCAGGAAAAAACGCCCGACCTCGACGTTCATTCGACGCAAAAAGAGATAGACAAGCCCCACTGTGGCAAGGCGCAGGTAGCGTTCCAGTTTCTCAACGCCAAGCTTGAGATCCGTAACATAGAACAGACTCAGGGTGGCCATGGCAAACAGCACCACATAGGCGAGCAGCCACCACTTTTCCTCCGTGGTCAGTGTTTTTCGTTCCGGCCAGGCGTAGACCAGTGCAGGCAACAGCAGCAGGGTGTAAAGCGTGCTTCCACCGCTGGCTACAGAGACTGATAGCAAGGGAAAAAGTGCGGCCAGCAACAGCACAAGTCGTTGGCCTGGTGAGTAATTCTTGAACTGACTCAGCAGCCCCATATCACGGTTCATCGATAATCACTTTGCGAGGCGGGAAGAAAAGAGGGAGCCTCAGGCCCCCTCCGATTTCAGAATGTATTCCGCGCTACAGTAGGGGCACCTGGCACGTCCACTGCTCTCGATTTCGAGATAGACCCTTGGATGTGAGTTCCACAGGGTCGTCCCCTCCATAGGGCAATGCAGCGGCAGGTCGGCGCGGCTCACTTCATAGCGGCTGACGGCATTGGCCTGCCGGAGCGATTCGGCGTGCTGGGTCATGGTCCCCTCCTGTACGGTACGGGTTATTTCACGTAACTCAACCAGTCGTGATGGGTCTCGGCACGCCCATGCACCACATCGAAGTACATCGACTGCAGCCTTTCCGTGATCGGGCCACGCTTGCCACTCCCGATGAGGCGGTTATCCACTTCGCGGATCGGTGTCACCTCAGCGGCGGTACCGGTGAAGAAGGCCTCGTCGGCGACATAGACCTCATCACGTGTGATGCGCTTTTCCTTAACCGGGATACCCAGTTCATCGGCCAGCTGGAAGATGGTGCTGCGGGTGATACCGTCCAGTGCCGAAGTCAGGTCCGGGGTATAGAGCACGCCATTGCGCACCAGGAAGATGTTCTCGCCGCTACCCTCGGCCACGTAGCCTTCGTTGTCCAGGAGCATCGCCTCGTCATAACCGCAGGCCAGCGCCTCTTGCAAGGCCAGCATGGAGTTCATGTAGTTGCCGTTGGCCTTGGCCTTGCACATGGTGATGTTGACGTGATGACGGGTGTAGGAAGAGGTGCGGATGCGGATCCCTTTCTCCATGCCCTCAGCGCCGAGATAGGCGCCCCAGGACCAGGCAGCGACCATGACGTGAACCTTAAGGTTGTCAGCGCGCAGCCCCATGCCCTCGGAGCCGTAAAAGCACATCGGGCGGATGTAGGCCGACTCAAGATTGTTCTCGCGCACAGCAAGACGCTGCGCTTCGCTGATGGTCTCCTTGTCAAAGGGCATCGGCATGTTAAGGATGTGTGCCGAGCGGAACAGACGGTCGGTATGCTCCTGAAGACGGAAGATGGCCGGCCCCTTTTCAGCCTTATAAGCGCGCACCCCTTCGAAGACCCCCATGCCGTAGTGCAGGGTATGGGTCAGCACGTGAACCTTCGCCTCACGCCAGGGAACCAGCTTGCCATCAAGCCAGATGACGCCGTCGCGGTCATCCATTGTCATCGATCATTTCTCCTCAAAACAAACAGTCTTCGGCAGCCCACCGGCTCACCGCGCAAATCGGTTTCAATCCTGCAACAATGCCCGCCACAGCCGCAGCACGGCATCACGCTCCTCAACGAACTCAGTTTCATCCACCACTACCGGACGTTCCTGCAGAGTCAGATGGTGAGCACGGCGGCGATAGGTGCGATAAGCATCGCATAGCAAGGCGCTATCTTCTCTTTCCATCAGACCACAAAGAGCAAAGCTCTCCAGCAAGCGGATGTTATCACTGTATTGCAGCAGACGGGGATGTTCATGTGCCCATGCAAGAACCCCATATTGCACCATAAATTCAATGTCAGCGATACCGCCCGGGGCCTGTTTGAGGTCAAATTTTCCCGCCTCCGCCCTAGAGAGCTGACTGCGCATCTTCTCGCGCATCTCGATAACTTCACGGCGCAGTACCACCAGTTCGCGCCGACGGCTTAGGATCTCACTCCTCAGCGCGGAGAATGCCTCGGCAATACCGGTATCGCCGGTAATCAGGCGGGCGCGTACCAGTGCCTGGTGCTCCCAGGTCCAGGCGTGCTCGCGCTGATAGTCGGCATAGGCGTCGACATTGCTGACCAGGAGGCCGGAGGCGCCGCTCGGCCGCAGGCGTGTATCGACCTCATAGAGCACGCCGGCAGGCGTGCGGGTATTGAGGATGTGGATCATGCGCTGACCGAGGCGGGCATAAAATACCGCATTATCGATCGGCTTGTCCCCAGTGGTGCTGTGATCGGCGCTTTCCACACTATGCAGGAACACCAGATCCAGGTCGGAGCCATAGCCCAGCTCAAGCCCACCCAGTTTGCCATAGCCGATGACGGCAAAGCCGGTGTCACAAACCCGACTATCACCGCACTGAGGTCTGCCGTGGCGAGCCACCAGGTGACGCCATGCCAAATCGAATGCCGCCTCGACCATCACCTCGGCAATGTCGGTGAGGTGATCGCTCACTACCATTAGCGGCACCGCCTCCACGACATCGGCAGAGGCCACCCTTAGTATCGCCGCCTGCTTGATCCGCCTCAGCACCTCCATCTGTGCCTCCAGGTCTTCGCTGTCGATATGCAACAGACGCTGGCGTACCTCGTTACGTACAGCATCGCGTTGAGGCGGCGAATAAAGGGTGCGCGGATCCAGCAGCTCATCGAGCAGGTGTGGGTTACGGCACAGCTGTGAGGCGATCCATGGGCTGGCCCTGCACAAGCGCACCAGCTGTGACAGCGCCATGGGATTTTCCACCAGCAACGCGATATAAGAGCTGCGCCGACCGATGGCCTCGACAATCCGCAGGAGGCGAACCAGTGTCTGATCAGGCTCAGCGCCGCCACCGACAGCACCGAGCAGCAGAGGGATCAGGTGATCGATACGGGTCTGACCGGTGGTGCTCATATTGAGATAGGAGCGGCTCGAGGCCAGTGCCTGCAACTGCCGATAGACCTCACCGGTATCGGCAAAACCGGCACACTCAAGCGCTGCTGCGGCCTGTTCGTCATCCAGCGTACCCTGCCAGACACCGGTGAGATCCAGCTCATCACTCTCGGCATGCTCGGTTTGTGGCGCGGCGAAGACCTGCTCGAAGTGCTCGTGCACCCGACGCATATGGCCACGCAGCACCTTCTCAAAGGCCGCCCAGTCATCGAAGCCCATACCAATGGCAAGGCGCTGCCTGCCCTCATCGTCACCCGGGAGCATGTGAGTCTGTTGCTCAGCATACTCCTGCAACCGGTGCTCGGTGTTGCGCAAAAAGAGATAGGCCGCGACCAGTTCATCGACCACAAAATCGGGCAACAAATCAAATCCGCGCAGCGCCTCGAGTACCGTGAGAATACGCCGTTTCTGCAACGTCGGTTCACGCCCGCCACGGATCAGCTGAAACGCCTGGCCAATGAACTCCACCTCACGGATGCCACCGGCACCCAGCTTGACATTGTCGGCCATCCCCTTGCGCTGCACTTCGCGAACGATCATCGCCTTCATCTCCCGCAACGACTCAAAAGCACCAAAATCCACATACTTGCGGTAAACAAAGGGCTTGAGTCGCGCCATCAATTCGGCCCCGGCCTGGAAATCGCCAGCCACCACGCGTGCCTTGATCATGGCGTAACGTTCCCACTCACGACCATGCACCTGGTAATAATCCTCCATCGCATCGAAGCTCACCGCCAGCGCACTCGACTCACCAAAGGGGCGCAATCGCATATCGACCCGGAATACGAAACCATGAGCGGTATTGACATCCAAAATGCGGATCAACGCTTGGCCCAGCTTGATAAAGAACTCGCGGTTACTGATCACGCGGCGCCCGTCGCGGGTTTCACCATCCTCCGGATAGGCGAAGATAAGGTCAATATCGGAGGAGAAGTTCAGCTCATTAGCGCCCAGCTTGCCCATTCCCAGCACCACCAACCTCTGCGTCTCCCCGGCCTCATTAACCGGCCTCCCCCACTGCTCGCCATGCCAGCGATAGAGCTGCTCCAGCGACAGATCGATACAGGCATCGGCGAGACGGGACAGATCCGCCGTCGTCTCCACCAGATCCGCGCTGCCGATGAGGTCGCGCCATGCAATACGCACCATTTGGTCACGTCGATAGAGCCGCAGCGCTTCCATCAGCTCCTTTTCATCGCCCACATCCGCCAGCCTCTCGGTGAGTTCTTCGCGATACGTCTCCGACGTATATTGGCTATCACCATCAGCCAGCATCCAGCCCACCAGGGACGGCTTTCGACGGCAAGCTTGAGCGACGAAATCCGACAAAGCCCACACTTTTAAGACAACAGCGATCCGATCCTCGTCCATACCGGCGGCAAGTTCATCGGAAGCCGATGAAAAATCCTCCCATAACCGCTCCAGACGTGTATGAAACATTGGCGGGAGACGGGCCAGGGATGATGACAGGGCAGACGACATGGAGGTGGACATTAATGACTCTCTGGATCAAGGCAAGCGAGTCAAGAGTATACCAGCGAGACCGACACGTGGCAGGGATATTGACCGCTTGCACAATCCACGCAAGGTACAGGCCGACGTGCAAGGCGAACAGAAATCCCGAAGCGCAGAGGCTGACATAAGTTGCATATCATATACCACTTTAATAACATACGACCCCTACCCCCACAAAGCAGAGAGAAATCTTATGAGCAACCTTTATGAACGCCTGGGCAGAGAAAGCGCCGTGGATAAGGCTGTCGACATTTTCTACCGCAAGGTGCTGAGCGATGATCGCGTTAATGATTTCTTCGATGACGTCGACATGGACAAGCAGGCCGCTAAACAGAAAGCCTTTTTGACCATGGTTTTCGGTGGTCCCAATAGCTATACCGGGATGGATATGCGCGAAGGCCACAAGCACTTGGTGGCCAATGGTCTCAACGACAGTCACGTGGATGCCATCATCGAACTGCTGGGGGACACCCTGAAAGAGTTAGGCGCAGCCGATACCGATATCGGTGAAGTGGCAGCGATTGCCAACAGTGTGCGCGACGACGTTCTGAACCGCTAAAGGTACTGTCATGTCCAGCATCATCGTCAAAGATCAACGCTACCCGCTTACGCCCGGCGCCACGGTGCTGGACACACTACTCGATGCAGGCCTGGAGGTCCCCTTTAGCTGCCGTGCCGGCGCTTGCCAATCCTGTATGTTGCGCGCCTCACACGGGACGATCCCCGTCGCCGCCCAGCAGGGACTCAAGGATACACTCAAGGCGGAGGGCTGGTTTCTCGCCTGCCGCTGCAAACCGACGAGTGAGTTGAGCATCGACCTCGATGCCTCAGCCACACCCACCCTATCAGCCAGGGTCGTCGCCAAACAACAACTCTCTCCCCACGTGATGGGGCTGTGGCTGCAGAGCGGCGAACCGCTCAAGTACTTCGCGGGACAATACCTTACCCTGTGGCGCGATGCGGCCACCGGGCGCAGCTACTCACTGGCCAGTCTGCCCGAGGAAAGACAACTGGAACTGCATATCGCCCGCGTCAATGGCGGTGCACTCAGCTCCTGGCTCCATGACACACTGGAGATTGGCGACAGCCTCAATATCCAGGGGCCGATGGGAGACTGCTTCTACCTGCCCGGCGATCCCGAACAGCCCCTGTTGCTGGTGGGTACCGGCACCGGACTGGCGCCGCTTTACGGCATTATGCGCGATGCTCTGCAACAGGGGCACAGCGGACCCATCCACCTGTTCCATGGTGCCCGCACAGCAGACTACCTCTATTATCACGACAAGTTGACAACACTCAGCGCTCAAGTCAACAACCTCTACTACTACCCGAGCCTGGTCGACGCCGGTGATGGCATGCCGGCAGAGGGCGTAGAGATCGGTGCTGTTGACCAGTTGCTCAAACAGCATTTACCCGTACTTGAAGGCTGGCGTGTCTTTCTCAGTGGTGCACCTGACATTGTCAAACAGCTACGCAAGCAGTGTTTTCTCGCCGGTGCATCAAGCAATGCAATACACACTGACCCTTTCGGCTAAACATCGACAACCCGCTATTTGGTGACTCATGCATCTTACCCGCCACACGGATTACGCCCTGCGCGTGCTTATCTTCTTGGCCCTGCAACCGCCGCAGGAACTGGTCACCATGGCGGATATCGAACGCCACTTTGCGATTCCGCATAATCACCTCATCAAGATTGTGCAACACCTGGCCAGAAAGGGTTATGTCCACACGGTTCGTGGCAAAGGCGGTGGGCTGTGCTTGGAAAAGGATGCAGGGACGATCCGCATCGGTGAAGTGGTGCAGGAGATGGAAAACACACTGGAGCTGATCGACTGCGCTAAACCCGCCTGCCCACTGGATGGACTCTGCCTGCTCAAAGACATGCTCAACGAGGCGCGCCAGGTCTTTATCGAGGCCCTCAACCGCCACACCCTGTCAGAGATCATCTCCAGCCCACAACAGATCGAAATCGCACTTAAGCTGGTACAACAAACCGTCCAAGATAATGAAATATGTCATTAACGGCATTGGCATTGGGGTATAGCCCGTAATTCTTCCCATTGTGCGAGCACAAAAAAACCCCGCCGAAGCGGGGTTTTTTGTGGTCATGCGCAGGGCTTACATCATTCCCATTCCGCCCATGCCGCCCATCTCGCCACCCATTCCGCCGCCGGCCGGCTCGGCCTTTGGCAGTTCGGCGATCATCGCCTCGGTGGTGATCATGAGACCGGCCACGGAGGCAGCGTTCTGCAGGGCAGAACGGGTCACCTTGGTCGGGTCGAGGATACCCATCGCGATCATGTCGCCATACTCGCCGGTGGCGGCGTTATAGCCGTAGTTGCCTTCGCCGCTCTTGACGTTGTTCAGCACCACGGAGGCCTCGTCGCCGGCGTTAGTCACGATCTGGCGCAACGGCTCCTCCATCGCACGACGGGCGATGGCAATACCGATATCCTGGTCATGGTTGATGCCAGTGAGCTTGTCGATGGCGTTCAGGGCACGCACCAGCGCGGTACCACCGCCGGGCACCACACCTTCTTCCACTGCTGCGCGGGTAGCGTGCAGGGCATCGTCGATGCGGTCCTTCTTCTCTTTCATCTCCACCTCGGTGGCCGCACCGACCTTGATGACGGCAACACCGCCGGCCAGCTTGGCCACACGCTCCTGCAACTTCTCCTTGTCGTAGTCGGAGGTGGTCTCTTCGATTTGGGCACGAATCTGTGCAACACGTGCTTCGATGTCGGCCTTAGCACCGGCACCGTCCACAATCACAGTGTTCTCCTTTGAGACCACAATGCGCTTGGCGGTACCAAGATCGTTGATGGAGGCCTTCTCAAGGGAGAGACCAACCTCTTCAGAGATCACCTGACCGCCAGTGAGGATAGCCATATCCTGCAGCATTGCCTTACGACGATCACCAAAGCCCGGAGCCTTCACCGCAGCGACCTTGACGATGCCACGAATGGAGTTAACCACCAGAGTAGCCAGGGCTTCGCCCTCGACATCCTCGGCA
The DNA here is from genome assembly GCA_041562215.1 of Thiohalomonadaceae bacterium. Classification (GTDB taxonomy): domain Bacteria; phylum Pseudomonadota; class Gammaproteobacteria; order Thiohalomonadales; family Thiohalomonadaceae; genus JBFEYJ01. The sequence goes on along the minus strand of JBFEYJ010000064.1, from coordinate 2,731 downwards.
ACGATCAGCAGCGGTTTGCCTGATTTGGCAACGCCCTCGAGTACCGGCAACAGCTCACGGATATTGGAGATCTTCTTGTCGTAGAGAAGAATGTAGGGGTCGTCCAGCTCGGCGGCCATCTTCTCCTGATTGTTGACGAAGTAGGGAGAGAGGTAGCCGCGGTCGAACTGCATGCCCTCGACCACGTCGAGCTCGTCGTACAGGGAGGAACCTTCCTCAACGGTGATGACACCGTCCTTGCCCACCTTCTCCATGGCATCGGCGATGATTTTACCAATGGCCTCATCGGAGTTGGCGGAGATGGTACCAACCTGGGCGATAGCCTTGTTATCTTCACAGGGCTTGGAGAGATTTTTCAACTCCTCGACGGCGGCGATCACAGCCTTGTCGATGCCACGCTTCAGGTCCATCGGGTTCATGCCGGCGGTAACCGCTTTCATCCCCTCACGGAGGATAGCCTGGGCCAGTACGGTTGCCGTGGTGGTACCGTCACCGGCGATGTCAGAGGTCTGGGAAGAGACCTCCTTAACCATTTGTGCGCCCATGTTCTCGAACTTGTTCTCAAGTTCGATCTCCTTGGCCACGGAGACGCCGTCTTTGGTGATGGTCGGGGCGCCGAAGGACTTCTCCAGCACGACATTGCGGCCTTTGGGGCCCAGGGTAACCTTCACTGCATTCGCCAGGGTGTTGACACCTTTGATCATTAACTGGCGGGCATCATCGGAAAACTTGACTTCTTTTGCACTCATCGTGAACTTCCTCTTAACTCTTTAACTTATTCTGGTTCTGCTGGCAATCAGCCTTCAACAACGCCCATGATGTCTTCTTCACGCATCATCAGCATCTCTTCGCCTTCCACCTTGACAGCAGTCCCAGCGTACTGACCAAACATCACCTTGTCGCCAACTTTGACGTCCATTGGACGGACCTCACCGTTTTCCAGGATGCGGCCCTTGCCAACGGCCAATACCTCACCCTGATTGGGCTTTTCGGCGGCGGAACCGGGCAGGACAATGCCACCGGCAGTAGTGGTTTCTTCTTCCATGCGACGGACAAGCACACGGTCATGCAACGGACGAATGTTCATTCTGTTCTCCTTCAAAACAAGCAAAGATAATTACGACATCATGCCGTCCATCAACAGCCTGGAGATCTCAGGATGCCCTCCTGATTCACACAGGCTGTCAGTGTGACGACGTGCCGCTTGGGGAAATTGTATCGCTGTTAGCACTCCCCTCACGTGAGTGCTAATAATAATTACCTAATGTGAATAGTCAAGAGTTCGGAGCAAAGGAACTGACGAATCCTGTTGGATACCCCGCAAAATCGATAGTTAAGAGAACAGATATCCTTGCCGGAGTACTCGTGATGTGGTGGCGTCATGTCCCGACGCATTTGGGTCACACTGACTAGGGGGAAAGCCGGAAATGAGGTCTCATGCCCGTCTTGGAAGAGTGGAGACAGCGGAAAAGTGGTCGAAAAAGCGCCATTTACAGGAGATAAATGAGAAGCTTAAAACCTGTTTTAACAACACAGGAAAGTTGGGAGGCAACATTTAGCGATAGATACCCTGATGATTGAAGGGATTTCTCAGGAAGCTCTATGCTTAGTCATCGTCCTCTCGGCGATAGTCGCCTTCCAGGGTATGGGATCCACGGCTTTCGCCAGAACCTTCACCTCGTGATCCGGGACCATGCTGCATACTGGAAATGATGCCGCGCTCAAGCACAGCAAGAATAAACCGCCGCCGCAATGCCGGGATCAAGCCAAGAAAACCGATAGTATCGGTGAAAAAGCCCGGGGTCAGTAGCATTGCACCGCTGATAATCAGAACGACCCCTTCAAGCATCGCCTCCGTTGGCAGTTCACCCCGCGCCAGGGCACTTTGGACCTTACCCACGGTATAGATCCCCTGATGGCGCAGCAATAACAGCCCCAGCACAGCGGTGAACACCACCATGAACACCGTCGGTAGTGCGCCAATAATCCCCCCAACCTTGATCAGTAAAAAGATCTCGAGCAGCGGGATGAGAATGAATAAGGCAAAAAAGATTCGGAACAAGATTCTGGCCACTATCGGGTAAAGATGGGTAGTATAACGTTTCCTGTCGTGGAAATAACCGAAACCTGGCGAATCCCGGCAAATCTTAAATAACAGTGGCATCCGGTCCGAAAACACCAGACCCTACTAATATGGAGTGATCCTAATCATTTATGGAGTATCGACTCGCCCTAACCACCTGCCCGGATATGGACGTCGCCGAAACCATCGCATCCGCCCTGGTAAAGGAGCGCCTGGCGGCCTGTGTCAACATCCTGCCGGGTGCGAGATCAGTATACGAGTGGCAAGGTGAGTTGCATTACGATCAGGAACTGGTATTGCTGATAAAAAGCCACGCTGACCGGGTGGCGGCACTTGAGGTCCGCTTGCTCGAACTTCACCCTTATGAACTCCCGGAGCTCATCGTGGTCCCTGTTGTGGGGGGGCTGGCTCCCTATCTGTCGTGGATCGAGACTCAACTGGATAAGAACTAATGAAGAAACTCATCACCGCCATACTTGCCCTGCTCCTTTCCTTCAACGCCTTCGCCCAGGAGGACGAACCGCTGGAGCCGGAGAAAGCCTTCGCCCTGACGGTCACTGCCCTGGATGCCAATACCATCGAGGCACGCTGGGACATCGCACCAGGTTACTACCTCTACCGCAGCAAGTTCAGTTTCAACAGCGACAC
>JBFEYJ010000063.1:0-14847 GCA_041562215.1 Thiohalomonadaceae bacterium | reverse complement strand
GTGATGGAGCTGTTTGACGAACTCTACAGCCGCCAGGTTTCCGCAGACACACTACGTTCCATGGTCAAGAATGCAAAGGCCGGATACTGGAACGGTGGTACACCTGTCCTTGGATATGAGTCAGCACCAGCCGAAGACAACCCGAAGCGGAAGCGCCTCCGCATAGTCTCTCATGAGGCAGAAACCGTTCGCCGTATCTTCTCTATGCGCCTCGATGGGCATGGGGCCAAGACCATCGCCATTAATTTGAATGAGAAGGGACTGCTCAACCGAGGAAAGAAGTGGCATCAAAACTCTGTCGTCAACCTGTTGCGCAACCAGGTGGTGTCCGGCTGTATGGTGTTCAACAAGAAAGACCGCACGACAAACCGCATCCGGCCGCGTGATCAGTGGATGGTTATCCCGGCCCACGAGCCGATCATCTCTCAGGACGTCTTCGACGCGGTCCAAGAGGCCATGGACATGGATGCCCCTGATCGCAGTGGTTCAGCCGTGAGTTCCTTCATCTTCACCGGCATCCTGCGTTGTGGCCAGTGCGGCGCATCACTCCAGATAGAGAATGCCACCAGCGGTACCGGCAAGAAGTACTCCTATTACAACTGCCGCAGGCACCGGACCTACGGTGACTGTGATGGGCGCCGGCTCCCTGCGCATGATCTCGATCTGTTCCTGGTTGACCATATAGCTGGTGAAGTATTCACTGAAAAGAACCTGACAGGCGTTGTTGCTGAAATAAACGCCGCTTGTAGCTCCTGGGCTACTGAACACAGAAAAAGGACACAGGCGGTATTGGGGAAGTTGCAGGAACTGGAGAATAAAAACGCGAAGATCTTTGGAATCCTGGAACTGATGGGGAAAGATGTCCCTAACCTAGGGGACCTTACACGCCGACTGCGCGCCAATAACGATGAGATTAAAGGTCAGGAGCAGCTGCTGGCGGAGATCGAAGGGGAGAGGGCGCCTGAGCCGATGGTTTCAAGTGATGATGTATCGGAACTGGCGAGAACACTTGTCGATATTATCAAGACGACAGATAACCCGAAGAAGGCCAGGCATTTCTTCAGTTCATTTATTCAGGGGATATTTGTTGAAGATGACCACGTGAGGGTCGAGTACCAGCCTTACGTCCTTGTAAATAAGCTAGTTCATAGTGTTCAAAGATGGCTCCCCGGGCAAGATTCGAACTTGCGACCAAAGGATTAACAGTCCTCTGCGCTACCGCTGCGCCACCGGGGAATTGCGGTTGTGTCGTTGCTGCTCAACACAGGCGCGTATACTACAAGTGGCTGGCAGATGGGTCAATAGAAAATAAGGAAATTTTCCATCTAATTCGATAGGCAGTGAAGTTCACTGCCATCCGGACTGGTTCTGGAAGTCCGTAGTCGGCCGGTCTTGTAAAGCACCAGAGCCTTGGCAGAGCCATCTCCGCGGCTGTCGCAGAAAGTGAAGGTGCCGTTTCCCAGGCTATTGCCGGTGGGATAGTAGAGAACATAGTGTCTCGAATGATAGGGGAAGGCACTATAGATGATGCTGATGTCATGACCTAAAGCATGTTGGTCGGCAAGTTTTGGTTCCGTACTACCATGCTGACGGTCTTTATCGTTATCGACAAAAAGTATCCAGCCCTCTTCCCACTGACTTGTATTACTGCAGCTCATGCCATCCTGGCTTTTGCACAGAATGACATTTCTGTTGCTTTTGACAGCCTCGCTGCGGGCGTAAGTGAGGTGGCTGACAAGCTGGTTGATATGACCCGTCAGTCGGTGGTTTTGGATCAGCTCGGAGAACGAGGGGGCAGCCATTCCCAACATGATGGCAGTGATGGTGAAAACAAGAAGTAGCTCGATGAGTGTGAATCCGCCAGGACACTTGTCCTGGCAACGATTCGAAGGAGAAGTGACATCCATGTCCATAACACCTCCATGTGTTATGAGTGAGGATATTTAACATAGTACTGGAGGTAAACCCCTGTGGCGTAGGGTGATGGTCTCCCAGTTTGTAGGAAACCTGCTACAAGCGACCTAAGCGATCACCGATGCGTTTAAGTGCCTCACTGAGGTTTTCCATGCTGGTGGCGAAGGAGAGGCGCATGTAGCCAGGCTGCCCAAAGGCGGAACCGGGGACCATAGCCACGCCGGCTTCATTGAGCAGATACTCGGCCAGTTCTACGTCATCATTTATACCGTCGAGGGTGATGATTGCTTCACGCATGTCGGGGAAGGAGTAGAAGGCGCCCTGTGAAGGCAGGCATTTTACACCTTTGATCCTGTTCAGTTCTTCCACCACGTAGTCGTGGCGTTGTTTGAAGGCGCTGAGCATTTCCTTGATGCATCCCTGATCGCCGTTGAGTGCGGCTTCCGCGGCCATCTGGGAGATGGATGTGGGATTGGAGGTGCTCTGTGACTGAACCTTCTTCATCGCTTTGACCAGCCACTCCGGGCCGGCGGCGTAGCCGATGCGCCAGCCGGTCATGGAGTAGGCCTTGGAGACGCCATTCATTACCAGGGTGCGGTCGTAAAGAGCAGGGCAGGCGGTAACGATGTTGGAAAATGGCTCATCTGCCCAGAGGATGTGTTCGTACATGTCATCACTGGCGATGAGGATGTTGGGATATTCCAGCAGGACTTCACCCAGGGCGGCCAGTTCGGCTTTGCTGTAGGCAACACCTGTGGGGTTTGAGGGGCTGTTCAGTACCACCAGCCGAGTGTTGTCGGTAATGGCGCTGCGCAGCTGCTCAGGCGTGATCTTGAAACCTTGCTCCAGGCCGGCCTGGAGGATCACCGGTTTACCCTCGGCCAATAGCACCATATCCGGGTATGAGACCCAGTAGGGGGCTGGGATAATGACCTCATCACCCGGATTAAGGTAGGCCTGGGCCATGTTAAAGAAGCTCTGCTTACCACCACAGGAGACCAGCACTTGATCAGGCTGGTAGGTTAATCCGTTATCGCGCTGGAATTTGGCGATAATTGCCTGTTTCAGGCTAGGGGTTCCGTCAACTGCGGTATACTTGGTGAACCCAGCCTGGATAGCCTCGATTGCCGCCTGCTTGATATGATCAGGGGTGTCGAAGTCAGGCTCACCGGCACCCAGACCGATAATGTCCTTCCCTTGGGCCTTTAGCTCCTTGGCACGGGCAGTAATGGCGAGGGTTGCTGAGGGTTTGACACTCTGTACGCGGTGAGAAAGGTGCGTGTCCAAGCAAAAGGCTCCTTAGGCTGACATTGGTTATGGATATTTATGAAAATCCGATGAAACCGCACTGGCATGACGCCAAGAATGCGCTTTCACATGACGTAGCAGCGCTTTTGTACGCTAATTCGCCTTGCCATCATCGTTTTGAGCGGATTTTCAGAAACACCCTTGTCGCAAATCCCCCTAATATTACTGTAAGAACGACGTAAGCTAAATCCCCCATGAGTAAGAGTTTTCAAATTGATGCCAAATTTGCACCTGCCGGTGACCAGCCGAATGCGATCAAAGCCCTGGTTGAAGGGTTGGAGGCAGGCGAGGCGGGGTTGACCCTGCTGGGTGTCACCGGCTCAGGCAAAACCTATACGATTGCCAATGTCATCCAGAAAATGCAGCGCCCGACCATGATCATGGCGCACAACAAGACCCTGGCGGCACAACTCTACGGTGAGATGAAGGAGTTTTTTCCAGGTAATTCGATTGGGTATTTCGTCTCCTATTACGACTATTATCAGCCTGAGGCCTATGTTCCCGCCTCAGACACTTTCATCGAGAAGGATGCCTCGATCAACGAGCATATCGAGCAGATGCGCCTCTCAGCTACCAAGGCGCTACTCGAACGCAAGGACACCATTATCATCGCAACGGTATCGGCCATCTATGGTCTGGGCGATCCGCAGTCCTATCTGGGGATGATGTTGCACCTGGTGCGTGGCGACATTATCGATCAGCGCGATATCCTGCGCCGTCTGGCTGAGTTGCAGTACACCCGTAATGATGTGGAACTGCACCGCGCCACCTATCGCGTACGTGGTGAGGTGATCGATGTGTTTCCGGCTGAGTCCGACGATGAGGCGGTACGTATCGAGCTGTTCGACGACGAGATCGAGTCGCTCGCCTACTTCGACCCGCTCACTGGTGAGGTGCTGCGCCGGGTGCCGCGCCTGACCATCTACCCCAAGACACACTATGTCACTCCACGCCAGACCCTGCTTAATGCGGTGGAGCAGATCAAGGAAGAGCTCAAGGAGCGGCTGGAGGATCTCCGGCAGCAGGACAAGCTGGTGGAGGCGCAGCGCCTTGAGCAGCGCACCCGTTTCGATATCGAGATGATTCTGGAGCTGGGTTACTGTTCCGGTATCGAGAACTACTCGCGCTACCTCTCAGGGCGTCAGGCGGGAGAGCCGCCACCGACCCTGTTCGATTACCTGCCGGATGATGCGTTACTGGTGATCGATGAAAGTCACGTTACCGTGCCGCAGATCGGCGCCATGTACAAGGGAGACCGATCGCGCAAGGAAAATCTGGTGAACTACGGTTTTCGCCTGCCATCGGCGCTGGATAATCGCCCCATGCGTTTTGACGAGTTCGAACGTATTGCGCCTCAGACCATCTATGTCAGTGCAACCCCCTCCAAGTACGAGCTCGAGCACTCCGGTGCAGTAGTGGAGCAGGTAGTGCGCCCCACCGGTCTTATCGACCCGGAATTGGAGATACGTCCGGCCACCACGCAAGTTGATGACCTGCTCTCCGAGATCCACAAGCGCAGCGAGAAGAACGAGCGGGTGCTGGTGACCACGCTTACCAAACGCATGGCCGAGGACTTGACCGATTACCTGGAAGAGCACGGCGTGCGGGTGCGTTACCTGCACTCGGATATCGATACCGTGGAGCGCATTGAGATTATCCGTGATCTGCGCCTTGGTGAATTCGACGTGCTGGTGGGGATCAACCTGCTGCGTGAGGGGCTGGACATGCCGGAGGTCTCTTTAGTGGCGATCCTCGATGCAGATAAGGAGGGCTTCCTGCGTTCGGAAACTTCCCTGATTCAGACCATCGGCCGTGCCGCACGCAACCTGCATGGCAAGGCAATTCTCTACGCCGATCGCATCACCGGTTCAATGAAGCGGGCTATCGATGAGACCGATCGTCGCCGCACCAAGCAAATCGCCTATAACAAGGCCCATGGCATCACCCCGAAAGGGGTGGAGAAGGCGGTGCATGATATTCTCGAGTCCGGTTACCCCGGTGTGCCCGGCAAACCAAAGCAGTATGCGAAAGTGGCCGAGGAGCTTATCGAATACAGTGCACTTTCCGGTAAGGCGCTGCAGAAAAAGCTGAAGGAGCTCGAAGAGAAGATGTACCAGCACGCCAGGGATCTGGAGTTCGAGGAGGCGGCAAGGGTTCGTGATGAACTTAAGCGGATCCAGGAGAAAAACCTTGGTTTGGGAGAGCCGGCACTGGACTAATTCCGGGCCGACTGACGCGAGCTGCTCAAGCGGGAGGATTGTCAGTAGAGGGCGATCATTATCCGATCTTTATTTATTCTGCCAGGCAAAAAAAAGCCGCATCCTTTTGGGATGCGGCTTTTTGCGTTGGTAGGCGCGATTGGACTCGAACCAACGACCCCCACCATGTCAAGGTGGTGCTCTAACCAACTGAGCTACGCGCCTGTAGTTCGAAGGCCGCTAAGATACCGTCGAGCGTGACTTATTGCAAGCCCTGAAATGAAAAATTTAACCAGCGTGCCCGGTCACCGGTTAAACGCCTATTTCAGAGAAGAAGTCATGCCCTTTATCATCAATGATGATGAAGGCGGGGAAATCCTTCACCTCAATACGATAGACCGCCTCCATGCCCAGTTCCGGGTAGTCGATGACCTCTGATTTGGTAATGCTGTTTTCGGCGAGGATGGCGGCAGCGCCCCCGATGGAGCCTAGGTAGAAACCACCATGTTTTTTGCAGGAGTCGGTGACCTGGCGGCTGCGGTTTCCCTTGGCCAGCATCACCATGGAGCCGCCGTTGCGCTGGAACAGTTCGACGTAGCTGTCCATGCGACCGGCCGTAGTGGGCCCGAATGAGCCGGAGGCATAGCCTTCCGGGGTTTTGGCGGGCCCGGCGTAATAGACAATGTGCTGTTTGAAGTAGTCGGGTAGATCTTCGCCGCGAGCGAGTCGCTCTTTGAGTTTGGCGTGGGCGATGTCGCGGGCGACGATGATGGGGCCGTTGAGCAGGAGCCGGGTTTTGATCGGGTATCTGGAGAGTTCCTCACGGATCGTCTCCATCGGTCGGTTAAGGTCGAGTCTGATCACCTCACCGGATAACATCTCATCTTCGGCCTCCGGCAGGAATCTGGCCGGGTCTTGCTCCAGTTGCTCAAGCCATATGCCGTCACGGTCAATGCGACCGAGGATATTGCGGTCGGCGGAGCAAGAGACGCCGATCCCCACCGGGCAAGAGGCGCCGTGCCGCGGCAGGCGGATGATACGTACATCGTGGGCGAAGTACTTGCCGCCGAACTGGGCGCCGATGCCGAGTGTCCGGGTCATTTCCAGTACCTTCTGTTCCAACTCACGATCGCGAAAGGCCTGGCCGTACACGCTACCCTGTTCCGGCAGGCTATCGAGGTAGCGGGCAGAGGCGAGTTTGACCATCTTCAGGTTGGTTTCCGCCGAGGTGCCGCCGATGACAATGGCCAGATGGTAGGGTGGACAGGCGGCGGTACCGAGTAAGGGCAGTTTCTGGTGCAGAAAGTGCATCAGGCTCTCAGGATTGAGCAGCGCTTTGGTCTCCTGGAACAGGAATGTCTTGTTAGCTGAGCCACCGCCCTTGGTAATGAAAAGGAATTTATAAGCCTCCCCTTCGACCGCCTCAATGTCGATCTGCGCAGGCAGGTTAGTACCGGTGTTCCGTTCCTCGTACATGGTCAGCGGGGCGATCTGTGAGTAGCGCAGGTTGTCTTCGGCGTATGCACGGAAGATCCCGCGCGAGAGCGCCTCTTTATCATCAAAACCGGTCCACACCTGTTGTCCCTTCTTGGCCATGACGATGGCGGTACCGGTGTCCTGACAGCCTGGTAATACCATTCCGGCGGCGATGTTGGCGTTTTTCAGTAGCTCAAGCGCAACGAAGCGGTCGTTCGCCGAGGCCTCAGGGTCATCGAGAATGGCGCGCAGTTGCTGTAGATGGCTTTTGCGATAAAGATGGGAGACCTCCTTGATGGCCGTGTCGGCCAGGAGGACAAGTGCCTCGGGTGCCACTTTGATGATAGGCATCCCCTCGAACTCACCTGGAGTGACAAATGCATTGCTCAGTAGGCGGTATTCGGTGTTGTTATCGCCAAGGGGGAGGGGATCGGCATAATGAAATTCGGCCATAGAGGCGGTGCTCCTCAAGCTATCGTGGCGGTTTGAATGAAGTGGGTGAAATTATCGCCAATCGTGCGGGTAACCACAAACCATCATTTCGGCGGGATTCACCCTGAGGACTGGACTGAGCGGATTATGGTCACCGTGTTGATTTTATGAGGAGAATCATTTCGGTGGACGGTTCCTATAGGGCTGGGGGGCCCAGGTTGGATGAAAAACCTGTTCAGCTTTTTTTGAGTAACTGTTCAAGCAGCTCTCGACGGTAGATCACTTCATAGAAAAAGCGCTGCTCGATAATCGGGCACTGTGCAGCCCGGTAGTTGGGATCGAATTCTTTCACTGGTGCCTTGCGCATGACCAGACTGTGGTTATTACCGCTCAGGTCGGGGAAAGTGAAGGCGAAGAGCTGACTGTCCTTGATGGCTGGGGGGGGATTATTCAGTGGGTGGAGGGTGAGTTCCTGGCGGAGCTTGTCGAAGGTAGCCGGTTCCAGCAGGATGCCGTTTAGATTGAAGATCATATCCTTTTGGGCTTTCTCGCCCCGAATGCCTGCTGTGGTTGAAGGTTGATAGACTTCGACGAAATTCTCCGGGATTTGTTGCTGCTCTCGCCATTTGCGCACGCCGTGGTTGCAGGCTGATAGGCGATCGGCACGGTTGATGGCCGGTGAGATGGTGATTCGCTGTTGCCCATCGAACAGGTAACTCGGTGCGTGATCACAATAGGCGATTCCTATCCCAAGCTCGAGTACAGGGAGGCCATAGACTTCCAGTTCCCGGTTCTGTTTGGCGACAATATTAAGAATGCGTGCTGCCAGGCCGCAGGCACGGCTTGCGATCATACTGTCATGGTTACTGTCGGCGTATTCAGTCAGTGTGAGAATGATGGCGTCACCTTCGATGAACACCTTCTCGGCACCGTAGCTTGTGATAACCTCGTTTATCGGAGTGAAAAAATTGCGGCCAAAATGTGTGGCCGGATTGAGGTTGAGTTCGGTCAGCTTTTCAGTAACTTCAGTAGAACCGCGTAAATCAGCCTTGATGATGATGTGGGAGCGAATTTTCGCTTGCTTGTTAGTGATCTCCTGGGGCAGTAAAAACTCATGCAGTGTGTAGTTGGCGCGTGAAGTCTGAATGTCATTATTGTCGCTCAGCAGGTTGATCTGGGTAGCCGAGCGAAGGTAGTTCAGCAGTGACAAGAGATCACGGCGGTAACGGGCAAAGTCCTCGATGAAACGAAGAAGATTGTTTTGTAACAGCTTGTCGGATAGCTGGCGCAATTCTTCCCCTGCCTGTATGAGCAGTTCGAGTGAAGGCGGAATGCTGGATGTTTTAAATACTTCCTGCAGTTGCTGTGCAAGTTCCTCCGGGCGGCTACTGCGGGCGAACAGGGTGGTGAGCGCTGAGGGCGACAGATCAGTGTTACATCTTGAAAAAATGCTCCTTACCGCATAAGCGGCATTGAGCCAGGGCGCATGCCCTTCCTTTTGCAGGTAATTAAGGAGATAAGCCTGCAGTGTTTTCTGGAATTTCAGGTGCTGTCTGAGTTGTCTGTAATCCTGACAGGATTTCAGCCTGCTTGTTTTTTCCAGTTTTTCATGTGTCCAGCGGGTGTCGAGCAGGATAGTGATGTTCGCTGGGTTCATCAGAACGGAGGGTTGCGACAAGCTGTCGATGATGTTGCTGTTAATATGCCCGTCACTTTGCAGCGCCGTATCCCGACGTGAGCGTGTATCATTTCTCTCCTCGATCAGGCGAAGATAGTCGGCAAAAATATCGGCCAATTCCTTGTCCAGACGGACAAAGCTGTTTTTGTCGCTTTGCGTCTCCCCGAGAATTAGGTAGTGCACCAGTTGCAGGTGCTCGTCATTCGGTGTTTCGGCGAGGACCATTGGCGTCTGCATGGTCTGCAGGGAGAATGCTTGTTCAAGGCCTAGTACGCTGTGGAAAGCTTTGGTAAAAGCGGGCTGGTTGTTACCGAACAGACCCTGCAGCATGGTTAGTTTGGTGGTGGTAATTACGGTATCACGATAACGAAACAGCCACTCGACATAGGTGTTGTCGTTTCTCCGCCCCAGGCCACGCTGGTTGTGTTCGTTAACGTTCTCCTTGGTAAATTTGATGGTTGCGGCTACGCTGTTGCTGACTTCGGCGTGGATAAATTTAAGAATGGCGATATAGAGCAGATCCGGGAGTTGCTTAACCCCGATCTCTTTTGCCCTGCGTAGAGAAAGGCTGAACAGGGTATTAAAATCAGACTGCAATGCTGCAAAGGAGTTTTCCGGCAGTTTGAACTGAGTCTTACCTTCCTTATGGTTGCTTATTACCAGGGGGATGAGACGGTGGATCAGCAGTGTGCACTTTTTCTGAAACTGCGGGCTTAGGAGGATGTCAATGTGTATGTTATCTATGCCTCGGGGAAGGCGGGAAAAATTCATCGTTCCCAGCATCGAAGAGTGAAGCGGAAATTTGCATTCTAGTTTTGTTTTCCCCCGCAGCAGCGCATAGACCAGGAGCAGAAGACCGATGAACAATGCCTGGTCGGCGATTCCGGCATTGAAGGTGAAATTGCCGAACAATTCAAGGCGCAGGGGGCTATGGATGCTGCCGCGCAGGACTTCATCTACGGCATAAGAGATCAGGCCACCAGCGGCCAGTTGCAGCCCTGCCAAGGTCGTGGTGCTGATGAAAAATAACTGTCTGCTTTTGCGAAGTAACAGAAGGTAGGCTGTAAGAATCCCTGCGATCATTATCAGGGTGGTGCTGTTGGCAAGGCTCGCGTAGATCCCTTGCTCGCTGAGCAGCGTGCTCTTGTTCAGCTCGATGGCAACAGGCCCGAGAATGATGGAAACGTTATGGGTAAGCCCGCTAAGCGGCGTGAGCTGTTTTACAGCCTGATCAAGCAGGACAACAAGGAGGGCGAGCCAGGTTAGTTTCATTGCGATGTATCAGCCTGGGCGCTTCTAGGCGAAGCCGCCCCAGGCGTGTTGGTTGTGGCCGATGTTGTCTCTATTCATGGTCTGCATCCTGTGAACTCTGGCGCCGGTATGTCGATAGATTCCTATTGGCAATATTTACAGTCCGGTTTGCCGGATACTCGCCATTACCGCATTCGCCGTATCCTGAAACGCGCTGTTTTCCTCGCCCGTCAGTTCGATCTCCAGCACCCTTTCTACACCTTTTGCGCCGATAACACAGGGTACTCCCAGATAATAGCCGTCGATTCCGTATTCACCCTGGCACAGTGCGGAAGAGGATATCACGCGTTTCTTATCACCCAGATAGGCCTCGATCATCTCCATGATGGAGGCCGCGGAACTGAAATATGCGCTGCCGTTGCCGAGCAGATTAACGATCTCGGTACCAGCCTCCCGGGTACGTTTGATGATATTGCCGATTTGTTTCTGGTTTAGCAATGAGGTGATCGGGATCCCTGCGACGGTGGCAGTGCGGATCAATGGCATCATGGTGGGACCGTGACCGCCCATTACCATACAGGAGACGTCCTTCACCGAAAGCCCGGTCTCTTCGGCAATAAAGTGCTGGAAGCGGCCGGTGTCGAGTGCGCCGGAGAGTCCGATCACCTGGCTGCGCGGCAATCCCGAAACTTTGTGAAAGGCGTAGGCCATGGTGTCTACCGGGTTGGTGGCGACAATAATGAAAGCTTCAGGACAGTGGGTTTTGATCTGCTCGGCAACGCCCTTGATAATCTCAAGATTGATATCGAGCAGGTCCTCGCGCGACATGTTCGGTTTGCGGGGTACCCCGGCGGTGACGACGACGACATCGGAGCCGCTGATATCCTGATATTCGCAGGTGGCGCAAAGCGTCACGTCGACGCCGATGTGAGGTCGTAGATGATCGATGTCCAGCGTCTTTCCCTTGATCGGATTGACGTTCTGCGGCAGGTCGACGACGGTGACATTCCCCAACTCTTTTTGTGTGCTCATCAAGGCAATGATACTGCCGATCTGCCCACCGCCTATGACGGCGATTTTTTTACGCTGCATTCATCAACTCCAGAAAAGTTTTCCTCAAACCCTGCCTCTTCGGGCCGGTGAATTCGATTAATTTTTATAGTAGTGTTTTCCGTGTCGGCCCCTGTTCCGCAACTGCCGGAAGTGCAGGCACCGCAGCCCGGATGAAAGCCCTGGCGTTCCGGATCGACCCGCTTGAGCCAGAGCTGAAACTTCATCCAGGCGGCGCAGAGCAGGGTAATGCCGATGAGCCCGAGTAAATAATTCATAGTCAATGACACCAAAGAGACATGGATGGCGTTGCGGGACAATGCCCGATCACGGAGAAGATTACTCCTGCTTAGTCAGTCTATGGGGCATATAGCCCTTTATAATCTCACACCCTCTATGACCATTGTCTATTCCGCAAACTGAGTTTACTCCAAATACGACTGTCTCAGGTGAATAAGCACTTGTTAATAGAAGCCACACACTTTACGTGGAACTGAACAGCCCGGCAAATCCCATGAAGGCCATGGAAAGGATACCCGCAACGATAAGGTTGAAGGCGGTACCGCGCACCAGCGCCGGAACGTTGTTGATCTCGGTCTCCTGGCGGATCCCTGCCATCAAGACCATTGCCAGTGTGAAGCCGGCCCCGGCGCCAAGCGCGAAGGTCAGCCCTTCCCACAGGCCGTAGCCACGGTTGGTGGCGAAGATCGCCAGGCCCAGGATGGCGCAGTTAGTTGTGATCAGCGGCAGAAAGATCCCCAATGATTTGAACAGCGCCGGACTGAGCTTCTTGATCGCCATCTCGATGAACTGCACGGTGCTGGCGATAACCACAATGAAGCTGATCAGGCGCAGATAGGGGGCATGGATCAGCACATAGGTGTTGAGAAACCAGGAGCAGAGTGCGGTGATGATGAGCACGAAGGTGGTGGCCAGTCCCAGGCGGAATGAGGTCTCCAGTTTGTTGGAGACGCCTAGAAATGGACAAAGACCGAGAAAATAGGCCAGCACGAAATTGTTGATCAGCAGGGCGCTGATGAAGATCCAGACCAGATTATCCACTACTTGATTGCCTTAACTTCTCGTTTGATAAAGACTCAGGTTGCTTACCTGTTACCTGTTACCTGTTACCTGTGCCGTTGCAACTTGATCAAGAAATGCTTTCTTGCGCTCCCCAACCCAGTTGAATAGCAGCAGCAACAGACCCAGAGTGATGAAACCGCCGGGCGGCAGGATCATGATCACCCATGGCTCGAAGTGCTCTCCGAACAGGGAGAGGCCGAAGAGCTTGCCCTCGCCGAGGATTTCACGCACCGCACCGAGGGCAAACAGGGCGACCATGAAGCCGCCCGCCATGCCGATGGCATCCATTACCGCGTATTTGACCGTATGCTTGGAGGCGAAGGCCTCCTGCCGGCCAAGGATCATGCAGTTGGCTACGATCAGTGGGATGAAGGCTCCGAGTTCCTTGTGCACCGTCGGGAACAGGGCGAGCAGAGTGTAGTCGGCCACGGTGACGAAGGTGGCGATAATGATGACATAGACCGAGATGCGCACCTGCTTGGGGATTAGACTCTTCATGCTGGAGACCAGGAAGCTGGAACCGACCAGTACGAAGAAAGTGGCCAGGCCCATAGCGATGGCGTTGACCGCTGAGTTGGTTACCGCCAGCATCGGGCACATGCCTAGGACCTGGACGAAGACAGGATTGTCTCGCCACAGGCCTTTGAGCATTTCCTGGTAGGCAGTTTGTGGTGTAGCCATTTCTAATCCTCAATGAATCGATAAAGGTGACAAGTATCAGGATTGTTCTTTTCCCGTCACCTGCTTCCATCTCCCGCCTCAGGCGGCGGGTTCACCGGCAAGCGCTTGAGCCAACGTTCATTCCCCTGGTTGATGATCCTTACTACCGCCTTGGATGAGATCGTGGCGCCGGTGATAGCATCCACCTGATTGGGTTTGGACTTGGTGCCTTTCTTCACTGTGATGATTTGCGGGTCTATCGCCAGATCATGGAAGTTGGCGACGAAGGCGGTATCCTTATAGATCTTGTCACCGAGTCCAGGAGTTTCTCGGCTCTCCAGGATCTCCATACCCACGATCTTCCGCTCATTTGGCTGATAGCCGTAGAGCAGGCGGATAGTGTCCTGGAATCCCGGGCCCTCACTGGCGATGGCGTAGCCGACAAAGCGCTTACTGGCGTCATAGCCGGCGTAGAGAGTGTTCTCATCGTCCTTGCCTCCATGCTTGATTACCACCTGTTCACCATCAAACTGCAGCTTCTGCATCATGCTGACACCTGGTAGGACCTTGAACACCGCTTCACGCAGTTCCCGCGCCTTGTTCTCAGTAATGGTCGGCAGGGTGGCGACATAGATGCCGATGATGATGAGCCCAGAGAGAAAGCCAGAGATGGCAAGTGATGCCACCAGTCGGGTGGAACCGGGCTCTGGCGCTGTTTGCTGCAACAGGTCGGTACTCATTGGCTGCGGCTCCTTCCGAAGACTCGCGGCTGAGTGTAACGGTCGATTAGTGGGGTGGCGGCATTCATAAGCAGGATGGCGTACATCATCCCTTCGGGGAACCCACCGAAGACACGGATCAGCACCACCAATAATCCAACACCGATGCCGAAGAGCCAGGCACCCCGAGGAGTGATTGGGGAAGTGACCGGGTCAGTGGCCATGTAGATCGCACCGAGCAGCATGCCGCCGGAGAAGAGGGTAAAGAGCGGCGCTGGGTATTTATCGCCATCCACCATGAAAAGGATGCCGGAGAAGGCGGCAGAGGTGAGCAGAATGCTGACCGGGATGCGCCAGTCGAGATCGCGACGCAGGAAAAGGTAGATGCCACCGAGCAGAAGTAGCAGAGCGCTGGTCTCACCGATGGAGCCACTGGTATTGCCGATGAACAGGTCTGTTAGGGCTGTGCCCTCGGACTGGAACTTCATCAGGTTGAGGGGGGTGGCGGCGGAGATAGCGTCAGTGTCCGGATTGGTGAGGGTCGCCTGCAAGAACGGAGCCGCCAGGTTGCTGGCGTGGATGGCGAAAAATTCCGCAGGACCCTGTTGCACCGCCCAAGTGGTCATCGCGGTGGGGAAGGTGGCGAGCAGGAAGGCGCGGCCCACAAGTGCTGGATTGAACATATTCGTGCCGAGACCACCCCAGATGAGCTTACCGATACCGATGCTGACCACGCCACCGAGGAAGGCCATCCAGAGCGGAAGTCCCGGCGGGAGTGTTAGCCCCAGCAACAGGCCGGTCAGTGCGGCGGTGTTATCGCGCAGGGTGATCGAGCGCTGTGCTTTATCGGTGAATAGCCATTCGGTCAAGACCGCCCCGGCGATACTGGCAAGCAGTACCAGCAAGGCTGAGAGGCCGAAATACCAGAGTGCGGCCATAGTGGCAGGCAGCAAGGCAATCCACACATCGCGCATCGCCGAGGGCGTGGTCATGCCCTGGCGTAGCAGGGGGGCTGACTGCAGTAACAGTTTTGGGTCTTGTTTGCTCATAATTTTTTTATTTATTCACCGCAAATACG